>DBYB01000014.1 GCA_002309995.1 Bacteroidales bacterium UBA1197
TCATCAACCTTCAACAACGTCATCGTCTCCCTTACCAATGCCCAGGGCCAGGTTATCAGCTGGGGCTCTGCCGGTAAGTGCGGATTCAGAGGTTCGAAGAAGAACACTCCCTACGCTGCCCAGATGGCCGCTGAGGATGCTGCCAAGACAGCATACGATGCAGGTCTCCGCAGGGTCAAGTGCTACGTGAAGGGGCCCGGCTCCGGACGTGAGTCCGCTGTCCGCACCATCAACAACGCAGGCATCATCGTGACCGAGATCATCGACGTCACCCCTATGCCTCACAACGGATGCAGACCGAAAGGCCGTCGTAAAGTTTAACCCTTTTAAAGCAGAATTACTATGGCAAGATATACAGGTCCCAGCACCAAGATCGCCCGTAAGTTCGGCGAGCCTATTTTCGGCGCAGACAAGTACTTCGAGAAGAGAAACTTCCCTCCGGGACAGCACGGACTCGCCGCCAAGCGCAAGAAGCAGAAGGAGTACGGCACCCAGCTCAAGGAGAAGCAGAAGGTCAAGTATATGTACGGTGTGCTCGAGCGTCAGTTCCGCAACACCTACGAGAAGGCCACCCGCATGGCCGGACAGAAGGGTGAGAACCTCATTCTCCTCCTCGAGTCCCGCCTCGACAACGTGGTGTACCGTCTGGGCATCGCTCCCAGCCGCGCCGCCGCCCGTCAGCTTGTCTCCCACCATCACATCACCCTCAACGGGGACGTTTGCAGCATCCCTTCCGCCCAGGTGAAGCCGGGCGACACCATTGCTGTACGCGAAAGGTCCAAGAGCCTCGAGGTCATCCAGGCAAGCGTGGCATCCGTCACCAAGTATTCCTGGCTCGAGTTCGACCAGAAGACCCTCGTGGGCAAGTTCCTCAACGTGCCCACCCGCGCCGAAGTTCCCGAGAACATCAACGAGCAGCTTATAGTTGACCTCTACTCCAAGTAACAGTTAACACCTCAAAAAGAACAATATGGCAATCTTAGCATTTCAGAAGCCTGACAAGGTGATACTGCTCGAAAGCACCGATACCGTCGGCCGTTTCGAATTCCGCCCTCTGGAGCCGGGATACGGACAGACTATCGGCAATGCTCTCCGCCGCATCCTGCTGGCGTCCCTGGAAGGTTTCGCTATCTCCCAGATCAAGATTGTCGGAGTTGACCAGGAGTTCCAGACCATCCCCGGCGTTATCGAGGGGCTGCAGGACATCATCCTCAACCTCAAGCAGGTGAGGTTCCGCAGAATGGTCGAATCCGTCGATTCCGAGACCGTCAACATTACCATCAGCGGCAAGCAGGAGTTTACCGCTGAGGATATCTCCAAAGGATTGTCTTCTTTCAAGGTGTTGAACCTGGAGCAGCACATCTGTTCCCTCGAACCCTCCGTCAAACTCGAAATCTCCCTCACCATCACCAAGGGCCGCGGCTTCGTGCCCGCCGAGGAGAGCAGGGACGAGAACACGCCCATCGGCACCATCCCCGTGGATGCCATCTACACTCCTATCCGCAAGGTCAACTGGAGTGTTGACAACTGGCGCGTCGAGCAGAAGACGGACTACGAGAAGCTCACCCTTGAGGTTGTCACCGACGGCTCCATCAGCCCCGACGACGCCCTCCAGGAGGCTGCCAACATATTGATTTACCATTTCAGGCTGTTCACGGACGACAAGAAGGTGCCCATCGAGAGCGCCGTGGAGTCCGCCAGCAACGAACTTGATGAGGAATCCCTCCGCACGAGGCACCTGCTTCTCTCCAAGCTCGCCGACGTCGGTCTGTCCGTCCGCGCTTTCAACTGCCTCAAGGCCGCTGAAATCGAGACATTCGCAGACCTGGTGTCCTACACCCGTCCCGAGTTGATGAAGTTCCGCAACTTCGGGCGCAAGAGCCTCCACGAGATTGAGCTTCTCGTCGAGAAGATGAAACTCGAGTTCGGAATGGACGTCACCAAGTATAATATCGAACCCAAGAAAAAAATTGAACAGTAGAGATGAGACACAATAAAGCTATCAATCATCTGGGACGTCAGAGTGGTCACCGCAAGGCTATGCTTGCGAATATGGCTTCTTCCCTGATCCTTCACAAGCGCATCACCACCACCGTTGCCAAGGCCAAGGCCCTCAAGAGCTACGTGGAGCCGCTTATCACCAAGTCCAAGGAAGACACCACCCACTCCCGCCGCGTCGTGTTCAGCTACCTCAAGGACAAGAATGCAGTCACCGAGCTTTTCCGCACAATCGCTCCGAAGATTGCAGACCGTCCGGGCGGATATACCCGCGTTCTTCACGTCGGTTTCCGTCAGGGAGACGCTGCCGAGATGGCTCTGATCGAGCTGGTTGACTTCAACGAGGCCGCGCTTGCAGCAGCACCCAAGGCCGCTAAGAAGACCACCCGCCGCAGCCGCGCCAAGAAGGCAGAAGTTCCTGCAGCAGAGCCCGCAGCAGAGGCCCCCGCACAGGAGGAGAAGGCGGAATAAGACCTTCCCAAGAATCAAGCCCCGACTGAGATACAGTTCGGGGCTTTGTTTTTCTCAAGCAAAATTCCTACTTTAGTGGGCTAAAATTTTAATCTATGAATCCTCTGTTCTATGCAGTTCCCTGTGCCTCCGTTCTGGCACTGCTCTTCGCCTTCATCTTCTACAGGCAGATGAAGAAGCAGGATGAGGGAACACCTACAATGAAGCAGATAGCCCAGTACGTCCGCGAGGGCGCAATGGCTTATCTCAAGCAACAGTACAAGGTAGTCGTCATTGTATTCGCGATCATGGCCGTTTTCTTCGCCATCCTCGCATACGTGTTCCACGTACAGAATCCCTGGGTGCCGTTCGCATTCCTTACGGGCGGTTTCTTCAGCGGCCTTGCCGGCTTCATCGGTATGAAGACCGCGACTTTCGCCTCCGGACGCACCGCCAATGCGGCACGCCGCTCGCTCAACGCCGGCCTTAAGGTCGCGTTCCGCTCCGGCGCCGTTATGGGTCTCACCGTCGTGGGCCTCGGCCTGCTCGACATCGCCCTCTGGTACATCGTGCTCAACGCCTGCATCGTGGAGGCATCCGAGGCCCAGAAGCTCGTGGTCATCACCACCACCATGCTTACCTTCGGAATGGGCGCATCCACCCAGGCTCTCTTCGCCCGCGTGGGCGGCGGTATTTACACCAAGGCCGCTGATGTCGGCGCCGACATCGTAGGAAAAGTTGAGTCCGACCTGCCCGAAGACGACCCCCGCAACCCCGCTACCATCGCCGACAACGTAGGCGACAACGTGGGTGACGTGGCCGGAATGGGCGCAGACCTCTACGAGAGCTACTGCGGCTCCATCCTCAGTACTATGGCCCTTGGCGCTTCCGCCTTCTATGCACTCGGCCCCGAGATGCAGACCAAGGCCATCATCGCCCCTATGCTTATCGCGGCCGTGGGCGTGCTGCTGTCCATCATCAGCATCTTCACCGTCCGCACCAAGGAGGGCGCCGGAATGGGCCAGCTCCTCAAGAGCATGAGCTTCGGCACCAATATGGCCGCCATTCTCAGCGGCGTCGCAACCTTCGGCATCCTTGCCCTGGTATTCGGCACGCAGAACAGCGACTGGTGGCACTTCTCCTGCTCAGTGGTTGCAGGCCTCTGCGCCGGTGTGGTAATCGGCAAGGCTACGGAGTATTACACCTCCCATTCATACAAGCCCACGCAGAAGCTCGCTGAGGCATCCAAGACCGGCCCGGCTACCGTTATCATCAACGGTGTTGGCCTGGGAATGGTCTCCACTGCTATTCCGGTGATCGCCATCGTGGTCGCCATCGTGCTGGCTTACTTGTTCGCCATCGGATTCGACGTGCAGAATATGATGACTGCTGCCGCCCTTTCCAAGGGTCTCTACGGCGTGGCCATCGCTGCCGTGGGTATGCTCAGCACCCTCGGAATCACCCTTGCTACCGATGCTTACGGCCCTATCGCCGACAACGCCGGCGGCAACGCCCAGATGAGCGAACTCGAGCCTGAGGTACGCGAGCGCACCGACGTTCTCGACGCCCTCGGCAACACCACCGCCGCCACCGGCAAGGGCTTCGCAATCGGCTCCGCCGCGCTTACCGCCCTCGCCCTGCTGGCCTCCTACATCGAAGAGATCAAGATCGCCCTCGAGCGCTCCGGTGCCTATATCGCCGGCGTTGCAGGGCAGGTGAAGGCAGCCGATGCCTCCATCCTCGATATCCTGAACAGCTACAATGTGTCCCTGATGAATCCGTCCGTGCTTGCGGGCGTGTTCGTGGGCTCAATGATGGCATTCCTCTTCTGCGGCCTCACTATGAA
The DNA here is from genome assembly GCA_002309995.1 of Bacteroidales bacterium UBA1197. GTDB lineage: Bacteria > Bacteroidota > Bacteroidia > Bacteroidales > UBA932 > Cryptobacteroides. The sequence continues at coordinate 4,295 of DBYB01000014.1, forward strand.
CGCCGTGGGCCGCGCCGCCTCCAAGATGGTGGTCGAGGTTCGCCGCCAGTTCCGCGAGATCAAGGGCATCCTTACCGGTGAAGGCACTCCCGACTACAAGCGCTGCGTGGAAATCTCCACCAAGGCCGCCCAGCAGGAGATGCTCGGCCCGGCACTGCTCGCCATCATCGTGCCCATTATCGTGGGCGTCGTGCTCGGCGTAGCGGGTGTACTTGGCCTGCTCATTGGCGGACTCGGCGCAGGCTTCGTGCTGGCCGTGTTTATGTCCAATTCCGGCGGTGCCTGGGATAACGCCAAGAAGTACGTGGAGGAAGGCCACTTCGGCGGCAAGAACTCCGAGTGCCACCACGCAACCGTCGTGGGCGACACCGTGGGTGACCCCTTCAAGGATACTTCCGGCCCTTCGCTGAACATCCTCATCAAGCTCATGAGTATGGTGAGTATAGTGATGGCAGGACTGACGGTGGGATTCCACCTCCTGTAAATGAAAATGCCTCGCAAGTTGCGAGGCTTTTTTTATTTGATTAGCCGGATTGCTCCGAAGACTCCGAGTGAGCCGGCGAGCATTATGGCGCCGGCGAGCAGGACGCCGAGCATTACGAATACGACGCTCTTCTTGAAGTCCATATTGAGGATGCTGGCGGCCAGGGTGCCTGTCCAGGCGCCCGTGCCTGGCAGGGGAATGCCAACGAAGAGCAGCAGGGCCCAGTAGAGCCCGCGGCCGGCCTTCTCTTCCAGTTTGCGGCCGCCTTTCTCGCCCTTTTCGAGGCACCAGCGGAAGAAGCCTCCGATGAACTTCTTGTCCTTGCCCCATTCCAGGATGCGGCGGGCGAACAGGAAGATGAAGGGAACCGGCAGCATATTGCCGAGTACGGCCACGATGCAGGAAGGCACGATAGGCAGTCCGAAAGCTACCGCATATGGCATTGCGCCGCGTATTTCGATGAGGGGTACCATCGAAATCAGGAATACTATAAGATACTTCTTAATCACGGCACAAAGGTACGATTATTTTCGTATATTTGTAGGTTATGAAATCTATTCTAGGCATAGGCAATGCGCTTACGGACATCCTGGCAGTCCTGCCGGATGACACCCTCCTGAATACCTACCATCTGCCCCGCGGAAGTATGCAGCACGTCGATATGGAGACGGGCGACAAGATCTGGGCTTCCCTCAAGCCCCTCGGCGTCAAGTATGTCGCCGGCGGCAGTGCGGCCAACACCATCGTCTGCACCTCCATCTTCGGAATGCCCTCCAGCTTCATCGGCAAGATTGGCGACGACGAACTGGGCCTCCTCTTCAAGAGCGACCAGGAGCAGTACGGGGTCAACACCCTGCTGCTCAAGAGCCCCAAGTCCAGCGGCCGTTCGATGGTATTCGTGAGCGGCGGCAACGCCGAACGCACCTTCGCCGTGTATCTCGGCGCCGCGCTCGACCTCGTGCCGGAAGACCTCAAGCCCGAGTATTTCCAGGGCCACGACTATTTCCATATCGAAGGCTATCTGGTTCAGAACCAGGCGCTTATCCGCAAGGCTGTGGAGCTCGCGCACGATGCGGGCTGCATCATCTCGCTCGATATGGCTTCCTACAACGTCGTGGAGAGCAACAATGCCTTCCTGCACGATATAGTTGACCGTTATGTCGATATAGTATTCGCCAACGAAACCGAGAGCCGTGCGTTTACCAAGCTGGCCGACGCCCACTCCGCCCTGGAGGAACTCTCCAATCTCTGCAAGATTGCCATCGTGAAGGTCGGCAAGGACGGCAGCTGGGTCAAGTCGGGCGACGAGGAGCATTACATCCCCGCCTGGCCCGCCGCAACCGTCGATGCCACTGGCGCCGGAGACACCTACGCCGCCGGCTTCATCTACGCTCACGCCCAGGGAATGCCCCTCAAGGTGTGCGGCGAGGTCGGCTCCATCATTGCCGCCAAGGTGGTGGAGGTCATCGGTACCAAGATCGACATTCCCCGCTGGAGGGACGCCAAGATCGAGATCCGCGAACTTATAAAAGCAAATCAACAATAACTTAAGCAATGTTTGAAATCTTAACCAAAGAGATGCTGACGCCCATCATCTGCAGGATGAAGGTGTCGGCACCCCGTCTTGCCGCTGCGGCCCAGCCAGGCCAGTTCCTGATTGTGCGCGCAGACGAGAAAGGCGAGAGGATTCCTTTAACCATCAGCGACTTCGACCGCGAGGAAGGCACCGTGACCATCGTCACCCAGAAGATTGGCGCTTCCTCAACAGACATTATTGCATACGAACCCGGCGAGTGCTTCGCCGACGTGGTGGGCCCCTTGGGTCTTCCTTCCGAGTTCGTCGAGATGCCTGAAGAGAAGCTGAAGCAGCAGCGCTACATTCTCATCGCCGGCGGTCTCGGCACCGCACCCGTCTATCCCCAGGCCAAGTGGCTCAAGGAGCACGGAGTTCCCGTGGACGTAATTATAGGCGCCAAGACCAAGGACATCCTCATCTACACCGAGGAGATGGCCCCCGTCTGCGACAATCTGTTCATCTGCACCGACGACGGTTCCTACGGCTTCAAGGGTATGGGTACCAATATGCTCGAGCACGTCGTTTCCGAGGGTCACAAGTACACCCAGGCTGTCATCATCGGTCCTATGATTATGATGAAGTTCACCACCCTCACCTGCAAGAAACTCGGCATCCCCGCAATCGTTAGCCTCAACACCCTAATGGTGGACGGCACCGGAATGTGCGGTGCCTGCCGCGTGAGCGTGGGCGGCAAGACCCGCTTCGCCTGCGTGGAAGGCCCCGAGTTCGACGGATACGAGGTCGATTTCGACGAGGCGATGCGCCGCCAGGGCCAGTACAGGGCCGAAGAAGCCGCAGCAATGGAACATCACGTCTGTAAAATAGGGAGGGGAAAATAATGGCTAACAGAATACCCAGGGTCGCGGTCCGCGAGCAGGATCCCAAGGTCCGCGCAACCAATTTCGAAGAAGTTTGCTACGGTTACAACCGTGAAGAGGCGATGCTCGAGGCATCCCGCTGCCTGCATTGCAAGAATCCCCGCTGCGTGAGTGCCTGCCCTGTCAATGTGCAGATTCCCGAATTCATCGCCAAGGTGGTTGAGGGAGATATGCAGGGCGCTGCCGCCGTTATCGCGAAGGATAGCTCCCTTCCTGCCGTCTGCGGCCGCGTGTGCCCGCAGGAGACCCAGTGCGAGGGCAGTTGCATCCTCGGAGTCAAGGGCGAGCCGGTTGCCATCGGCAAGCTCGAGCGCTTCGTGGCCGATGAGAATCTCGGCAAGGCATCTGCCGAGGTAGCTCCCGCCAACGGCGTCAAGGTAGCGGTTGTCGGCTCCGGCCCTGCCGGTCTGGCTTGTGCCTCCGACCTCGCTAAATGGGGCTACGACGTCACCATTTTCGAGGCCCTTCACAAGGCCGGCGGCGTGCTGGAATACGGTATCCCCGAATTCCGTCTCCCCAAGGACAAGGTGCTCAAGCACGAAATCGAAGAGGTCCGCAAGCTCGGCGTCAAGATTGAGACCGACGTCATCATCGGCAAGACCGTCACCATCGATTCCCTGATGGACCAGGAAGGCTTCAAGGCCGTATTCATCGGCTCCGGAGCAGGTCTGCCCAAATTTATGAACATCCCCGGCGAGAACCTCTGCGGCGTATTCTCCGCCAACGAGTTCCTTACCCGCAACAACCTTATGAAGGCCTGGCGTGAGGATTACCTTACTCCTATCCACGCCGGCAAGAAGGTCTGCGTGGTTGGTGGTGGCAACGTGGCTATGGACGCCGCCCGCACGGCCTTGCGTCTGGGTGCCGAGGTGCACATCGTTTATCGCCGTACCGAGGCTGAGCTTCCCGCCCGCCGCGAGGAGGTCCACCACGCCATCGAGGAAGGTATTATCTTCGATATGCTTACCAATCCCGTCGAGGTTATCGGCGACGAGAAGGGCTGGGTGAAGGCCCTCAAGTGCATCCGTATGGAACTGGGCGAGCCCGACGAGAGCGGCCGCCGCAGCCCTGTGCCCGTGGAAGGCAGCGAGTTCGAGATTGAGACCGAGACCGTAATTATGGCCCTCGGAACCTCTCCCAACCCTATGATTTCCCGCACTACCGCAGGTCTTGAGACCAACCGCAGGGGCTGCCTCATCGCCGATGAGAGCGGCGCCACCACCCGCAAGGGCGTGTTTGCCGGCGGCGACGCGGTTACCGGAGCCGCAACGGTAATCCTGGCTATGGGTGCCGGACGTACCGCGGCAAAGGCTATTGATGAATATATTAAGAATAATTATTGATGAATATATTAAGAATAATTAGTATATTTGTGAACTTTTAAATCAATTACAAAATGAAAAAGTCTTTATTTGTTATTCTTCTCGCCGTTGTGGCAATCGCAACCAGCTGCTCTACCACCAACCGTACCATGAAGGAGCCCATCGTACAGTTCCAGCTGAACGCTGACGATTATATCCTCTCCGAGCAGGTTGTCGGCGAAGCAACTGTTACCCGCGTATTCGGTATCGACTGGTCCCGTCTGTTCACCAACAGGTACGGCCAGATCTCTACTCCTATCTACGGCATCACCACTACCCTGAGCCTCGACACTCAGTATGCAGTGTATGATCTGTACGAGAAGAACCCTGGATACGACTTCGTGATGTATCCTCAGGTTACCGTCATTACCAGTGGCGTTCCCGGTCTGTTCCAGCAGGATAAGATCAAGGTTGTCGCCCGCCTCGGCAAGATGAAGAAATAATCATTTAGAATGATTTAGGATCAAGAGGTCGTCTTGCAAAGGCCGGCCTCTTTTTTAATGATCACTTATGAAAAAGATTATCGTTTTATTGATTGCGGCCGTTGCACTGACCGTCAGCGCATCAGCCCAGAAGAGGGAGACCGTACCTTACGCAGGTGTCAGTTTCCTCACTAATTTTGAAGAATTCGGTGGCGGTGCTTCTTTCGGCTTCCGCAACTACAACCGTAATGCATTCGTCTCCGTCGGAGTTGGTGCCGAGGCTTTCGGCTACATCATCCCCGCATCACGCGAGTGGGGTGCTTTCGCAGCCCCTGAGATCGGCGTTGCAATCGGACCCAAGTGGTTCAAGTTCTATCCTCACACCGGCGTTATGTTCGGCTACTCTTCCCAGGCCACGGGCTTTGGCTGGGGTGGTAAGAACGGCACCGCTTTCGACTTCGGCAAGTGCTTCACGCTGGACTTCTCGGTTATGACGCCCAGCTACAACTTCTCAGAGAAGAACAGCACTTATGCAGTTTCCCTGATTTTCCGCTTCGGAAAGAAATAATTGAAAAACCGGTCCTGAGGGCCGGTTTTTTTATTGGAACATTTCGAAGAATCCAGGGAAGGATTTGCTCACGCAGGCGGTGTCGTCTATCTCTATAGGGGAATCGGCGCCCAAGGCTGCAACGCTCAGGGCCATCGCCATACGGTGGTCGTGGTGCGAACTGTAGGCACCGCCTTTCAGCAGGCGACCGCAAAGCAGGCGGCTCACGAGGGTTTCGCCCTGCACCACGAGCTCGTCGCCCTGCGCTTCAGCCTCAACCCCCATACCGGTGAGCATATCGATTATCGCCGCCGCCCGGTCGGATTCCTTGCCGGCCAGCCTTCCGAGCCCGGCTATGCGTGATTCGCCGGCGCAGAAGGCCGCCAGAACCGACACGGCCGGGAAGAGGTCAGGGGCGTTGTTGAGGTCGATTGTGAAGCCCTCCAGGGGCGCGCGCCGTACGCACAGCGTGACGTCGTCGAGTTGCGACACCAGCGCTCCTGCCTCCACCAGAACGTCCACGATGGCTATGTCGGCCTGGATGGACTTCATATCCATCCCTTCCAATTCCGCGCTTCCGAAGACCGCTCCGGCCACCAGGAAGCACGCGGCAGCGCTCCAGTCGCTCTCGATTCCGAAGTCGGCTGCCTTGTAGCGCTGGCCTCCGCGGACCTTGAAGCTGATGCCGGTGCAGCCGCTCCAGTCTTCCGCCTCCAACATTTTTGCGTCGCCCTCCATCTCGCTGCGGGTGCTGATGCCGAAGTGGCGCAGCACGTCGAGCGTGATGTACATATAGGGGATGCTCTTTGGGTCGGTGACGTGGAGGAAACTGTCCCTGGCGCACATCGGTAGGGCCATCAGCAGGCCGGAGATGAGTTGCGAGCCGCCGCTTCCGCTCACTTCCGCGTTGCCCGGTATCAGCGTGCCGCGTACCGTCAGGGGGACGTGGATCTCGCGTTTTGCCGTGGGGGCGTCGCCTTTTGTCGCGTGGGCCTCCTTATTTGTCATTCTGAGCGAAGTCGAAGAATCTCCTTCCGCTTCAGCGTTGTTCAGCAGCACCCCGAAGGCCGCCATTATTGCTGCGGCCGAGTTCATCGGTCGGCGGGGGAGCGTGCCCTGGCCTTCGATGCGGAAGGGCTGCCCGTTGATGGCGGAGAGGATGGGGATCGACAGGCGAGCCAGCAGGCCCGATTCGCCCACGTCGAGTTTGTCGAGTTGTAACGCGCCGGCGTTGCCTATACCGGTGATGGTCAGCGTGCTGCCGTCTTTGGTGACTATGGCTCCGAGGGCTTCGGCGACGCGTATTGCGGCCTCGCTGTCGTCGCAGGGGGAGTAGTCGGAGAGGTGCGAGGTGCCTTCTGCCAGTGCGGCCGCGAGAATGGCGCGCTGGGCGAAACTCTTCGACGCCGGCATCCGTATCCCTCTGAAGTGCACGGGCTTGCGCTGGCCGTAGATTTTTTTCGCCAGTTCTGCGGCGATGGGCTGACCGGGCGCGGTCCGCTCGGTGTCGCTCAGGGTGGCGTATGTGAATGGCGCGCCGCGCTTCAGGCACCCGATGCGGGTTTCCGTGCCGGCGGCGCCCATTCCGAAGGCAATCAGGCGGCCCTGCAGGGAATCCACGTTCTCCAGCACCACGCTGTAGAGCCCGATGATGCGTTTGGCGTCGGCGGCGTTGTGGCAGGTAGTCACTATCTTGGCGATGTCGGCCCCGTAGCGGAAGCAGCGGGCGAGGGCCATCTGGAGGCCGTGGTCGTCCGGCGTGCCCACGAAATCGTGGTACGAGCGTATGAGTTCTGTGCCCGACTCCCGGCAGAGCTTCTGGAACCGCCGGCTGAAGTCCGACGGCGCCTCTATCTCCAGGTCCGCAAACCTCGCCCCCGCCTCCACGGCGATGGTCAGTTTGCGCTCCGCCTCAGCCCAGCCCACGTTTTCCTCATTCCGGGTCCCTCTTCCTTCGTCCCTTCCCTCTTTTCCGCCCTCTTTTCCTTCATTCCGGGCCCCTCTTTCCTCATTCCGGGCTTGACCCGGTATCCCCCCGCCCCTGCAGGTCGCTATCAGCGGAATGTCCGTCTGTGCGAACAGTTCCTCTATGTCTTCGTCGGAGAGGGGACAGAGGTCGAGCCGGATTTCGGCCATCTCCAGGGAGGGCAGCACCTCCAGAATCTCATCGTATGTCTTGTGCTGCAGGCTGGTGCAAATCATATTGGATACGAAGATACGCTATGAGTTTTGAAAATCCAAGAATTATAGATACCTTTGCCTTCCACCTTTGCCCGAGTGGCGGAATGGTAGACGCGATGGACTCAAAATCCATTGTCCCTTAAAGGCGTGCGGGTTCGAGTCCCGCCTTGGGCACACGAAAGCAGGCTGCACGCCTGCTTATTTCGTGTGCCCTCGGCGGGACCCCTATATCCCCCGTCGCTTCGCGACTGCCCCCAGGGGCATTGCCGCTCCACTACGTTCCGCGGGCAGCTTCGCTGCTTCGGTTTTCTTACAAAAACCTCGCTGACGCTCCGCCGCGGCGCCTGCTGGCGCCTTGTTAAGTGGCGCTACTACGTTACCCCCAAACCCCCGCCCTCGGGGAGGGGCTTTAGTCGGCCTGCGGCCTCCGGTTTTTCGTATGCTGCCAGCCGTTTCCGCGTATGCCCCGGCGGCGGTGCCGCCGACCGGTATTAGTCTCGCCTTCCTGCCACGAAATCCATCCGGAGCCCCTCCCGTGTATTTCGCGTCAGCAAAACCACTGAAAACGGCCTTTTCCGTGTCACGAGATACATAGGAAGGGCCGCTGGTGTATTTCGCGGCAATTCATCGCCTCAAACACCTCCATCACTTCACCTCTCACGAAACGGATAAACCGTCTCCGTCATCCGTCAATGAGGCCGTTTTTTTCTTTTTCCTCTCTTTTCGCTTGCCGAAACTGATGCGAAGCCTCCGTCATCCGTTTCACCGTTAAGTATCCGCTCCCGTCTCCTATACTACTATCTGACGGATTTTAAACCAAAAGTCGTCAGAATAGGGCATTTTGTACCCAATCTGACGGGAAAAGCGGTGAAAGACGTCAGATTGACCGTTCAACCTCAGTTGTCCGTTGTTGTCGGACAAATGTGTCAATGACCAGATTCCGACTATAACAACCGCCGAAATATTCGGACAGTTTTATGATTATGCGCCGAGTTTTAAAACACGCCATTATACATAGTCAATGTTAAGCCGTTTTGTTATTACGGCTATTATTGTGTAAATTTGTACTAATTGATTATGAGTGTTTTTGATGAATATATCCAGCAAGGTGAACCTGGGCGCAGATCGAAGGCGGACGCTTGGCTAACAGCTATCGGTCTCCAGGATGTCGATGGCGAATCGGTGCTCTACAATCCCTTTGAGAATTTGAAGGAGACACTTGATTACGATTTCGCAGAGGAACGGAAGTTTGATTATGCATCTGCATCCACAGACGAAGCCATAAAACACATCGCCTCCTTCGTCGCTGGTATCTGGCAGATCCATCCGTTCGGAGAAGGGAACACACGAACGACGGCCGTATTTCTAATCATGTATCTTCGTTCTTTTGGTTTTAAGATTAATAACGAGTTGTTTTCTGCTCATTCCTGGTACTTTAGGAATGCACTTGTCCGGGCAAATTATTCCAATAGGAGTAAAGGATTTTCGCCTGACTTGAAGAACCGTTATCTTCATATCAGTTATCAAAGTGACAAACACAATTCTCCAAAGGGCCAAATTGGCACTTTGAATGTCACTTTGGAAGAACGCGCCGTGCTTACATGTCTTTCACAGAATAATCGTATCATGCAAAAAGAAATTGCACAGGTCATAGGAAAATCTGAGAGAACAGTAAAACGCATTATGGCGTCCCTTTCTGAAAAAGGCATCATAGTCCGTAGGAACGGTAAGCGAAACGGCTATTGGGATGTGTTGATAGGCTAATCCCGGCGCAGAACGATTATATTTCTGGAGTATGATGAGGATACTTTTTGTGTGCCACGGCAACATTTGCCGGAGTCCGATGGCGGAGTTCATACTCAAGGCGCTGGTTAAGGCCAGAGGGCTTGAGGGCCAATATTATATAGAGTCGGCGGCGGTGTCGACGGAGGAGATTGGGAATCCCATCTATCCTCCGGCAAAGCGTTGCCTCGCTCAGCACGGGATTCAGTTCGATAATGCTAAACAGGCCCGGCAGATTACCCGCACTGATTATGACAGGTTCGACAGAATCATCTGTATGGACCACTCAAACCTGCATCTTATCAGGCGCATCATTCCGGATGACCCACAGGGCAAAATTCATCTGATGATGTCATACGCCGGCTTTCCCCGCGATGTCGCCGACCCCTGGTATACCGGAGATTTTGAAGAGGCATTCCAGGATATCCTCGAAGGATGCGAATCGATGTTGATATGAAAAAATGCTCCAAATGACGCATAGGAGAATTGGAATGGGCTGATATTATGATGGTTGCGAAAAACGCCCTGCAGACTGTTTGCTTTCCCGGCATAGAACGATTATATTTGTAAAAACGATTTGCCATGTCGGACATTGAGAAGATACAGTTGTTTGAGCAAAAGAAGATACGCTCGGTATGGGTCGAGAAAGAAGACAAGTGGTTCTTTGTAGTAGAAGATGTAATTGCGGTCCTTACAGACAGTCACGATCCAAAGCAGTATGTCAAGAGAATGAAGTTGAGGGATCCGGAGCTGTCTAAAGGGTGGGTACAAATTGTACCCCTCCTTTCGATAATGACTGATGGTGGGCCTCAAAGAATGCGCTGTGCTGACATGCAAGGCATCTTCCGCATCATCCAATCCATCCCATCCAAGAAGGCCGAGCCCTTTAAAATCTGGATGGCTCAGGTGGCTGCCGAACGCATCAATCAGGCAATCGATCCGGAGCGCAGTATCGACCAGGCAATTGCCGACTACCGGCGTCTTGGATACTCGAAGGCCTGGATTAACCGCCGAATAAAGTCAATAGAAATCCGGAAAGGTCTTACCGATGAATGGAAACGTGGCGGTGTAACCAAAGAGGTCGATTTTGCATTCTTGACTGACCTGATGTCCAAGACTTGGAGCGGGATGACAACCCGAGAATACAAGAAGTACAAAGGCCTCACAAAAGAGAACCTCCGTGACAACATGACCAATATGGAGTTGCTGCTTAATGCCTTGGCTAAGGAGTGATTAGCGGTAAATCCACTTCATCCCCAGGTGGTCGATGAGGCGAGGGGGGAGAAGGGCGACCAGAGCGGGGACGAGGGCGTTGGTGAAGCCGGGGCTGATGACCCTGCGGCCGCGGAAGAGGGCGCGGACGGCGCGGCGGACGAGCCAGCGGGGGCTGCGGATGATGCCGAGGCGGCGCAGGAATTTCCTGAGGCTGGGGCTGATGGGGTAGAGGCCAGTGTCGATGGCTGCCGGGCAAACGGTCGTGACTTTCACCCCAAAGGGGCGCATCTCATAGGAAAAGCCCATTCCGAAGCTCTTCAGATAAGCCTTGGAGGCCGAATAAACGGCAATCCCCGGAGCGGGAATCTCCGCCGTCATCGATGACATATTGAGGATATAGCCCTCGCGCCGTTCTTTCATCCGGGAGCCGAAGAGGATGCAGAGCTCGGTAGGTGTGTTCACGTGGAGGTTCATCATTATCTCTGCCTTCTTGTTGTTATGCGCCCCCAGATACTCCATAAAGAACATACCGGCGTTGTTAACCAGCACATCGACCTGCAGGTCATGGGAATCGCACCACTCGAGGATGCGCTGTGCGCAGCCGGCCTCTGCCAGATTGACGAAAAGAGTGTGGACGGGCGTGGCGAATTCACCCTCCAGGGCCTCTTTGGCGCTGGCCAAATCGGCCTCCCGGTTGCTTACGATGGCGATTGCGTACCCCCTGGCCGCAAATTCCCTGGCGTACTCAAACCCAATCCCGGAACTCCCTCCGGTAACTAGTGCTGTTCTTGGCATAGCGTCACTTGGCTTTGCTCATGATGCTGGCGAGGGAGTCCCAGAGGCGAGGGGGGAGGAGGGAGTGGGAGACGATAAGGAAGGTGGCGCCGAGGCCGGGGCGGTAGCGGACACGCGGGCGGCGGGCGTTGACGGCGTGGCTGATTGAACGTGCGACGGCGATGGGGCGGGTGAGGAGGTTGCCACTGTAGTGCTTGCGGAAGAACTCGCCCTCGCGGCGGGCGGGATCGGCGTAAACGGTGCTCTCCGTGCATTCTTCGAGATGGTCTGCCGCGATGGAGCCCCAGGGAGTCTTGATGCCGCCGGGTTCGATCTTTATTACCTTTATACCGAAGGGTTTGAGTTCCATGCGGAGGTTGTCGCTCAGCGCCTCGACGCCGTATTTGGAGATGTTGTACCATCCGCCGTACAGCACCGGCACCAGCCCGGCGATGGATGATATATTGACGATGCGGCCGCTCTTTTGGGCGCGCATATGCGGGATGACCAGCGAGCAGAGGTACGCCATCCCGAGCAGGTTGGTCTCAATCTGTTTGCGGGCGTCAGCCATCGGCACGCATTCTATCGGCCCGAGGTAGCCGTAGCCGGCGTTGTTCACCAGCGCGTCTATGCGCCCTTCGGCATCGATGATGGCCTGAACGCAACTGCGGCAGGACTCCTCGTCGGTAACATCTAGCCGCACCGGCACAATCCCGTCTGCCTTAAGCGGTTCCAGCAGTTCCGTACGCCTGGCCGCCGCATACACCTTGTGTCCCTGCGCGGCCAGCATCTTTGCGGCTTCGTTGCCTATGCCGCTGCTCGCTCCAGTAATCAGAATAACCATACTCTCGTTTTCTGCGAAGTTACAAAACCTCGTCTATAGATGCAATACACGTTTGCTTTCCCAGCACAGAAAGACTATATTTGCGGGAGAGTTATGGGAAAACAGACGAAAGATTTCTACGCAAGCCGTTCCTATTCATGGTGGAAGGTGGCGATTGCGATGATTGGCTCCTGTATGTCGGGCGTGACGTTCGTGTCGGTGCCCGGGATGGTGGGGAGTGTTGGGTTCGGCTATCTGCAGATGTGCCTGGGGTTCTTCCTCGGATATCTGGTTATCGCCTTCGTGCTCACGCCGCTCTATTTCCGGCTTGGGGTGGTGTCTGTGTATGAATACCTCGACAAGAGATTCGGCGTGGCCTCGCACAAGAGCGGTGCGTGGTTCTTCTTTATCTCGAAGATAACCGGAGCCTCCGTGCGTCTGTACCTGATGATTGCGACTATACAACTCCTGGTTGCCGGCCCTGCAGGCGTACCGTTCTGGGTTACCGTTCTGACCGTTATGCTTCTGGAGTGGCTGTACACCGTTCGCCGTGGCGTGAGGGCTGTAATCTGGCTCGATATCGTCAAGACCGTAACTATGATTCTTGCTGTCGTCCTTTGTCTGATACTCACGGGGCGCGAGTGCGGCACGCCGGACGCCTCTTTGATGCGGGTGTTCTACTTCGATGATATCAATCATCCCCAGTTCTTCCCCAAGCAGCTGCTGGGAGGCCTCTTCACCGTCATCGCCACCACCGGGCTCGACCAGGACCTGATGCAGCGTACGCTGGCCTGCAAGAACGTACGCGACTCGCAGATAAACCTTATCGTATCGTCGGTGCTCCAGACCGTGGTGATAGCGCTCTTCCTCCTGCTGGGCGTATTCCTCTGGCAGTTCGCCGGCGCTCACGGCATACAAATCACTAAAGGAGACGAGCTTTTCCCGGCAGTCGCCTGGTCCGGCCTCCTGCCTGCAGCGGGCCTGATTCCGTCGTTGTTCATAATAGGATTGATAATGGCCGGATTCCCGGCCGGAGGTTCGGCGCTTACCGCACTCACCACGTCATTCACCGTGGATATCCTGGGCTCCGACAAACAACGCACGCTGGTACACTCTGTTATGGCAATACTGATGGCGGCAAGTATCCTGGTGTTCTCCGCACTCAACTCCACCAGCGTCATCGACGCCGTGTACCGCCTGGCCAGCTACACATACGGCCCTATCCTCGGCCTGTTCTCGTTCGGCCTGATTTGCAAGACCCCCGTAAAAGACAAATGGGTGCCGCTGGTTGCAATAGCGGCACCGCTCCTGTGTCTGGTGCTGGATCTGAATTCGGAGGCCTGGTTCTCAGGTTACCGGTTCAGTTATGAGATTCTGCCGCTGAACGGCCTGTTTACTATGGCCGGACTCTGGCTGATCCGCCGCTAGAAAGTGAAATCCACCTTCTTGACCCCTGCGCCGTAGATGGTCTTGAAGTCGTCGCGCATAGAGATGACGTGGTAGCCCGCCTCGCGCCACTGCTCGCCGAGCTTGAGGGCCTTCTCTCGATTGGCGTGGTCGCGCGCTTCATCGTCTGCAATCAGCATAAATGCTGCGCACTTGAGAGTGTTGCTCAGGCAGAAATTGTGCATTGCGGAGTCGCCGCCACTGTTGCCGAACGACAGCACCGGCACCTTGCCGATTTCCTGCGTAATCTGCAGCACCTTGTTGGTTTTCAGATTCTTGATGAGCAGCTCGTCGGTACGGATCAGGTCCTCATACTTGTCCATCGTGTAGTTCACGCCGGTAACGTCGCCCTGGCTGCTGGACTTCAGCTTCACGTCCATTCCTATCACCCTGTTGGGCGAAATGCCCAGCGAGTGCACCAGGGACCTGCAGATGAACCTGTCGGACCCGGAGACCACGTAGAAAGTAAATCCGTTGTCTTCCAGATAATCGAAAACCTCCAGCATCGGCTTGTAGAAGCTCTGGCCGTAAGTCATTCCAGTGAACCCGTTGGCAGGCTTGGATGCATAGGCCTTCACATACAGGTCGAAATCGTACAGCGACATACCTGCATATGCGGTAGCTGCGGCCTGGGCGTGAATCATATCGAAATGATCGGGAAGAGCCTTTCCGGTGCGTACGAAGTCGCGGATGTTCTGCGCCGCCTCCTTTACCTCGGCCGGAGCCACATCCTTATATGTCGGATCGTCCAGCGCCCTGTACTCCAGCAGGTTATACTCAAAGTAAGTGGGATACAGCTCGCCGACGAAGGTGCCGTCCATATCGAAGGTGACGATGCGGTCTTCCGGCTTGATGTAATTCTTTGAGTTGATGTTGGTTACATCCTGCACATACTCTTTCAGCGCAGTGAGCGACTCGCACTCGTTCCAGGATGCGAAATACTTCTTGGGGGTCTCGGGGGCGTCCTTGGTGCAGGCGGCAAATGCGCCGGCCGCAAAAAGGAAAACTATCAACAGATACTTTTTCATACCACAAAGATAATAATTCTGAGTATATTTGCGATATTATGACGAACACTTCCCCCGAACGCATAGGCGCCATAGTCGAGGCCCAGCGAAAATACTACGCCACCGGCGTCACCCGCAGCATAGAATTCCGCAAGCAGCAGCTGCGGCTGTTCCGCGAAGCCCTGCACAAATGGGAGAAACCCCTCTGCGACGCCCTCTGGGCCGACCTGCACAAATCCTCCGAGGAGGCGTATATGACCGAACTCGGCCTCGTGTACGGAGAAATCTCCGATGCGCTCAAAAATGTAGACAAGTGGGCCCGCCGCCGCATGGTACGCACCCCGCTTACCTGTATGCCTTCGTCGAGCCACATCATCCGCGAGCCGCTGGGCTGCACGCTCATAATGAGCCCGTGGAACTATCCCGTGCAGCTGCTCCTAAGCCCGCTGGTTGGCGCCATCTCCGCCGGATGCACCGCCGTGCTCAAGCCGTCCCCCTACGTGCCCAACGTGTCCGAGGCCCTCGGAGGAATGATTCAGGAGGCGTTCCCGGAGGAGTACGTCGCCGTGGTCCAGGGCAACAGGGAAGTAAACACGGAACTCCTGAAGCACCGCTACGACCTGGTCTTCTTCACCGGCAGCCCCGCCCTCGGCAAGCTCGTAATGGAGTCGCAGGCCCGCTACCTCACCCCGCTGGTGCTGGAGCTGGGCGGCAAGAGCCCCTGCATTGTTGATAAAGACGCCGACCTCGCCATAGCCGCCCGCCGCATCGCCTGGGGCAAGTGCCTCAATGGCGGCCAGACCTGCATCGCCCCCGACTACCTGTTCCTGCACGAGGATATCAAGGATGCCTTCGTCGAGGCGTTCAAGAAGGCGCTGGCGGAACTGTATCCCTCCGGCACGCAGGAGGCCCGACACTACGTCCACGTGGTCCGCGACCGCGCGTTCGAGCGTCTGCATGGCTACCTGAACGACGGCACCATACTCGCCGGCGGCCATTCCGACCCCGCCACCCGCTGGTTCGAACCCACCCTGCTCGACGGCGTGAGCCCCGATGCCCCCGTGATGCAGGAAGAGATTTTCGGCCCTATCTTCCCCATAATGACTTTCCGCAGCCGCGACGAGGTGGTGCGATTCGTCAACGGGCGCGAGAAGCCGCTGGCGTTCTATTACTTCGGCAAGACGGCCGACGCCTGGGACATTCTCGGCCGCACGACCTCCGGCGGAGCATGCATCAACGACGTCATAATGCACATCGCCAACAGCCATATGCCATTCGGCGGCGTGGGCAACTCCGGTATGGGCTCCTACCACAGCGAGCGCAGTTTCCTGGCGTTCAGCCACGAGCGCTCCGTGCTCTGCACTCCCACCTGCATCGACCTGAAATTCAGGTATATGCCGTACAAGATGATCGAACTCGTAAAGAAGATGTTGAAATAAAAATCTAACAGATATGAAAAGACTTTTCTCCATTCTTGCCGCAGCCTGCGCGCTCATTTCCTCACTCACGGGATGTTATGACGATTCCGCCATCCAGCAGGATATCGCCGACCTGAAGACCCGCGTTACCAGCCTCGAGGAGCGCATCAAGAACTCCAACGACTGCATCTTCGCCCTCCAGAGCGCTGTGGCGGCCCTGGAAAGCAACGTCTTCGTCACCTCCGTCAAGGAAGTCGAGGGCGGCTACGAGATAAAGTTCTCCAACAATACCACCGCCGTCATACACAACGGGAAAGACGGGAACACCCCTGTAATCGGCGTCAAGCAATATGAGGGAGTGTACTATTGGACCCTGAACGGCACCTGGTTGCCGGACGACAAGGGCAACAAGATTCCCGTTACCGGCAAAGACGGCAGCGACGGCAAAGACGCCGTGGCTCCGCAGCTCAAGATTGAAGATGGCTACTGGTACATCTCTACCGACGGCGGCGTAACCTGGACTATGCTTGACAAGGCCACTGGAGAAGACGGCGATGCGTTCTTCAGCAGCGTAGAGTGGGACTATTCCTATCTGTACCTTACCCTCGCATCCGACGGTACTGTCCTCACTCTGCCGATGAAGAACATCAAGGAACTCTTCAATCGCATACAGAGCATTGTTTATGTGCCTGATTATGACGACCTCAAGATTACCGTGAATTCCGCCGTGGTTAGTTGCGGCAACCAGGCTATCCTCCTGGATCAGCCCACCGAAATCACATATCAGATCCTGCCGGCACAGTTCGCAGAAGATGTGGCGGAATCTATCTATTATACCAATGCTAATGACGGCTTTTACGGGCCTGAGACCCGCGACATCTTGAAGAACTGCGGCTATAGCGACTGCTACGGGGCCTGGTTCGACGTTCGCCCGGTCAAGACCCGCTCGGGTTCAGGAGAGGAGCCTGACTGCGGTCTGAAGATACTCGACATAGTTTCTGCCGACAACGAGACGGGAGAAATCACCTTCAAGGTGCTGCCGGTGAACATTGCTTCTGAGAGCTTTGCCGCCTCCGGCCTCAAGCCTGCGAAGGAAGTGTACTCCGACAATCTGGTGCACTATGTGTACGACCTGGATGCCCTGAACGCCTACGAAAACCGCAGCGCCTTTGCCGTCCAGCTCAGGCTCTATTGCCTGCAGGACTTCGAGACGACTGTGGAAGAAGACGAGGAAACCGTTACCTGGACCGATTTCGAAGACGAGATAGCCAGCACATATACGACTCTCTATCCCAATATTCTCGAACCGGTTGCCCTACAGCCCTCTGCCTACGTGCCGGTTACCGGAGACGATGGCAGCGTTTCGCTGGAAGAGGCCCCTGTAGAGGAGCATCAGTCCCTGCCGTACACCGTATTCCGTAAAGATGCCGATGAAGATGAGCCCGGATTCCGTACAATGTTTGACGGCCTGACCCTCGTATTCAATATAGACGGCAAGCTGGTAACCCTCGACGAGGCTTACGAGCTCTATGACTATGTACTCCCGGGCTGCAAAAAAGACGTTACTCTGTATCACGATCAGCACGTTCTGGATGCTATCCTGGAGACGGTTAACGAGAACCGTTGTGTTGAAATTGAGATGAATCCCGAGGCGAGCGAGGAAGCGCGCCTGGCGGCCGTCGGAGGTTCCGTGCGCGGACTTCACGTGTTCGATACTCCGTTCGGCAAATTTGAATACAACTCTTACGTCGATATCATCAGGCCTATGGTTACGGTTAAGGCCAACGCCGCCATCGACTGGGAATACGCCCTTGACGCCGCTGTCGACCACGACCGCTACTACAATGCAGAAGGCATCTACAGCAGGCGCGAGCAGCCTATGGAGATGGAAGGCGAGACCGGTATGGATCCGGCTGTGTTCGACGGACAGAAGCCTGCGAGCCTGGTCGTAAGGAACGCCAAGGGCAAGGACGTTACCTCCTCCGTGGATTTCGTTCCCAATCCCGGCACCGGCAAGATGTACATCAGCGGCTTCGAGTGGGACGAAAAATACACCTTCGAGGCGATTTACGATTTCGGCGCCGAAAAGGTGAAGGTGAAAGGCGAAGTGGTCACCCGCGACCGTAACCGCGAGACCATCGTCCTCGACCTTCCTGCGTACAAGTTCGTACTCAACGGTCCCGACTTCAACCCGGATGCGGTTCTTTACTCCGCCAGCGTGGATTTGAAGGACGAGTTCTTCGATGCGTTCGTCGCCGGCAAGATCATCAACCAGGGTGCCGAGCCTGATTTCGCAACTCCCGATGCGTTCGTCTCCGGAGAAGGCGTGCTGACGGTATGCCCCGTCGAGCATTCAATGTTCCTGGCGGCATCCGATGACTATGTAACCATCACCGCTGCTCCTTACGAACTCAGGTATCTGCTTGAGAATCCGGAGGAGGTGCAATCAATCACGGTATCCACGTACACGGGCCAGGAAGTTCAAATTATCCTTCCAGTCTCCGTGGATTTCCCGTCATACGATTTCCTGCATCACAATAATTACACCTTCCGCGCTCCCGCTGCAGGCGGTCAGGCCGATTTCGCCGCCAACGACGGCAGCGTGACGTGGTGGTCGCAGGTCGCGCCCGCCTATTACACAACCGGAGCCGATCCTACGTATTATCAGGACCGCAGAACTTCCAGATACGGCCTGTACGATTACGACGTGTGCAATATAGACCTGGCAACCCTGGCGTTTATGGTGGTTGATGAAAATGACCAGCCGCTCGATCCCGACAAACTCGAGGAACTCGGTATCACCGTCCGCTTCGGCTACACCCAGCCCGAGTTGGGCGACCAGCCCCTGCCGCTGTTCGATATGTCGCAGGACAAGATGACCTACTCCGATCTCTGGGAAGACGAAACCACCTTCTACTACAGGACCAACGAGTTCAGCTTCATACCAATGAGGGGTACCCTCAGCATTACGTCCGGCGGTACGGAATTCTTCATCCCCACCCGTTTCGACGGGCCGCGCTACTCAAAGACCTACGGGGAAGACCTCGACTACAGCGGCTACGCCCTTGTCGGCTACGATCCGTTCTATGTGATGACGGCGCCGAACATCACTTGCAACCTCAATGGTGAATCCGACGTTAACTACATTATCGATGATGAATACGGCTTTGTCTACATCCCTCTGGCCGGTCACGTAAGTCTGTGGGACAAACGCCCCGGAGATGTGTCCTTCCAGGTGCTCGACAACGGTAAATGGGTAACCGGCAACGTGTCGCCTGCCGATGCGGCGAACGGGAAGCCTGTTCCCGAAGGCAACGGCTTCGTGGAGGGCGTGAAGGCCAACAACGCCTACTGCTTCTTCTATAACCACAGTGCCACCATTGGCACGGATTTTCTGTCCGGTAGTATGAAGTCCCGCATCGCTGTACGCTACAGTGTTGAAGGCTCCCGCTTCTCATCGGAGCAGGGCTTCGATATGTGGCCATATTTGAGGCTGGACCTGAGCGAAATAGAATTCCACGGGGTTCTTTCCATCCCGGTATATCTGGAACTTCAGAGCCCCTGGCAGCCTGCGCTTACGGCAGAGTATAGGCTGACGATAGAAAACTGACGGTTTAGAACACCCACTTAACTCCGAGGCACGGGCGGGCGCGGAAGCCCATCGTGCCTCCGAAATTGATGGAGAGTTCAACCTCACCGCCAACGTTGAGGTTGTTCACTCCAAAGTGCTGGCCTACGTTGTACCAGATCTGAGGCTCGGAGATGAACACCACCTGGGAGTCCTTCACCATAGCCCATTTCTCCGCCCACTTTTCTGACTCTTCGGGGTTGAAGTCGGGCTGGCCGTCCTTGTTGCGCATCTCCTCTTCCATACGGTGATACCAGGCCTCCTCCTGTTCGGGGGTGTCGAAGCGGCGATAGACCGTCTGGCTCTCGCTCCATACATCGGCAAAGCCGCTGAACCTCAGGCCCTTGAGGTCGAACAGGTCCTGCATACCCCACACCAGGGTTAACTGGGCGGGAAGGATGCTCTTGCGGGCGTTGCCGTTCAGATCCAGTCCTCCGGCGTAGTCGATGAGCTTGCCGAGGAGCTTGATGTTCAGGGTGTTCCTGTAGTCCTGGCTGTGGAGGAAATAGTCCAGACCGAAGAGATAAGCGTTGTTTACGGTAAAGCCGTTGTACACGCCGCCGTTGTACTCCAGCTGAATGCTCACGGGCGCCAGCTGTGAATCCTGCCAGAAGTTGAAGCAGCGGGCGACCTCCATATAGGTGCCGCTGGGAGAGTACACGTGGCCGTCCTGTGCCTTCATATTGAAATCGTGGTCGATGAAGAAGAAGGTGTTGCCCCATCCGTCCACGTAAAATCCTTCGAGCGTGGTGGTTATGTGCTGCCTGTCGGGAGCGAAATCG
The DNA here is from genome assembly GCA_002309995.1 of Bacteroidales bacterium UBA1197. Taxonomy (GTDB): domain Bacteria; phylum Bacteroidota; class Bacteroidia; order Bacteroidales; family UBA932; genus Cryptobacteroides. The sequence continues at coordinate 24,619 of DBYB01000014.1, forward strand.
TAGAACATCTGGAGGTTGGTCTGCGCCTTGGCTCCTTGAGCGAGGGCAAGCGTTGCGACGGCAACGGCAATTATAACTTTCTTATTCATAGGTGATTATTTTCTGAGTGAAGGGTTGATCTCAAAGTCCACGGCCTTGTCGCCGTTGGGGTTTGCGCCGAACTCATAGTCCTTGCCCGGCAGCACTGCGTTGAGGATAACGCCCACGAGGGCCGCTACAGCAAGGCCGCTCAGGTGCGTGAATCCGAGGGAGATGGAATCGTTAGCGCCATACTTGATGCCGATGGCCAGCACGAGGATGAGGGCTGCGACGATTACGTTACGGCTCTTCTTGAAGTCCACCTGGTTCTCCACCACGTTGCGCACACCCACGGCGGAAATCATACCGTAGAGCACCAGCGACACGCCTCCGATGGTAGCGGCAGGCATACAGCTGATGAGCGCACTGAACTTCGGGCAGAAACTGAGGATGATAGCGAATACCGCCGCGATGCGAATCACGCGCGGGTCGTAAACCTTGGTGAGGTTGAGCACGCCGGTGTTCTCTCCGTAGGTGGTGTTGGCGGGAGCGCCGAACAGGGAGGCCACCATCGTGGCGAGGCCGTCGCCCATCAGGGTGCGGTGCAGACCCGGATCCTCAAGGTAGTTGACTCCGGTGGTCGATGATATAGCGCACATATCTCCGATATGCTCCATCATCGTGGCCAGCGAAATGGGCACGATGGCGATTATTGCGCTCACGATGAGCCCCCAGTTGGGGTTGGCGAACACGTGGAAGGCCGTATTCTCCCACTGGAAGGGGAGTCCAAGCCAGGCGGCTTCCTTCACGGCCGAGAAGTCGCAAAGGCCGAAGCAGGCTGCCACCACGTACGAGCCCAGCACGCCGAGCAGGATGGGGATGATCCTTATCATTCCCTTGCCCCAGATGTTGCATACTATGATGATGGCGATGGCCAGCAGGGCTATCCACCAGTTGCTGTTGCAGTTGGAGATGGCGCTGCCGCTAAGGGTAAGGCCGATGGCGATGATGATGGGGCCGGTGACGATAGGGGGGAAGAAGCGCATTACCTTCTTGGCCCCGAAGGCTGCGAACAGTCCGGCAAGGATGAAATAAATGATGCCTGCAGAGAATACTCCGATGCAGGCATAGGGAAGGGCTTCCGGAGCGGTGAGCCCTTGCTGCTCGCCCATACTTACGACTGCTGCGTAGCCGCCGAGGAATGCGAAGGATGAGCCGAGGAATGCCGGCACCTTGAGTTTGGTGAGAAAATGAAAAATGAGCGTCCCTAAACCTGCGAAAAGGAGAGTGGCGCTCATTGAAAGACCGGTAATTACCGGAACCAATACCGTGGCCCCGAACATGGCGAACATGTGCTGGAGGCCCAGGGTAAGCATTTTGCCTTTACCTAATTTCTGAGACATACACTAACTGTTTAAAACCCGGCGAATATAATAATATTCCGTCTTTCTTGCAAGACAAAGCGAGAAGATGTACCTTTGAATTCTGAAATATGGAAACACTCGACAGACTCGATACAGGCCGCAAGGCCGTTATAGTAAAGGTCAATGGCGAAGGAGCTGCAAGGATGCACCTTCTCGATATGGGCCTGACTCCGGGAACGGAGATAAAAGTGGTCGGCCGCGCCCCTCTGGGCGACCCGATTCAGCTGAAGGTGCGCGGCTACGCCCTCACCATACGCAAGGAAGACGCTGCCGGAATACAGATACGTGAACCCGAAGGCTCGGAGGCCCCGGAAGCCTTGGATGGCGCCGACGACTCCTCCGATCACGGTCGTAACGCCTGGCTGCACGACCACAACGCCCACCCGGGCCTCGGCGAGGGCGGTAAGTATCACTCCAAGGACCACGAGAACGCCCTCCCCAAGGGCACGAAGCTGGTATTCGCGCTCGCAGGCCAGCAGAACTGCGGCAAGACCACGTTGTTCAACGTGCTCACCGGCTCCAACCAGCACGTCGGCAACTTCCCCGGCGTCACGGTGGACCGCAAGGAAGGCGTCATCAAAGGTCATCCCGATTCCGTCATCACCGACCTCCCCGGCATCTATTCGCTCTCGCCTTACACGGCGGAGGAACTGGTCTCGCGCGAGTTCATCCTCGAGCCCGGCACCAGGGGCCTCATCAATATAGTCGATGCCAGCAACATCGAGCGCAACCTCTACCTCACACTCCAGCTGATGGAGTTGGGCGTGCCTATGGTGCTGGCGCTCAATATGATGGATGAGGTTCGCGGGAACGGCGGCTCCATCCGCATCAATGAGATGGAGCGCATACTCGGCATCCCGGTGCTGGGTATCTCCGCCGCGCGCAACGAGGGCATCGATGAACTGGTCGAGCACGCCATACACGTGGCGCGCTACCAGGAGGCCCCCGGCCGCAACGACTTCTGCGGCAAGGACGACCACGGCGGTGCGGTACACCGCTGCCTGCACAGCGTCATCCATCTTATCGAAGACCACGCTGCCGCCGCAGGCATCCCCGCCCGCTTCGCCGCCACCAAGCTCATCGAGGGCGACGACTGGGTGGAGAAGGCCCTCAAGCTCACGCCCGAAGAGCGGGAAGCCATTGAGCAGATTATAGTTACGATGGAGCGCGAACGCGGACTCGACCGTGCCGCCGCCATCGCCGATATGCGATACACCTTTATCGGCAAGCTCTGCGAGCAGACGGTTGTCAAGCCCCGCGAGAGCAAGGAGTACGGCCGCAGCCGCCGCATCGATAAGGTGCTCACCGGCCGCTGGACGGCGCTGCCCATCTTCGTGGCCGTTATGGCCCTCGTTATTTGGCTGACTATCGACGTGATAGGAGCGCCCCTGCAGGAGCTGCTCGACAGCGGGATACAGGGCCTCGGGGCGCTGGTAGGCGGTCTGCTGGCCCGGTGGGAGGTTAGCCCGGCGGTGCAGTCGCTGGTGGTGGACGCCGTGTTCGGGGGAGTAGGCTCGGTGTGCAGTTTCGTGCCGGTCATCGTGGTGCTGTTCTTCTTCCTGTCGCTGCTGGAAGACAGCGGATATATGGCTCGCGTGGCCTACGTGAGCGACAGCTTCCTGCGCAAGTTGGGCCTTTCGGGGCGGAGTATCGTGCCGCTGCTCATCGGTCTCGGGTGCTCCGTACCCGGTGTGATGGCTTCGCGCACACTGCCGTCGGCCCGCGACCGCCGCAGGACAATCCTGCTCACGCCCTTTATGAGCTGTTCGGCCAAATTGCCCATATACGCCTTCCTCAGCAGCGCCTTCTTCCCTGGGCACGGCGGCCTGGTGCTGGCGTGTATGTACCTGCTTTCGATATTCATCGGCGTGCTGGTAGCGCTGGCGGGTAAGCACATCGACGGCAAGTCCGATGCGGCGCCGTTCGTGATGGAACTGCCCAACTACCGTCTGCCTCAGATGCGCAATGTGGGCCATCTGCTGTGGGACAAGACCAAGGACTTCCTGCAGCGTGCGTTTACCGTTATTTTCATTGCCACGCTGGTGATTTGGTTCCTTCAGACTTTCGATTTCCGGTTCAATATGGTGGAGAACGGGGAGGGGAGTATGCTCGCGTGGGTGGCCGGGCTCCTTGCGCCGCTGTTCGCCCCGCTTGGGCTCGGCGACTGGCGCATCGTCACCGCTTTCATTTCCGGCTTCCTCGCCAAGGAGAGCGTGGTGTCCACGATGGAAGTTCTGGGCGTGCTGGGCTCGCTGACCGTTGCCTCGGCCGTGCCTATGCTGGTTTTCAGCCTGCTTTACACTCCCTGTGTTGCAGCGATCGCAGCCGTCAAGCGCGAACTCGGCGGCAAATGGGCTGTCTTTATGATTGTCTTCCAGTGTGTTGTGGCCTGGCTCGTCGCCTTCGGGGCTTATCGTTTGGCCTTGCTGTTCTTATGATCCCCGCCGCCTATGAACCTCGCCTCCTGGATATTTCTTGACGTTGTTATTATGATTTTCGGCGTGCTATGAATCTCGCTTCCTGGATAGTTCTCGGCGTAGTTCTGGCCCTGGCAGCCCTTGCTGTCGGTTTTATGCTACATAGGCGTCGCAGGCTCGGTTCTGCTTCCTGCGACGGCTGCGCCTTACGCACCGTCTGTCGTAGCGCCTCTTCTCCCTCATTCCGGGCTTGACCCGCTGTCACGAAATCCACCACAGCGGCTCTACATTGATTTCGTGACGGGTAATCCGCCCAAAACGGCCTTTTTCGTGTCACGAGCTCCATGTGGAGGGTTTGTGGTGGATTTCGTGACAATGGTTCTTCAGTCATCTAGTCCCACTGGCAGATGCCCCTCCAGCTCGTGCTCGAGCAAATCCACGAGCGAATCGTAGGTCGCAACCTCTGCAACCTCCAGCCAGATAATTTTTCGCGTGCGCGCGAGTGCGTACAGGCGCCCGCATTCACCTGTATATATTGTCTGCACGGAGTTACCGAAGCCGATGAACCCGAAGGGCGTAACTTTGCAGCCGGTTTTGCGCTCTACGGACCGGCAGTGGGCGGCCGCTTCCTGTAGGCGCGGCAGCCTCTCCGTCGCTTCCAGCTGGTCGAAGGTCTCGAACACGAACTTCAGGTCTTCTTCCTCGCTCCCGAACCCGGGGGAGAGCTGGCTGAACAGGTAGGCATTTCGCATCAGGAACTTCTCCGCCTCCGGATGGATGGTAACCCCTGCGCTCGCGTAGAGTTTGCGGATCTCGCTGATGTCGAACTTCAGGGTCCCGTGACAGCCGGCGATGTCGATCATCTCCTCGATGCGCTCGCGCAGGCTGCCGCCTTTCAGCGGTATGGGGTATTCCTCCGGGCCGCCGGGGCCGGCCTTGCCGTCGTCCGACATCTCCTCCCGGTATATCTTCATCATCTGCCCGAGGAACTGCTTGCTCATCGCGAACGCCAGCGTCGCAGGATTCAGCACCACCGTCTCGACCGGCAGGTCCGGCAGTTCCTCCGCCTTTATCACCCATCCTTTCCACTCCTGCGGGTCGTAGCTCATCGAGAACTGGTCCCAGTCGGAGAAGACCGGCAGCGCCTTGCGGCCCTCTTCGTTTGTAATGGAGGCCAGTTTAATCTCATCGCCCGGATCAAAGCGCCCTGTGAGTTCCGGCTTACCGTTGGTCTTGAACGGCACCAGAAAGCGGGCACGCCCGAATTCGCGTATCATATTGTCTTCATACGCCCGGAGCGTCTCCCGCTTCCCGTCGTACTTCACCCGCCAGTTCAGCTCCTGCTGCAGCATCGTCAGCGCCCGTACGTAGTCGGGATTGGTCACGGGGGTGTTTAGTTCATTAACAGCTGAGAAGTCGGGCCTCGGGACCAACTCCTCCGGGCTCCGGGTCTCCTTACCCTCCTGCCCGTCGTCTATGATGACGAAGTGCGCCCCGTTGTTGTAGAACTCACTCCCCAGGAATGGGTATATGTTCTTCTGCTCGATGGCTATCACATACCAGTTCCGCATCCTCTGCAAGTGCCAGTCCAGCGCCTCATCGGCAAAACCCCGCTCCGTGAAGATGAAGCACGCTCCGCCCTCACTCAGCGCCGGCAGCCTCGTAGAGCTGTCGATAAGTGTATATATTTCAGGCAGTCCCAGTACTTTCAGGCCGTTTACAGCGTCGTCATTTCCATTTTTCTTCATTTAACAAATATCGGTAATATTTTGCGGATTATGAAATAATATCTAACTTTGCCCGATATTGCGTAGATTAAGATAATTGTGTAATTAAAAAATATAAAATCATGAAAACAATGAAATTCGTTTACGAAGCACCCTCAACCAACCTCGTTGTGTTGAGGCTCAGGCGTGTTGTCCTGCAGGGTTCTAACGTTAAGCCCGAACCTGGTTCGACAGGAGAAGATATGCAGTATGAAGATGGACAGTGGTAGAATTGTTCAACTTTCTCTTTTTCAACTGATTAATCATTAAATGTATTATATTATGTTAAAGAAATTCTTTTCAATCGCTGCCGTTGCAATGCTGTTTGCAGCATGCCAAGTAGTAGAAGTCGAGGTCGAGTCCGTCCCCGGGCTGGACTCCGCTGCTATCACAGTCGGCGCTTCCTTTGAGAACAACCTCACCAAGTCCGATATCAGCGACGCTGGTGCATTCACCTGGTCAGAAGGTGATGGGATCAAGGTTCTCTCCAATACCAGTGTCTGGAATACGCTCGATATCGTAACCGGGTATGAGAATTCCGGTCCCAGGTTCGACAACGCTTACTTTTCCGCCACTACTTTCCAGGGCCGGAGGATTTCCACCGCGGCCGTATTCCCCAAAACCATTGTGCCTGAGTACAATTCCGGAACCAGCACCCTGACTCTCGGAATCCCCGCTTCCATTTCCTGGGCTGGCACTTCGGCTGCCAATCCTGATGTCGCCCTTACTATGCAGGCCGACAACATTATGGTAGCTCGCGGTTTTGCGGACGGAGCCAGCTCCATAGACTTCAAGAACGTTGGCGGTCTCTTCCGTCTCACCCTTTGCAATGTTCCTGCTACTGCCAGCAAGCTCGTTTTCACCACCAACAAGAAAATCAACGGCTCATTCGTAGTTGAAACCGTCGAGGAGAACAACGAAGAGTATCCCGTAATTTACACTTCTGATTCTTACGCCGAGGGCGAAAACGCCATCACGATCAACTTCGCTACGCTTGCAGAAGCCTCCGATATGGTGTTCTTCATCCCTGTACCTGTCGGTACATATCAGATTGGCTTCGCCGTTAAGAATTCCGAAAATACAACCCTCTGGGAATTCAACAGCTCCGCCAACAATCGCGTAGAACGTGCCCATATGAAGAAGATGCCCGCCCTGACCTATATGGTCACTGTCGGCGGCGGCGGCGAGGGCTCCACCAACATCATCGTTACCCCTACCTCCTTCAGCGGTGACGTCTTTATGCCCAACACCACCAGCAACATCTACGTACAGATGCACGAGACTGACGGTACTATCAATCTCAAGTACTCTTCCGATCCTACTGCCGAGCATCCCGCCAACGTCTATCTCCAGGCTCTCGGGACAGTTAATACTCTCGACATCAACCTCCCTGAGTCCCACGTAGAACTTACAGGTACTTCAGGAACCACCACCACCATTGGAAGCGTGGGCTCCTATACCAACGTCTCTACTCTGGTGATTCACAATACAATTACAATCTCCAGCAATGTTACTGTTTCCGGAGGTAGCCTCGTACTCAACGCGCCCGTTAACGGACCGGTGAATGTCGATATACCTGACAACAAAGTCAATACCAGCGACAAAAAGGTCAGCATTGAAATTAACAAGCCTATCGCTAAACTCGAGGTCAAGAGGGCTGCTACTCAGGAAAATCCCGACAAAGTCTGGGTCTCCATCAACAAAGGAGCTTCTGTCTCAGATGAAATCAAAGTCCCCGAAACCAACTGCAACCTCTATATCGCTCCT
>DBYB01000017.1 GCA_002309995.1 Bacteroidales bacterium UBA1197
GTTATACGAACCCACCAACTCAATCCTGAATCCGCCGGAACGGAATAGGGACTGCAAAGGTATAAATAAATTTTTATACCGCCAAACAAATTTTAGCGCGGCAGAGAAAGTTTGTAAATCACCGGATTTCCCTGCCCGCGTTTGGGATTTGTATTGGTGTTTACGAATATCCAGCCGTCCTTTATCACGAGGTCTTCCATCTCGTAGGGAATCTCTTCGTTGAGGTTGTATTTGGCGCAGATTGTGCCGCTGTCGGTATCGTAAACCCTTATCCTCGAAGGCCTCTGCCCGGGATCCAGTTGTCCGACTCCGAAGCAGTAGTAAATCTTTCCGTCCTGCATACAGCCGGCCTGGGTGAACCAGGTCTCGAAAGGGAAGACCACGCTTGCCTGCAGGTCTTCGATTCCGAGTTTGACCATAGGCCCCTCGGCAAGTGCAGGGATGCGGAACTTGTACGCGATATAGAAGTTGTCCTCAGCCCGTAGAGTTACCTTCGGCGTTGTACGCTGGTGTGCTGAGAATACCCACAGAGCCTTGCGCTCGCGATCTATCAACCAACTGGGAGCACCGAAAATGGGCTCCACTCCGGCTTCTGCGAATCCGTTCACGTCCAGCGTGATGGTCTGCACGAGCTCGGAACTGAAGCGTTTGCCTCGCCAGCTGATGCTTTCCACGAAGCAGGTCCATTCGATATCGGAACCGACCTTACCGTTGGAAATATACATAAGAGGGAAGGACGCCCCGCGTTTCTTCTCGATTCCGAATTCGGCGTTGTTGGCGTGATTGTCGCGCCCGGAAGACGCCAGGTCGAAGCCTCCTATCGGCTCCGGGTCCCTGGTCTTGTAATCGTACACGTTCACGTGACCGCCGTCTTCCAGCGAGAAGATGTATCGGCCGCTGATCTCCAGTCCCTGCTGGGCACGGCCGCGCCCCTCCTTCACCAGGAACTCATAACAGTCGGGATTAAGCTGCAGGCCGCCGAATCCTTGTGCCGCCGCCGTAGCAGTAACCGCTGCCAGCAGCGCTAGACATATCAATTTCTTCATCGTTTGACTATTCTGTAGATAATGTATGCAAAAATCAGCGCAGAAATGGCGGAGAGGAATCCCAGAACGATTCCTTTTACCTCCAGCGTTCGCGGATCGCCTGCCAGCAGCAGCGCCAGAAGCAGCACGGCGATGGCGGCCAGGGTGATGCAGAAGCAGTTGATGGCCAGATAAGAGTACTTCCGCGTAGCAATCCGCGCGTCCTCCGTCGGCTCCTTCTCCGCATTCGGATCAACGTGCTTCTCCAGTGCGGCGCTGCCCTCGCATCTGATGCCGTGCGCCTTGCACCACAGCTCCATCGCGCCCAGTATCAGCACCGGCACCGCAAATCCCGACAGCGACTCTATCAGGCTGGGGCTCAGCACCTCGTAGGGTATCGTGAACCTGGCCGTGAACCCTGCGACCCAGCTCACCAGCATCGCCAGCATCAGCCGGTTGCCGTTCAGCCTCTTCGAGAAAAGTCCCCAGATGGAGGGGATATACAGCGGGCAGAGCACCATCGTGATAACCATCACCACAACCTTTTCGGCCCCGCCGGCCAGCGGCACCAGCATCGCTATCCCTATGATTATCAGGCCGAATATAAGAGTGAAAAGGCGCCCGGCGCGTATCCTCTCGCGCTCTGAGGCTCCTTCGTGCCGCTTCCTCCGTCCCCATATTTCGTACGTATATACGTTCGCGTAAACGTTCAGCGTGCCGGAGACGTTGCTCAGGGTGGCCGAGAGCATCGCCGCCAGCATCATCCCAACCATTCCCGTCATCAGCACCGTCTTGCTCATACTCACGTACGCCCCCTCGCCGAGCTGCGTCATTGCTGCGGGGTCAACATCCATCCCGGGCCCGGGCACCAGCGTGCGGTAGGCCATCGCAGGCAGATACCAGATGAGCGGCGTCATCAGGTACAGCACTCCGATGAGCGCCGTGCTCTTTCGGGCGTCCTTCACGGTCGGTACGCTTATGTAGCGTTGTACGAACGGCCAGTCGCCGCCTATCATCGCCACGTGCAGGCACATCCAAAGGACGAGCCATATCCAGCTGTAGGTGGGCGAGGTAGGGGAGAAGAAGCCCGGGATGGCGCCCGCTTTCTCCAGGAACGCCGCCGGGCCGCCGACTGCGTGCAGAGACAGCGGCACCATAAACACCACTACGCTCAGCAGCACGCCGAACTGCACGAAATCGGTCATCAGCACCGCCAGGAAGCCGCCGGCGATTGTGTAGGCCAGCGTGATTCCGCCCAGTATCGCCAGGGCCCACCAGATGCTGAGGTTGCCCGCAGCGGAATCGCCCGGAAGCCCGGTTGAGGCCAGTATGCTGCCGTCCGGCACCTGAATGAGCGCGCAGGTCACCACGGCCACGGCGTATAGGGCCACGGCGGTATGCATCCCGCGTCCCACGATTCCTGCAACGGTGTAGAAACTCAGAGTCCTGTGCCCGAAGCGCACCGTCAGGTATTCCCCTGGCGACTTTATGCGGAGCCGGCGCCATCGTCCTGCTATCCAGCGGCTTACGATGAGTGACGAGAAGCCCAGCATAATGGCGGTCGTCACCGCCACCAGCCCAGATTTGTACGCCACCCCACCCCACACTACGAAGGTGCTGGCGGAGAAGATGGTCATATAAGACGATACGCCGGAGAGCCACCACGAGGAGTTGCGTCCGGCGATGAACATATCTTCCGAATTCTTGATGCGGCGGCTCATCAGAAGGCTGACGCCCACCAGTCCGGCGAAGTAGAGTACGATAACGATGAGGTCGATGGTTCCCATAGCGCCGGTGCTTAATCGTCCAGTACTGCCCCAAGCTCGCGCAGGCGTGCCTGGAGCGCGTTTATGTCGATGCCGTCGACCGTTGAGCCTGCTTCTGCAGCCAGTGCGGCCGCAACTCCAGCCGCCTGCCCCGTGCCCATGCAGGAGGCTTGCACGCGGAGCGATGCGAACGCGGTCTTGTCTGCGCTGATACATCGGCCGGCCGTCAGCAGGTTGCAGAAGCCGGGGGCGTAGAGCGCGCGATAGGGCACGTAAGCTGGTGATTTGAGGAACGTTATGTTCTGCGATGCGCCGTGCGCTACGTGTATGTCGATGGGGTGCGCGCCGCGCGAGACGCTGTCGGGATACCGGAACGCGTTTACGTATTCTTCCGCGCTTATGGTGTGCGCGCCTACGATGCGACGGGTTTCTCTGATGCCGGCCTGCACTGCCACCGCGCTCACGTAGCTGTTTCTGAATTCTTCGAAATGCTCCTTCAGCACGCCGGCCATTCGGAACGCCTGCTCGCGGAGTTCGCACTCGGCGCGGGTGTAGTCACGGTTGTCGGTGGCGTCGGCGGCGGTGCGCGTCATATTCACGGTTACGACGCCGGGCTGCAGGGTAGTGCAGAACCACGGCCCGCCGAACTCGGGTACACCCCATTCTTCGCGGTGCTTAAGGAGTTCTTCCCGTATTTCTTCGCAATGACAGTTGACGCCCTGCCGGTTGTGATGCATAGCCTGCTGCATACGGGGCGTGGAAGTGTCAACCCCGCTCAGCACAAAGTATGTCGAAAGCGGCTGGAGCGGGCGCCCCTCGCCGGGCTGCATAGGAACGCCGGCAAACCAGGCCAGGTCGGCGTCTCCGGTGCAGTCGATGAAAACCTTGGCTTTCAGGGCCTCCGTGCCGTTTTTGTTGTCGATGAAGATGGCATCGATACGGCCTTTTTCCGTTTGGCAGCCGCAAAGATAGGAGTGCATATACAGGTCAACACCCGCCTCCAGCACCATACGCTGGCAGCAGAGTTTGTATAGTTCCGGCTCGAAGGCCACGTTGCCCAGCGGCTGCTCTATCAGCCCTCCGCCCATCTCCTGCAGGCGCTCGCAGAACTCCCACGGGATGCCTCCGATTACCTTTTTGCCGTTGTATGTGAATACGCTGAGCGGCGCCACTATGCCCGCAGTTGCCATCCCACCGAGGAACCCGTACTGCTCCACCAGCGCCGTGAGCGCGCCGCTCCTCGCCGCCGCAATCGCCGCCACGAACCCCGCCGGCCCTCCTCCGCACACCACCACGTCGTAACTCCCCGCCACGTTCGCTGCCTTATTGAACTGAATCTGACTCATATCACAAAAATACAAAGTTTTCTTTGATATTCAGTCAAAGTTGCGGCATGCCGCTGAACGACCAGGTGCTGGGCACCAATGCCGATGGGAGCAAGAACGAAATCGAGTCGTGTGTAGTCCTATAGTCTGGCTTAGAATTGCCAGGTCTTTAAGATAATCTTCTCAGCGTCGGGTTCACCGATCCGCGTGCTGGGGGCAAAGTACAGGATAATTTTTCCTTCGGGTTTGGTGCTCTTGGAATCCACAACGGCCTGAGCAGCGTTGATGGCCTTGGAATCGTTGGCGCTGCTGCGCTCGGAAACGGTGCCGACAGCATTTTTGACGGCCGAGTGCATCTCGTCGGCCAGCTCTCTCAGTTCCGTGTAGGATTCACCGGACACAGAGCAACCATAAACGCCATTTCCACCGCCCTGCTTCTGGCAGGAAACGGCTGTGCAAACAAGTGCCAGTGCGGCAACAAGTGCAAATAATAAAGCTTTTGTTTTCACCACCGAAGAGAGATTCCAGATTTATACCGTTTTCGGCTCAATACTTCGCCAATATTGCATTTTTTCGGCTCAAATATTTGGAAAATGAGCCGTATTTTCTTATACTTGAGCCGTAAATCGAACGAACCATGACCAGAGAAAACGAAATACTCCAGTTCCTGCACTATCATCCTGCCTCCTCCAGAAGCGAGATTGAGTCCGGAATGAACCTTACGGAAAGCCCCGCTACGGTCAAGCGCATCCTTGCCTCGCTGGTGGAGGCAGGCTCCGTCATTGTCTCCGGCCGGGGTCGCGCCACGCGATACAGCGTGTCCCCGCAGGCTCATGTAACAATGCCTCTGGACATTGATACATATTTCCAGAAGGAAACGGATGAACGCACAGTTCAAGCCAGCTTCAACTTCGACCTGATCAACAACATCCTCCCCAAAGTAGATCTTTTCTCGGCTGAGGAGAAAGATCGTCTTGTTGCCCTGCAGGCCCAGTTTACCCGAAACCTGGAAGGTATTACCCCTAATGAGTACCGCAAAGAGATGGAGCGTCTGGGCATCGACCTCAGCTGGAAGTCATCCCAGATCGAAGGGAACACCTACTCCCTTCTGGAGACCGAAAAACTCCTGAAAGAGAAGCAGACCGCCTCCGGCAAGACGAAGGAAGAAGCCGTAATGCTCCTCAATCACAAAGATGCCCTGGACTTTGTCCTGGCCGATCCGGAGTACCTCAAGGAAATCTCCCTTTGGCGTATAGAAGAACTCCATTCCCT
>DBYB01000048.1 GCA_002309995.1 Bacteroidales bacterium UBA1197
CGTGTCTACTTTTACGTGAGCAACATGTTGGTTCGAAGAACGTAGCGGACTGGGTCCCCGCGGGTAGCGGGGCAAATAATGGAGCGACTAAGCCACGCCCCCGAGGGGAGGGGTTTGGGGCGGGGGTAACGTGTAGGGCCGAGGGCGAATGGAGGTTTTTCAAGATGTATTAACGCATCACAAATCGTCCTGATTTATAATAATTTACAAAAAAAAGACCGTCTGAGTCTGTCCCGGGCGGTCGTTAACTGTATTAAGCGATTTTGTTAGTATTCTTGTTAGTAAAAAATGTTAGTAATTGCCTATCCTATGTAGCAGATGGCATCTTCTGTAAGAGCCCTTTCACACAGGCCTGAATGAGAAACATTCCTTCAAAACTCAGGTCCTCATCAATTTGCGGCCAATGAATTGCCATTACGCTGATGTAATTGCGATTCATTCCGTTATTCTGTGTTCTTCTTACCACGGCGCGTCAATTTTGAACTAAAAACACACCATTTTATTCATTATTATTTGGAATTATGCTATATAAACATTATGTTTGTATCGCATAATTAATAGACATGGAATTTGTTGACAGAAAGAAAGAGCAGCAGCGGCTGCGTGAGCTCCTTAACAGTGGTTCGCCCAGGTTTGTCATCGTCAGGGGACGCCGCAGGATAGGGAAGTCGGCACTGATAGGTAAGGTTTTGAAGGAAAGCGACATATACTACGAGGCCGATAGAACGGCCGAGCCTAATCAAATGCTAGTGTGTTCACAAGTTATCAGCAGGAGATTCCCGGGGTTTGCCGATGCCGTTTACCTAGATTGGAAGGCGCTATTGAAAGCAATCAATCATAGGGTAACAGAGCCAATAACTGTTTGTTTGGATGAGTTTCCATATCTTGTGGAGAATACACCGGCGCTGCCATCCATTGTCCAGGGCCTGCTGGATGATGATAAGGACCCGTTGAAATACAATTTAGTCCTTTGCGGTTCCTCTCAGCAAATGATGTATGACCTGTCTCACGATGAGTCATCTCCCCTGTTTGGCAGAGATGATTCCGATTTCAATATGAGGCCGATAGCAGCACCTTTCCTGTCGGAAGCTTTGAATCTGAATGCGCAGGAGACAGTGGAGAACTATGCCGTGTGGGGAGGCGTACCGCGTTACTGGAAGCTTAGAGAGGATTGTTCCAGCCTTAAAGAAGCCATTGACACTCACATTTTTTCCAATCTTGGAGCGCTGTATGAGGAACCGCTTCATCTTTTCCGGGACGACATAAGAGATCCGGTGAAGACAGCAACCATCATGTCCATTGTGGGCAATGGTATCCATCGGCTTTCAGAGATAGCATCAAGGTGTAACGAACCAGCCACAAACCTTTCGCGCCCATTGGCCAAACTGTTGGATTTGGGTTATTTGGAAAAAGATATTCCTTTTGGAGAATCGCCCAAAACAAGTAAAAGAAGCTTGTATCAGATAGCCGACCCTTTCCTCAGTTTCTACTACAGGTTTGTTCCGGCAAACCGCTCTTTTATTGAGATGGACCGTAGACTGCCGATAGAGGAAGCTCTATCCAATAATCTAACCTCACATATAGGATACTGGTGGGAGCACCTGTGCCGGGATGCGGTATCCGGAAACAGAATTGACGGAATTGTTTTCGGCAAAGCCTCCAGATGGTGGGGGAAAGTGCTTATTGAAGGAGAGGAAAAACCTCGCGATGTAGAGCTGGACGTGGTTGCAGAGTCCACCGACGGTAAGACCATCCTCATTGGAGAGTGTAAATGGTCCACCGGCGAAAACGGACGTCTTCTGACGCGGCAGCTGGAAAAGATTGCCCGAAGCCTCCCATTTGCCCAAGGTAAAACAATATTAATCAAACTATTTACTAAAACTCGCCCGGAAGAAGACCAGGGTAATTCCCTCCTTCCGGCCGATGTTTTGGGGCTACTTTGACAAATACAACTGCGGATCCATTATTTATCGCCTTCCCGCTGCTCGGGAAGGATTACGACGGCGCCATGTTCGTCGATCTCATCAACACCGGCGTCGTCACCCTCTTTCTGAACTGTTTCCGCTCACGACGGCTGCGCCCATAAACAAAAACGCCGCACTTTCGTGCGGCGCCTTCCTTTGATTGCATTGCGCGGAGAGGACGAGATTCGAACTCGTGGTACGGAATGACCCGTACGTCGGTTTAGCAAACCGGTGGTTTCAGCCACTCACCCACCTCTCCAATCACACCACGTTCTGTCAAACGGGACTGCAAATATACGGCTTTTCGGATAATCTGCAAAATTATTTATTCGTTGAAACCTTTGGCCGTGAGGAATTCCCAGATTCGGTCCAGATAAGTGTAGCTGCCGGTGCCCGGGGAGGCCTTCTTCTGGAAGCAGTGCGGGCGCTTGGCGAGGGTGTGGACCTCGCTCTGCACGCCCATTGCGCGCTGTTTTTCCCATATTTTCACTGAAGCCATCGAGGCGTAAACGTCCGCGTCGCCGTGGACCATCAGCAGGGGGGCGGTATCGAGGTCGAAGGAGAACTCCGGCACGAGCACGGCTTCGTCTGCATTGCCGCCGCCGGTGTTGTGCCCGTCAGCGCCGTCCGTGAGCGCGTAGGCAGGGTATATGGCCACGCCCCACTGTACGTTGCAGGGCAGTTTATCAAGGTCATCTATCGGCAGATACGACTGGTGGCGGGCGGAGGTGGCGCCCATCAGCGTGAGGTGTCCGCCTGCAGAGCCGCCCATTATGCCGATGCGGTCGGGGTCGAGACCGTACTCGGTCGCCTTGCTGCGCACAATGCGAACCGCCCTCTGCAGGTCCTGCCAGGCGGTGGTGTGCTTCGAGAGGCCCTCCGGGCGCGGCGTGCGGTACTTCATCGTCACCACAGTCATTCCCTTCTCGTTGAGGTAGCGCCTCGCGGGGGCAACCTCAAAGCCGTCGGGGTCGTTGCGGGTATAACCGCCGCCGGAGTAGATTATCTGTATCGCCTTGGTCTTCAGTTCCTTGGGGAAGTGCCACTCCAGGTACGGCTCGCACTGGCTCTCACGAAAATCGGGAGTCTTGCCCTCCGGCCACAGCGGCTCCTTGCTGTACGACGCGCGAGCATCGTCTGACGCGTATCTGTCCATCAGCGCCTCTTCAGGCTCGACCGGCCCGATGAACCCCATCTGCCTCATAAACTCCACCGCCCTGTCGAGGCCCAGCACGGCGTGTCCCTTGTCGGGATACAGATGCACCTCGGCCGGCACACCCATCCGCCGGAGTTGCCGGTACACCAGGGTTGAGCCGTTGGGAGTATAAGGGTCCAGGCCGCCGTGCAGCAGCACCATCGGGCAGGTGTTGGAGTCGAAGCGGAAGCACTGGCTGATGCTCACATCTGTCCCATATCCGTCCCGTGTTGCGCGCGTGCCCGTCTCGCCGTCTGTGGTGACGTATGCCGGTGCGTGCACCACGGCCCAGTTAACGTGGCAGGGGAGTTCGTCCAGTTTGTCGATGGGGGCGTAAGCCTGCGTGAGCGAGCTTGTTGCCAGCATAAGCGCCAGGTGGCTGCCGGCCGACATCGAAACGGTGCCTATTTTCTCCGGGTTGAATCCCCTCTTGGCAGCCTCGCTGCGCACCATCCTCACTGCCCGCTGGCCGTCTTCCCAGGCGGTCTGATAGATAGGAATGCCGTTCGGGCGGGGCGTACGGTACACCAGGTTGACGCACTGGAAGCCCAGTTCCGTAAAGGTCTTGCGCCACTGGGCCACCGGCTTGATGTCGCAGCAGTTTTTGTACGACCCGCCGGAAATCAGGATCATACAGCCGCCGTTGGGGTGCTCGGGCGCGTCGTACCACTCCAGGAAGGCGACGCGGTTCTCTGCCGGCACGAAGTCGGGCGCCTTGGCCTTATTCAGCATTGCTGCTATCTGATGTTCCTGATAATCAGGCATTACGGATGTGGAGGGCCAGAGGTATTCCCTCTCCTGCGCGGAGGCCAGAACGGCCCACAGCAGGCCAAGGCCAAGAAGAAGACGTTTCATATCGCGATAATTATATGTTGTAAATATAATGATTTTCCATCAACGATGACTCATTCTCCCGCAAAGGCGAGGGTTGCCACGCTGATGCGTACCTGCGGGCCGTAGGCGGCGCGCAGGGCGGCGGCGCACGCTGCCACCGTGGCTCCGGTGGTGAAAACGTCGTCTATAAGCAGGATGCTTTCCAGAGTACCGGCCTTGCGGACTCCCCAGCCGCGCACCGCGAAGGCCCCGGCGGTGTTGCGGGCGCGCTCCTCGGCGCTCAGCGCCGTCTGCGATTCGGTTCGCCTGCAACGGCGCAGCAGCGCCGTCGCATAACCTGCCCCCAGCGCCCGCGCCACCTCGCGCCCGATAATCTCCGCCTGGTTGTAGCCGCGCCGGAAGCGCCGCGCCCAGTGCAACGGCACGGGGCAGACCAGATCGGCCTTGAACCCCGCTGCGGCCAGCCGCTCGCCGAGCATCCGCGCAAAGAACCTTCCGACGCCAAAGTTCCTATTGTACTTCAGCGCCTGCGTAATCTTCTTATAATCACCGGAATAATAAAACAGCGCCGCCGCCCGCTCATAGCCCGTAGCCTCCACGGCCGCGTTGAACTTGTCGGCCATAGGGTTATGCACCATATTCTCGTAGTGAGTGAGCGGCAGGTCAGCCAGGCACGTGCTGCACAGATGCCTTTCGCCAGCGAGCAACTGGCGTCCGCAACAAATACAAACCCTCGGCATCAGAAGGTCCGAAGCCGAGAGCAAAAAAGTTTTCAAGTCAAGTCCGGTCAGGCGAGGGTCCATTGTGTATCAGCTCGTAAGCCCTCCGCAACAGTCTATCACCTGAGAAGTTACATAAGTAGAAAGGTCGCTGGCCAGAAATAGGGCCACTCCGGCCACCTCTTCCTTTGTGCCCCAGCGATGCAACGGTATGTAATTCAGCCAGTAATCCTTGACTTTCTGACTCATCGAATCCAGCAGTCCGGCATCGATGAAGCCCGGCGCCAGCACGTTGGCCCGCACTCCGCGGCTGCCGAGTTCCTTGGCCACCGACTTGGCGAGCCCCACGAGCCCGCCCTTGGATGCGGCATAATTGGCCTGCCCGATATTACCGTGCAGTCCGGCGGAAGAGCCCATATAGATGATGCTGCCGCTGCGCTGGCGGGCCATAATCCCGCTCACCGCCTGGGTGTAGTTGAACGCCGACTTGAGGTTGTTGGCAATCACCGCGTCCCAGGTCTCCTCGTCCATACGCATCATTATGGTGTCGCGGTTGATGCCGGCATTGTTCATCAGCACGTCTATGCGCCCGAAGCGCTCCATCACCTTGGCCACCACCTCGTGCGCCCCGTCGAAGTCCATCGCGTCTGTCTCGAATGCGCATACCGTCCCGAGTTCACCGAGCTCCTCCAGAAGCCCTTCGGGCAGATGCCTGCAGGTGAATGCCACCGCCGCGCCCTCCTCGAGGAAGCGGCGCACGATGGTGAGGCCGATCCCCCTGGATCCTCCGGTCACCAACGCTATTTTTCCATCCAAAAGTCCCATATGCTAGTCCTCCGCCATTGCCTGTTCAACATCGTCCGGCGCGATCGGCAAACGCCTGGAGCCGAGCCTGCGGGCGCCGTCGTGCGTCACCAGCACGTCGTCCTCCAGCCTTATGCCGCCGAAGTCGAGATATTCCTCAAGTTTGTCGTAACATACCCTGCCACCGTCGGTGCCTGCCTCTTTCCACTGGGCGATCAGCGCCGGGATGAAGTAGATGCCCGGTTCGTCCGTAATCACGTTGCCCGGAGTCAGGCGGCGCGCCATTCGCAGGCTGCCGAGGCCGAGCTGGCCGGAGCGCTGCTGGTCGTCGTCGTAGCCCACCAGGTTCTCACCGAGGTCTTCCATATCGTGCACATCAAGGCCCATATTGTGCCCGAGTCCGTGCGGCATAAACAGGCCGGCGATGCCGTCGGCCACCATCTCGTCGAGGTCGCCGCGCACGAGCCCCAGCTGCCCGAGGCGGTCCAGCATATGGCGCGCCTGGGCGATATGCACGTCGCGGTAGGCAACGCCCGGCGCCGTCAGGCTGAACGCAAGTTCATTGCATTCATACACAATCTGATAGATATCACGCTGCTTGGGAGTGAAGCGGCCGCCGGTCGGGTAGGTGCGGGTGTGGTCGGAGGCATAGTGCTCGTTGCTCTCGGCTCCGGCATCAACCAGCAGCAGGCGCCCCGGCTCCACCGGGCAGGCGTGCGAGTGGCAGTGGAAAATCTCCCCGTGCTGGGTTAATATGGTCGCGAACGACGTACCCCAGCCGTATGATAGCGTTACGCCCTCCATATCGCCAACAATCTCCTGTTCGATGCGGCCCAGGCGTATGCCCTTGCGTGCGGCCGTATGCATTGCGTAACCGATTTCCGCCACGCTGTCCAGCAGGGCGATTTCATCTGCATCCTTCACCAGACGCATCTTGACGACGGCGCGCACGAGTGCCTCGGAGGCATACGGGCAGCCTTTCTTGCCCACGCTGTAGCAGTCGCCCGGGGCGATTCCCACAAGCGCACCGATTTTCACGGCGTTATACCAGCGGGAGACGGGCAGCCAGTGCACCTGCCGGCCGGAGGCAATCGCCGCCGCCACATCGCGGTCGAAAGCGGCGTAAGGGGCGCTGCAGGAAACCCCTGCTCCGGCGGCAAGCGAGGCCACGGAAGGCATAGGTCCTGTCCAGATGATGTCGTCTATCTCGTAATCGTCGGCATAAACGGTCTCGGAACCTGACTCCAGGTCCATCACCGCAGCGAAGCGCGGCTCGTCTATGCCGTAGAAGTACAGCCAGTTGCTGTCCTGGCGCCATTTGTACGCGTTATCCCTGTACTGGGCTGCTGAGTCCACGTTGCCAAGGAATATCACCAGGCCCTTTTCTCCGGCCATCAGGCCGCGCAGGCGGTTGCGCCTTTCCAGATACTTATTCATTTTATAATCAGTTCTTTAAATGTATGAACTCCCGTGAGTCCTTCGGTCATTTGGGCGGCCACCACGGCCCCCTCGGCGAAGCCCATACGGGAGAAGGCTTCGTGGGAAATCTTGATCAGATCAACCCCGGACTTGAATTCCACAACATGCGTGCCCGGAACCTCGCCCTCACGGATGGAATCGATTCCAGGCATCTCGCCCAGATGCGCGGCGACTATGGACGCCATACTCTTTGCGGTGCCGCTGGGCGCGTCCAGTTTGTGGATATGATGCGTTTCCTCGATGTGGGGCGTGTATCCGTTCCCCTTGAGTATGTCGGAGACCTTTTCCAGGGCCGCATAAACCGCGTTTACGCCTATGGAGAAGTTGGACGAATGAATCATCGGCGTGCCGGCGGCCACGAAGGCCGCAGCCACTTCGCCGGCTATGTCTTCCCAACCTGTTGTGCCAACAACGGCCGCCTTGAAGTGCTCCGCAATCCATTTGAAATTGGCCCGGAAGGCCGCAGGAGTCGTGAAGTCTATGCAGACGCACTCCTTAGCGAGCCCGGGGTCCAGGGAACAAACGTCTTCCGTGCATCCGGCCAGCTCCAGCCCCTTCCGGCGCACCACTTCTTCTACCATATGGCCCATACGGCCATAACCGCTTATAATTATCTTCATTGCAGGATATTTCTGATGATTCCGCTGGCGGCAAGGTGCGCGCCTTCACCGGAACCTTTGATTACCAATGGATAAGATTCTTCACTGTGGATTACGGTCACGTTCTCGGTGCCGTCTATCCAGTAGAACGGACTGTCGATGCCGACCAGCTGCATACTGATTTCCGCCTTGCTGCCGGTGGCGTCCCGTTTCATAGTGGCCACGAAGCGCTGCCGCAGCCCCTTGGCCTTAAGTTCCTTCTCGCGCTGAGCGAACTTGTCTTCGTTTGCATCGAGCAGGCGGTAGAAATCCTCCACGCCTCCCTCGAAATACTCCGGCCCGAGCATAGGTGATATCTTTACATCCTTCTCCTCCAGCGGCACGCCGGCCTCGCGGGACAGTATGAGCAACTTGCGCAGCACGTCCCGGCCGCCGAGGTCGAATCGCGGGTCGGGCTCCGTAAGCCCTTCGGCCTGTGCGCGCCGTATCAGCGTGGCGAATGAATCTCCCTGCCCTGCGTGGTAGTGCGTGATGATGTAGTTGAGGGTGCAGGAGACCACGGCCTCGATCTGAGTAACGCCGTCTCCAATCCCGGCCCCGTCGGAAATCGACTGGAGTATCGGGAGGGCGTTGCCAACGGTGGTGTCGTAGCGGAAGAAGCAGCCGTTCTGCGCGGCGGCGGCCTTGATGGCGGCATAATCCACGAACGGGATGGCCAGCGAGCGGCGGTTGGAGCACACTATGTTGATGCCGGCCTGCAGCATCTGCACGAAATGTTTCCAGATGTCCACGCTGTCGGTGCAGTCCACGAAGACACTGCGGCTGCGTGCCTTCTGCAGAACGTGCTCCGCGAACCCGTGGTCGCTCGATATCTCCTTGATTACCACTCGCTTGCCGGCAGCCGGGAACTGCCCCTCGCAACCGTCGACTATGGCTTTGAGGGCCTTGCCCACAGCGCCGTATCCGGCAACATAGACCTCTATTGTGGAGAGGGCCCGCTCTTCGAAGAACTCCCGGTGGATGGCGGCCACGGCATTCCGGGCCACGTTCGTGCGTACCTTGATGAAGCAGTTGTCGCCGTCGTCGCAGTTCACCTCGCCGAGCGGCTGTATGCCGGCGTCGCGCAGGGCCGTGCTGATGCGGCGGGCTGCTGCTGCATCTCCCGCTGAAGGGCCCTCTCCGGTGAGGCAGATGTGGGTGGTGCATCCATCGGGATCATCCAGCGACGACACGCCCTTCCACTCGCGCACGACTGCCCTGCGGTCGCTGATGACCGTGCCGGGATTCGCCGGGTCGAAGGTGTTGCGTATGCCGATGGCGATACCGCAGCGCATAGCGGGCTCCACGGCGGGCGCGTAAAGCACCTTGGCGCCGTGGCGGGCCATATCGAAGGCGGCGCGGTAGCTGATTTCCGGAATCGTGCGTGCGGCTGGCGCCACCTTGGGGTTGGCGGTCATTATACCGGGCACGTCGGTCCAAATCTGCAAGTCGTCTGCCTGCAGGGCCGCTGCGTACAGGGATGCGGTGTAGTCGGAGCCGCCGCGTCCGAGGGTGGTGACGGCTCCGTTGGTGTCACGCGCAATAAATCCGGGAGCCACGAACACCTTGGCGTTGGGGCTGGCGGCAATGGCGTCGCGGATTGCGGCGTAAGTGAATTCCAGGTCCACGGGGCCGCCGGCCGAGCCGCTGCCGGGGGCGGTGCGCACGAGGTCGCGCGAATCGAGCCACTTCACCTTGACCCCTTCGCAGGCCAGCTTGCGTGCCAGGATTCGGGTCGATAGCAATTCGCCGAAGGCTTCTATTACTGGCGGGATACACCGTATCTCGGTGAATATATTGCGGCAGTCGGCGATGGCCTCGGCCCTTTCGGTGCCGGTGAAAAGCCGGTTTATTATGGCGATGTGACGGTCCCGGAGGGAGTTGATCATATGCTCGGGATCCTCTGCCTTGCCTATCTGGATGAGGGCGTCGGTGCACCCGCTTATGGCGGAACTGATGAGTACGACTCTGTCTTTTGCGGCGGCCTGCTCCACAATATCAAGCACACGCGACATGGCCGTTGCACTGGCCACCGAAGAACCGCCGAATTTCAGAACTATCATAACTATATCTAATCTGAACAAATATAGCAACATTTTTTGTTATATTTGTCAAAATATGAGAATAGAGGATAATTACGATTTAAGCGGCCTGAACACCTTCCGGATGAAGGTACGGTGCGCCAAACACATAGAATACGAAAGCGTTGAGGAGCTTGCAAGCCTCGACTTCGACAGCCTCCCCAAGCCCATCAAACATATGGGCGGAGGCTCCAACCTGCTGTTTACCGGCGACTTCCCGGGCACCATACTCCATTCCGCAATCAGGCATGTAAAATACGTGGATATGGGCTTCGACGAGGTGCCCGTTATCGTCGGTTCCGGAGTGGTGTGGGACAAACTGGTTGAGGAACTATGCGGCCACGGCCTCTGGGGAGCGGAGAACCTTTCGCTCATCCCCGGGGAGGCGGGTGCCGCCGCCGTTCAGAACATAGGTGCATACGGCGTAGAGTTCAAGGATCTGGTGAGCGGGGTGTCGTGCTTCGACCTTCAGGAGCGCAAGAAATGCAAGTTTACCGCCGCCGAATGCCGCTACGGCTACCGCGAATCAATGTTCAAGGAGGCATCGGACCGCTATGTGATAACTTCGGTCTTGCTCAAGGTATCCCGCTCGGCCGGCCCCAGGCTTGGCTACAAGGGTCTGGAGGGCATCGACGCGTCCTCGCCGCAGAAGGTGCGCGAGGCGGTCATCGCCATTCGCCGTCAGAAACTCCCCGACCCGGAGGAAATCGGCAGCGCCGGTTCCTTCTTCAAGAACCCCGTCGTCAGCGCCCTCGAGTTTGCCCGCATCGCGGAAATCGCCGGCTCGCGCATCGTACCTCACTACGTGCTCGATGGCGGCTTCATCAAGGTGCCCGCCGCCTGGCTCATAGACCAGTGCGGCTTCAAGGGTGCCAAAGAGGGCGGTGCGGCCGTATATGACAAGCAGCCGCTGGTCATCGTGAACGCAAGCGGCCACGCCAGCCCGGAAGACGTGCTCGAACTGGAGCGCCGCATAATCGCCGGCGTGCACCAGAAATTCGGCGTGAGCCTGAGCCCGGAAGTGGAGCATATCGGATAATTCAGTATTTTTGCAGTCTGTATGGAATTTCTGCATTTCTCTCTGATCGACTTGATCGACATAATCCTCGTAGCTGCGGTTATCTACGTGATTTTCCGCTGGATACGCGGTTCGTCGGCAATGAATATATTCGTCGCCATCATAATGTTGTTCCTGATGCGCGTGCTGGCTATGGCAGTGAATATGAAGATGACTTCCGCCCTGCTTGGCGCCATCCTCGACGTGGGTGCCATCGCCATCATCATCATCTTCCAGCCGGAAATCCGCCGCTTCCTGAACAACATAGGCCGCACTGCCGGCAACAACAACCTGGTGCGCAGGTTGATGCAAAGCCACAAGGCGGAGGGGATGAACTCCGAGACCGTCTCCGAGACGGTGCTGGCGGTGGAGCAGATGGCGGCCGCAAGGACAGGCGCGCTCATCCTGATTCGCCGCAGGGATAACCTTGAGAGCATAATCGGCACGGGCGACACCATCGACGCCAAGGTGAGCCAGCGGCTCATCATGAACATCTTCTTCAAGAACTCCCCCCTGCACGACGGAGCTATGGTCATAGGCGGTGACCGCATCGTAGCGGCCCGCTGCACCCTTCCGATTACCGACAGGCTCGACATCCCGGCTTCCTTCGGTATGCGCCACAAGGCGGCCCTGGGCATCAGCGAGCAGTGCGACGCCGCAGTGATAGTGGTGTCGGAGGAAACCGGCGGCATCAGTTTCGTGGAGGGCGGCAACGTCACCCATATCGACAATCCCAACGTCCTCAAACTTAAACTCGGCAACCTATGAGCAGCGAGAGGCTGGAAGCCAAACTTGGATTCGACAGGATACGCGGGATAATCTCCGACAAGTGCAAGACCGACTATGCGGCCGCCAGAGTGGCGTCGGAGCAGTTCTCCACGTCGGCGGAGACCATAATCAAGCGCCTCCAGCTCACGGACGAGATGCGCCTCATCCTGCTTTTCGAGGACAGTTTCCCGACTGCCGGATACATCGACGGGCATCCGTTCCTGGAGCCCCTGCGCAAGGAGGGCAGCAGCATCGACGCCCTTAGCCTTGCGAAACTCCGCACGCTCCTGGATACCACCCGCCGCGTCACCAACTTCTTCGGGGGCATCAAGGACGGCATCTACCCGCGCCTGACGGCCCTTAGCAAGCCTGTTACCACGTTCCCTGAGATACTCCGCCGCATCGACGGCATCCTCGACCGCTACGGCGACATCAAGGACTCCGCCTCCGACGAACTGTTCAACATTCGCCGCAGCATAAGGGAGAAGGAGGGCGCTATCTCCAAGCGGGCGGCGGCCATACTCAAACAGGCCCAGGCGGCCGGAATCGTGGACCCGGAGGCCTCGGTGGCGATGCGCGACGGCAAGTTCCTAATCCCCGTGAACACCGCCAGCAAGCGCAAACTCGGCGGTTTCGTGTTCGACGAGTCGGCCACCGGCAAGACCACCTACATCGAGCCCGCGGAAATCCTCGAACTGGAGAACGAAATCAGCGAGCTGCAGTTCGCCCAGACGCGCGAGATTGCCCGCATCCTTCGGGAGTTCACCGTGTTCCTGCGACCCTATCTGCCGGAAGTGCTGGACAGCGCCACCTTCATCGGCGAACTTGACTTCATAATGGCCAAGGCACAGACGGCCCTGGACTTCATCGCCGGAATGCCGGTGCTCTCTAAAGACGGCAGCGTACACCTTCGCAAGGCGCGCCACCCCCTGCTCGAAAGGGCCCTGCACCGCGAGGGAAAGGCCATCGTGCCGCTTACCATCACCCTCACGCCCGGCAAGCGCATTCTGCTGATCTCCGGTCCCAACGCCGGAGGCAAGAGCGTGTGCCTCAAGACCGCCGGCCTGCTGCAGTATATGTTCCAGTGGGGTATGCTCATCCCCACCTCCGAGACCTCCGAACTGCCGGTATTCGACCGTATTGCCGTGAGCATCGGCGACGACCAGTCGCTGGAGAACGACCTCAGTACATACAGTTCCTTCCTGTCCGATATGCGCGAAATGCTGGCGGAAGCCGACGATCGCACGCTGGTGCTGATTGACGAATTCGGCGCGGGCACTGAACCGGCGGCCGGTGGCTCCATCGCCGAGGCAATATTGGCGGAAATCGACCGCAGGGGCGTGTGGGGCGTGATAACCACCCACTACACCAACCTCAAGCTGTATGCTTCCGGGGCCGATACGCACGTGGTCAACGGCGCAATGCTGTACGATTCTTCGAAGATCGCTCCCCTGTTCGCCCTGGAAATCGGCCTGCCGGGCAACTCCTTCGCCTTCGAGCTGGCGCGCAAGATGCGTCTGCCGGAGAGCATAGTGAAGGATGCCGAGGCGCGGGCCGGCGAGGAGTTCGTGGGCATAGAGCGCAACCTGCGCAAGATTGCCCGCAACCGCCGCCAGCTGGACGAGAAGCTACAGAAGATAAAACATACCGACAAGACCCTGGAGGGCCTGACGGAGCGCTATCAGCAGGAGCTGGAAGAGATACGCCGCGAGCGCAAGGGCATACTCGACGAGGCCCGCAAGGAGGCCGAGCAGATAGTCCGCGGCGCGGGGGCGCAGGTCGAGAAGACCATCAGGGTAATCAAGGAGTCGCAGGCAGACAAGGAGCAGACCAAGGCTGCACGCGCCGAGCTGCAGGGCTTCATAGGGGCCCTGGAGGCACGCAAGACCAAGCAGCAGAAGGCCCGCGAGGAGTATATCGACCGCAAACTCGGCAAACTGGAGCAGCGGCGCAAGAAAGAAGCCGCGGCCCCTCAGCCCCCGGCTCCTAAGACTGAGCCCTTCAAGGTGGGCGAGAAAGTGAAGGTGCTTAGCAACGGGCTGGTGGGCGAGGTAACGCGCGTGAACGGCAAGACCGTCACCATCTCCGTGGGCAATATCTCCAGCACTATGAAGGCCGACGGCCTGCAGCGCATCTCATCCAACGAATTCCGTGAGCTGTCGCGCAAGGCATTCACGCCAGTTGTGCAGCGGGTCGATGCGAATATCAGCGCCCGCAAGCTCAATTTCCGCCCCGAGCTCGACATCCGGGGTCAGCGCCTGGCCGACGCCATGGATATCGTGACGCATTACATCGACGACGCCATAATGCTGAGCGTCGGGGAAGTGCGCATCATCCACGGCAAGGGCACCGGCGTGCTTCACGAAGAAATACAGAAGTATCTGCGGACCATTCCGGGCGTGGCGCGCGTATGCGACGAAGACGTGCGCATCGGAGGTTCCGGCGTAACCATAGTGACACTTGACTGATATGAAGATTCCCGAACTCAAAGGGTGCGGAACCGCACTGGTGACTCCTTTCCTGGAAGACGGAGAGGTGGATTATGAGGCTTATGGCGAACTGGTCGCAAGACAGGTTGCCGAAGGCGTTGACTTCCTCGTGCCGCTTGGCACTACGGCAGAGACCCCCACGCTCGACCCTATGGAGAGGGTGGCGCTGCTGGACATTACGCACGACTGTGCTTCCGGCCTGCCGCTGCTGGTAGGATGCGGCAGCAATTCCGTACCTGGAACCCTTGCGAATATGCATCTGCTGGAGGGCACTGCGGCCGATGCCTGGCTAGTGGTCGTACCTTTCTACAACAAGCCCACGCAGGAGGGTATGTATCAATATTTCAAGGCTATAGCAGCAGAGAGCACCAAGCCCGTTGTGATGTACAACGTGCCCGGGCGTACCGGAGTGAATATGCTGCCGGAGACGGCCGTGCGCATTGCCCGCGAAGTGCCGGGGATAGTGGGAATCAAGGAGGCTTCCGGAAAGTTGGAGCAGGCCAGGCAGATAGTGGCCGAGGCTCCGTCGGACTTTATGGTCCTCAGCGGAGATGACGACCTGACGCTGGAAATGATGAAAGTGGGTGCCAGGGGAGTTATCTCCGTGGCTTCCAATGTGCTGCCGGGTAAGGTGTCTGATATGACCCACGCCGCCATCGACGGCCGCTGGGAAGATGCCGGGGCTCTCGACGAGGCCCTCAAACCCCTGTACAAGGCCTGTTTCGTGGAGTCCAACCCCATCCCGGTCAAGGCTGCGCTTTCCCTGATGGGCTTGTGCTCCGACTTGATGCGCCTGCCGCTGGTGCCTGCCTCCGCAAGCACCCGTGAGTTTATGTCGCAGGTACTCTCCGCCCTCGGGGCGCTGTAATTATTCTTCTTCGGTCTTTTTCAAGACCTGACGCAGGATGCGGGTCAACTGGTCGGTGCAGGATGTGCCCCGGCCGTTGCAGTTGATGCCGCTAAGTCTCTCCAGGGCAAAATCAACCGTGGCTCCTTCCAGAAGGGAGCCTATTGCCTGGAGGTTGCCGTGACAGCCCCTCAGGTATTTGAGATTGTATATCTTGCCGTCGATGAGATCGAAGTTGATGAGCTTCGAGCAGACCAGCGCGCTTGGAGCGGCGGTAATGTGGCGCACGCCGTCTTCTACGGTATCGGCCAGTATCTGAAAATCGTCTCCTGCCATAATTCTGTAATGTATAATCGTGCAAATATAGATATTTTATTAAATTTGCAATTCTGAATTTGCTACGTATATGTACAGAACCCACACTTGCGGAGAGCTCCGCATAGCCGACAAAGGCAAGAAAGTCACCCTGGCGGGATGGGTGCAGAAATCCCGTAAACTCGGCGGAATGACATTCATCGACCTGCGCGACCGTTATGGCGTCACGCAACTGGTCATAGAGGCCGACGCCGCCCCCGAACTGTTGGAGAAGGCCGCTTCCCTGGGCCGCGAATTTGTTATCCAGGTTGATGGCGAGGTGCTCGAGCGCGAGAGCAGGAACTCCAGGATTCCCACCGGTGACATAGAGATTAAAGTATTGGGTATCAATATACTGAACGAGTCAGCGGTACCTCCGTTCACCATCGAGGAGAACTCCGACGGCGGCGAGGACCTTCGCGCCCGCTACCGTTACCTCGACCTGCGCCGTCCGCCCCTCCAGAGGGCGCTCGCGCTGCGTCACCGTCTGGCCCAGGAGATCCGCACCTACCTCGACGGCCAGGGATTTATGGAGATCGAGACTCCGTACCTCATCAAATCGACTCCCGAGGGAGCGCGCGACTTCGTGGTGCCTTCCCGTATGAATCCCGGCACCTTCTACGCCCTCCCGCAGAGCCCGCAGACCTTCAAGCAGCTGCTGATGGTGGCCGGTTACGACCGTTACTTCCAGATCGTGCGCTGCTTCCGCGANNGACGAAGACCTGCGCGCCGACCGTCAGCCCGAGTTTACCCAGATCGACTGCGAGATGAGCTTCGTGGAGCAGGACGACGTGCTCAATACATTCGAGGGTATGATGCGGCAGATGTTCAAGAACGCTCTCGGCGTTGACATCCCCAACCCGCTCCCCCGTATGAGCTGGTACGAGGCTATGGACAAGTACGGTTCCGACAAGCCCGACGTGCGTTTCGGAATGGAAATCCACGAGATTACGCCGCTCGTGCAGGGCTGCGGCTTCAGCGTGTTTGACAATGCCGCCTACGTGGGCGCAATCGCCGTCCCGGGCGCTGCGGAATATACCCGCAAGCAGCTGGACGAGCTCACCGAGTGGGTCAAGCGTCCGCAGGTGGGTGCCGCAGGGCTGGTGTACGTGAAGCTGAATTCTGATGGTTCTATTAAGTCTTCGGTAGATAAGTTCTACACTCCCGAGCAGTTGAAGGCCGTTGCCGACGCTTGCGGTGCCGCTACTGGCGACCTGCTGCTGGTGATGTGCGGCGATATGCGCAAGACGCAGAACCGCCTCGGCGTGCTCCGTATCGAGATGGGCAACCGTCTGGGCCTCAGGGACCCTCACGTGTTCGCACCCCTCTGGATCGTGGACTTCCCTCTGCTCGAATGGAGCGAGGAGGACGGCCGCTTCTACGCAATGCATCACCCCTTCACCGCTCCCAAGCCGGAGCACGAGAAGTGGTTCTATTCCGATAAGAAAGAGGATCTGGAGCGCGTTTGCGCAAACGCCTACGACTTCGTGCTCAACGGCACCGAGCTCGGCGGCGGCTCCATCCGTATCCATAACGCCGATATGCAGAAGCGTATGTTCGAGGTGCTCGGCATCGGTCCCGGGGAGGCTGAATACAAATTCGGCTTCATCATCAACGCCTTCAAGTTCGGCGCCCCGCCTCACGGAGGTCTCGCCTTCGGCTTCGACCGCGTGTGCGCACTGTTCGGCGGCCAGGAGACCATCCGCGACTACATCGCCTTCCCGAAGAACAACCAGGGCCGCGACGTGATGATCGACTCTCCTTCGAAGATCGACCAGGTGCAGATGGACGAACTTTTCCTCGCCTCCACGGTTAAAGAATAGTGACTCTCATCCTTACCGGCAGTCCTACGCGTTACGGCGAGGACAGGTTCACGGAAGATAACGGCTTCCTGGCCACCGTAAAGGCAGAATTGCCAGAGAGGCCCAGGGTGCTTATGGTAAGCGCTGCGCCAGATGACGTGGCGTTTACCGACAGCGTGCTGGAAGGAATGACGGCCTGCGTGCGCAATTCCGGCATCGAGCCCCGGGACATTGTGATGCTGGATCGTCGCAATTGCGGGCAGGCAGCGGAACTGGTGCGCCGGGCCGACTGGGTGGTCCTCTGCGGCGGGCACGTGCCAACGCAGAACAGGTTCATCCACGAGATTGGGCTGAAGGAACTCCTTCAGGGCTTCGACGGCCTGGTGATGGGATGCAGCGCCGGCAGTATGAACTGCGCCGACATCGTGTATTCCCACCCTGAGATGCCAGGCGAGGCGGCGGACGGTTCGTACAAGCGCTGGCTGCGCGGCCTCGGGCTCACCAGGCTACAGATAGTTCCGCACTATCACCAGGTGCGCAATTTTATAATAGACGGACGCAGGCTCTTTGAGGACGTGGTCTTCCACGACAGCTGGAGACACTCCTTTTATACCTTCCCCGACGGAGGATATATCCTCTGCAAGGACGGACGCGAAACGCTCCACGGCACGGCCTGGGAGATTTCCAACGGCGCTATGCGTCAGATATGCAATGAAAATCAAACATATAGCTTTATGAACGTAGTCTTCATTTCTCCTCACTTCCCTCAGACCTACAGCCACTTCTGCGCCGCTCTCAAGCGTAACGGAGTGAACGTTCTCGGCATTGCCGACACTCCTTTCGGCAACCTTAACGAAGAGCTGCGCTGGGCGCTGACCGACTATTATCAGGTCCGCAACCTGGAGGATTACGACGAGGTGTACCGCGCAGTGGCGTGGTTCGCACACCGCTATGGCCATATAGACTGGATTGAGTCCAACAACGAATATTGGCTGGAGCAGGACGCCCGCCTCAGGACAGACTTCAACGTGACCACCGGCCTCCATACAGACCATATCAGCGCTATCAAGGAGAAGTCCGAGATGAAGAAGTACTATGCGCTCGGCGGAGTTCCTACCGCGAGGCAGATCAAGGCCGCAGAGGGGCTGGACAAGGTGCTTGCCTTCACGCGCAAGACCGGTTATCCGATTATCGCCAAGCCCGACAACGGCGTGGGTGCAAGCGGCACCTTCAAGATGAACTCCGATGATGAGCTCCGCGCCTGGTTCTCCGACCACGCCTCCAACTATGGGGCGTTCGTTGTTGAGGAGTTCGTCACGGGCCTGCTGACCTCATACGATGCCATATATGATTCCAACGCAGAGCCGCTGTTCGAGTCGATGGGCGTTTATCCTACCCCCATTATGGATATCGTTCACGGCAACCTCGATTCCTGCTATTGGATAGAGAAGGACGTGCCGGCTGCACTGAAGAAACTCGGCCGTCGCACCGTGAAGGCGTTCGGCGTGAAGAGCCGTTTCGTGCATCTGGAGTTCTTCAAGCTCGACCGCGACCGCGAGGGTCTGGGAAAGAAGGGCGATTTCGTGGGGCTTGAGGTGAATATGCGTCCCGCGGGCGGATATACCCCCGACCTGATGAACTTCGCGCACAGCACCGACGTGTTCCAGATATGGGCGGATATGGTGGTCTTCAACGAGAGGCGCAAGGGCGCCGGCGAGCAGTATTTCTGCGCCTATGCCAGCCGCCGCGACTGCTATCGCTACGCCCGTTCGCACGAGGAAATCCTTGCCCGCTACGGCTCCGGAGCGTATTCCGCCGCCGACCCTGCGCTTGGAATCTGTATGTGCCAGCGTATGCCGGACGCACTTGCCGACGCCCTGGGCAACCAGGTCTATGCGGCCCGCCTTGAGAATCGTAAAGATATTCAGACCTTCTTCGATTTCGTCTGCGAAAAAGCGTAAAAAATCGTTATTTTTGTAGAAGTATGAGCTCATTTATCGTAGAAGGAGGCCACCGGCTGAGTGGCAGCATTGCTCCTCAGGGGGCAAAAAACGAAGCCCTGGAGGTCATCAGCGCGATTCTGCTGACCTCGGAGACCGTCACCATCGACAATATCCCGGACATCCTGGATATTCGCAACCTCATCTCCCTGCTGGAGGGTATGGGCGTGAAGGTCGAGCGTCACAGCAAGGGCAAGTACTCCTTCACGGCATCCCGAATTAATGAGTTCTATATCTCCAGCGCGGAGTTTGTAGAGAAGTGCGCCCGCCTCCGTGGCTCCGTGATGGTCGTGGGTCCGCTGCTGGCCCGATTCGGCCAGGCCTGGTTCCCCAAACCGGGCGGCGACAAGATTGGACGCCGCAGGGTTGATACGCATATCGACGGCTTCATCAAGCTCGGTGCTGACTGCTCATACGATACCACCCGCCGCGCCTACAAGCTCACTTCGAACGGCCGCCTTGCCGGCAACTATATGCTGCTGGACGAGGCCTCCGTTACGGGTACGGCCAACATTGTGATGGCCGCAACCCTCGCCAAGGGAGTTACTACTATTTATAACTCCGCCTGTGAGCCCTACGTGCAGCAGCTCTGCAAGCTCCTCGTGGCCATGGGGGCCAAGATTGAGGGCATCGGTTCCAACCTGCTGACCATTACCGGAGTGGACGAACTCCACGGGGCCGGGCACACCGTCCTGCCCGATATGATCGAGGTCGGCTCCTTCATCGGAATGGCGGCCATCAACCAGAGCGAGCTTACCATCACCAACGTTCATTATAAGGAACTCGGCATCATTCCGGAGTGCTTCCGACGCCTGGGAATCCGCCTGGAGCAGCGCGGCGACGACATCTTCATCCCCGCTCAGGACAGCTACATCATCGAATCCTTCATCGACGGCTCCATTATGACCATCGCCGACGCCCCGTGGCCCGGCCTCACCCCCGACCTCCTGTCGGTGATGCTCGTCACGGCCGTGCAGTGCCGTGGCAGCGTGCTGATTCACCAGAAGATGTTCGAGAGCCG
>DBYB01000056.1:0-727 GCA_002309995.1 Bacteroidales bacterium UBA1197
TGGTACAGGTACTTCTGGTAATCCAGGATCTTGCACACGGGCGGGTCGGCCTTGGCGCTGATTTCCACCAGGTCGAGCTCAAGCTGGTCGGCAAGAGCCATCGCCTTCGCGATGGGCCAGATGCCGGGCTCGGGGATGTTCTCTCCCACTAGACGCACCTGCGGAGCAGTTATCTGCCCGTTGATGTTGAGTTCGTTCTCGTCCTTTTTCTGGCCGCGAGGGTCCGGACGGCGACCACCTGGTTTGTAGGTCGGCTTGGGTCTGTATGGTCCTGCCATCAAGCTAATTCTTCAGCTACCGCTGCTTTAATGTACTCTATAAACTGTTCAACGTTCATGGCACCCTGATCGACACCCTCCCTTCTTACGGAGACGGTGCCGTCGGTTGCTTCTTTTTCACCGACTATCGCAATTACAGGCACGCGCAACAGGGAAATCTCGCGGATTCTCTTGCCAAGTGTCTCATTACGAGAGTCTATGGAGGCGCGAATATCGGAATTTTTCAGCAAATTACAAACTTTTTCTGCATAATCGGCGTATTTTTCGCTGATTGGCAGCACTTTGACCTGCTCGGGAGAGAGCCATACGGGGAGGTGTCCGGCGGTGTGCTCGAGCACCACGGCGGTGAATCTCTCCAGAGAGCCGAAGGGGGCGCGGTGAATCATCACGGGGCGCTGCTTGCTGCCGTCGGAGCCGACATATTCGAGGTCGAAGCGCTCGGGCAGGTT
>DBYB01000056.1:748-22518 GCA_002309995.1 Bacteroidales bacterium UBA1197
TCCTTCACCATAAAGTCGAGCTTGGGGCCGTAGAATGCAGCCTCGCCGAGCTCTACCACGGTCTTGAGACCTTTCTTCTCTGCAGCCTCGATGATGGCCTTCTCCGCCATATCCCAGTGCTCGTCGGAGCCGATGTACTTCTCGGTGTTCTTGGGGTCGCGGAGGGAGATCTGGGCCATATAGTCCGTCATCTTGAGCGTCTTGAACACGTAGAGGATAAGGTCGATAACCTTCTCGAATTCCTCCTGCAACTGGTCGGGACGGCAGAACAGGTGGGCGTCGTCCTGGGTAAAGCCGCGGACGCGAGTAAGTCCGTGGAGCTCACCGCTCTGCTCGTAACGGTACACGGTGCCGAACTCGGCAAAGCGGAGCGGCAGGTCCCTGTAGGAACGGGGAGAGCTGCGGAAAATCTCGCAGTGGTGGGGGCAGTTCATAGGCTTGAGCATATAAACCTCGCCCTCCTGAGGGGTCTGTATGGGCTGGAAGGAATCCTTTCCGTACTTGGCATAATGGCCGGAAGTCACATAGAGTTCCTTGCTGCCGATGTGCGGGGTGACTACCGGCAGGTAGCCCAGCTCGGCCTGCTTCTGGCGCAGGAAGTTCTCGAGGATGTTGCGCATGACGGCGCCGCGGGGCAGCCACAGGGGCAGGCCGAGGCCGACGCGGGCGGAGAAGGTAAAGAGTTCCATCTCCTTGCCGAGTTTGCGGTGGTCGCGCTTCTTGGCTTCCTCGACCATCTGCAGGTACTCGTCGAGCATGCTCTTCTTGGGGAAGGTGACGCCATAGATGCGGGTGAGCTGCTGGCGGTTCTGGTCGCCCTTCCAGTAGGCACCGGCTATGGCGGTGAGCTTCACTGCCTTGATATCGTCCACGTGCTTTACGTGAGGGCCGCGGCACAGGTCGGTGAAACAGCCGTTCTTATAGAATGTGATGGTACCGTCCTCGAGGTCGCGGATGAGTTCCAGCTTGTAGGGGTCGCCCTTCTCGGTGAAGTACTTGATGGCGTCTTCCTTGGACACCTCGGTGCGCTCGAAGGTCTCCTTGGTGCGCGCCAGTTCTATCATCTTGTCTTCGATCTTCTTGAGGTCAGCCTCGCTTATCTGGGCGTCTCCGAGGTCGACGTCGTAGTAGAAACCTGTCTCTACGGCAGGTCCAACGCCGAACTTGACACCGGGGTACAGGGCCTCGAGGGCCTCTGCCATAAGGTGTGCGGAAGAATGCCAGAAGATGTGTTTCGCCTCGTCATCGTCCCAGGGACGTACGGTTCCGTCGGTAAATGCAATAGTCAACATACAATAGATTATATTTGCAACCTGCAAAGTTATAAAAAATATCTATATTTGTGCTATGAACGAAAATGTGAACGCAAATAAGGGCCTCTGGAACGAGGCTGCCCGCAGCGGGCTCGTCCTCGGACTGATTTCCATAGTCTATATGGTCCTCAACGCCCTGATGACCAAGATACAGTCATCGGGTGCGCTGGCCGCAGTAATAAACGTAGCGGACATACTCCTCTGGGCCGCAAAACTCGTGCTCTGCATACGCCTGATGAAGGTCTTTATGCAGAAGTTCGCAGCAGACGACAGCGTAACCAACAGCGACAGCTTCCGGTTCGGCACCGCCACCGCCCTGCTCTCCGCACTGATTTACGCGGGATTCTCGCTGGCCTGGATGCTGTTCATCCAGCCCGATATGTTCGAGGATTCCATGGCCGCGGCAATGCAGCTTTACGAAGGTATGCTCACGGAAGACCAACTCGTTAGCCTGCAGGAACTGATTCCCCGTCTGCCTACGATTATGTTCTTTGTGAACCTGGTCTGGTGCTGGCTCTTCGGAACCATACTGGCCGGCATCTTCTCCCGCAACATCCCGTCCCGCAACCCTTTCGAACAACCTACTGAAGACCAATAGTTTATGGATATTTCCGTAATCGTACCGCTGTACAATGAGCGGGAGTCGCTGCCGGAGCTCCACGAGCGCATAGCCACCGTGATGAAGGAGAACGGCTGGAGCTACGAAATACTGATGATAGACGACGGCAGCAACGACGGCTCGTGGGACTGCATACGCGAGCTCTCCGCTAAGGATCCCAATGTGCACGGGGTGCGCTTCCGCCGCAACTACGGCAAGTCGGCCGCCCTCTTCTGCGGCTTCGCTCGCGCCAAGGGCGACGTGGTCTTCACGATGGACGCAGACCTGCAGGACGACCCCGCCGAGATTCCCGAGATGCGCCGGATGATAACGGAAGACGGCTACGACCTCGTGAGCGGCTGGAAGAAGCACCGCAAGGACAACGCCCTCACCAAGAATCTCCCCTCCAAACTCTACAACGCCACCGCCCGCCGCATCACCGGAATCAAACTGCACGATATGAACTGCGGGCTAAAGGCCTACCGCAACGAGGTAGTGAAAAACGTGGAGGTATATGGCGAGATGCACCGCTACATCCCCTACCTTGCCAAGAACGCCGGCTTTACCCGCATCGGCGAGAAGGAGGTGCACCATCAGAAGCGCAAATACGGCAGCAGTAAATTCGGTATGGAGCGCTTCGTGAACGGCTTCCTGGACCTCCAGAGCCTGTGGTTCCTCAGCACCTTCGGCAAGAANNTCGGCTACAGCGGCCTCTTTATGTTCCTGGTCGGCTTCGTAATCACCGTCTGGATTATTATCCAGAAGCTCGTGCTGCAGGCGCAGGGGATGAAGTTCCGCCCCGTCACCGACCAGCCGCTGTTCTACCTGGCGCTGCTGGCCGTGGTGCTCGGCGTGATGCTCTTCCTGGCCGGCCTGCTGGGAGAGATGATATCCCGTTCCGCCCCCGAACGCAATTCGTACAACATAAAGGAAGAATTATGACCATAGGAATCTGCAACGACCACGCTGGCGTGGAATATAAGTTCAAGCTTATCAAGTACCTGGAAGGCAAGGGTCACAAGGTGGTGAACTTCGGCACCGACACGGAGGACTCCTGCGACTACGCCGACTTCGCGCACCCTCTCGCGGAAGCCGTTGAGAGCGGCAAGGTGGACAAGGGCATCGCCATCTGCGGAACCGGCAACGGAATGGCCATCACCCTCAACAAGCATCAGGGCATACGCGCAGGCCTGGCCTGGAACACCGCCATCGCCCACCTGGTGAAGGAGCACAACCTGGCCAACGTGCTGGTGATGCCGGCCCGCTTCGCCTCCTACCGTATGTGCGTGTCGATGGTCCGCGAATGGCTGAACACCGAGTTCGCCGGCGGCCGCCACGCCCGCAGGATCGAGAAAATTCCCGTCTGTCATTAGATCCTTCGGTCGCCTCCGGCTCCCTCAGGATGACAATTAAATCATCCTGCCTCCGCCTGTCATTCTGAACGAAGTGAAGAATCTCTTATCCAGAAACATCGCAGACTACCCCGACGGCATCGTGCTGCCGGTGGACAAGCCGTACCGGTGGACGTCTGCGGACCTCGTGCGCAAGATAAAGTGGGCCGCGTGCAGGCACTTCGGCAAGAAGAACCTGAAGGTGGGCCACGCCGGCACGTTGGACCCGCTGGCAACCGGCATCCTGCTGGTCTGCATCGGACCTGCGACGCGTCGGGCCGAGGAGTTGCAGGCGTCCGCCAAGCAGTATCACGCCGGAGTGTGCTTCGGCGCCGTTACCCCATCGTACGACCTCGAGAAACCGGTTGACCGCATCTGCCCGCTCGACGGCGTGACCGAGGAATCCCTTCGGGCGGCACTCCCCTCTTTCGTGGGCGAGCAGATGCAGGTGGCACCGCTCTTCAGCGCCAAGTCGGTGGACGGGGTTCGCGCGTACGAGACCGCACGCCGCCTGCTCCGGGAGGCCAGGGAGCGCGGCGAGGCCTTCGACCCCGGCGACGTGCTGCAGTCGTCACGCATCAACATTTACGGCCTGGAGCTACTACGCTTCGACGAGCACTTCGAGGCTCCGGAGCCGGTGGAGGCGGGCCAGGGCAACGGCCGGATCAACGTGGCCGACGTGCGCGGAGTGCCGCTGAAGCACGCCCTGGTGCAGGTCGATTGCTCCAAGGGCACCTACATCCGTGCCCTGGCCCGCGACCTCGGCGAGGCCCTCGGCAGCGGCGCCTTCCTGGGCTCGCTGTGCCGCACCCGCAACGGCGGCTACGACATATCCGAAGCCCTTAGCCTCGATGAGGCCATGAGCCTTTTCTCCAAACCATAAATCAATGAAAACCAGAATCATCATCCTGGCGGCGCTCGCCGTCTGCGCCTGTGCGCCCGTTAAGACCGATCTCGCAAAATACGACCTCAACTGCAAGGCCAGCAGCCTCACCCTGGTCTGCGATACCCTGGAACTCCCCTACACCGTTTTCTTCAACTCACGAGGCCAGGCCGACAGCGTAATAACCAGCAATCTCGACGGAAGTTTCCGCTACAGGGAAACTTACGCCTACGATAAACGCGGCCGGCTGGAAGAGATTCAGGGCGTGAACGCCGAGGGCGAGACCGAGATACGCTACGAATACGAGATGGACGGCCGCTTCGTGAAGGTATGCAGGACATACGGGATGAACAACCAGGAAATGGACCGCTGGGAGCACCGCAACGATGGCCGGCACATCGTGCATACCGATTATTTCAACGAGGGCGTACCGTCCTACGTCACCACCAAGACATTCTCCGGCAACAGTTATATCGAAGAGTCCCGCACTCCGGAGGGCGAACTGATGGGAAGGGCCGAGGTGGAGTTCTTCCGTGTAGAAGAAAAGCCCTCCAGGATTACCGGAGACGGATTCGACGTGGAGATTCAATACAACGACAAGGGCCTGCCGGTGATGAGCCGGAACGTAGTGCTTGACTCCAAGGGCGCAATGCAATGGGTCTCCGACCTGGAGACAAACCCCTGCCGCTACTACAGCTACGAGTACGACGAGCGGGGCAACTGGATACTGCGCCGCGAGACCAGGACTCCCGACGAAAACGGCGGAGTCGAACTCCGCCGCATCATCGTTTATCAGAAGTAGAACGCTTTCGCGAAATCTGCCTGTTTGGTAATTGTGGAGCAGCTGTAACTGTGCGTTACCGCCCCGCCGGGGATGGTCTGTATGGCCACCACCTCCCAGTCTGTCTCTTCTGACGGCTTGCCCGAAGCGGGCTTGCAGTACCAGTAGTGGCTGGCCGTCGTGGAGTTGTAGCTGGTAGAATTCTTACCCTTGGCGTTGAACCAGTAAGCAGACATTGCCACATTGGTGCACGATCCGTTGGACAGGCGTGAGAACACGCCCAGCAGGTTGCCGGTGCTCTTGCTGCGCAGTTCGACCCTCCAGTAAGTGTCGTCGTCGTTGAACACCTGGGCCACGAAGCACTGCTTCAGGCTGGCGTTGCCCTTGATGGTGATGCTGGAGGAGCCGGCCTTCTGGCTGGCCTGATACCAGACGAGGGGGTAACTTCCGGTTTCGTAATAGACATCGTTGCCGTCGAACACCCTCAGCTGGTCGTCGAACTTGCGGTTGGTGCCCTTGAACTTCCAGTCGGCGATGTGGGCGCCTTCTATCTCATAGACCGTGTATCCTGAAGGCTCGCCGGTGACGGTGGAGCTGCAGGAACCCGTCCACCACGCTCCGCAGGCGGAACCGTGGATGTGCTCGTACACCGGCAGGCCGCCCTTGGCCTTGGTGGAATTGTAAACGTAGTTCTGCGTGTAATGGGTATGGCCTATCATCAGGTGCACCTCCTTGAACTCGGTCAGGAGTTTCACGACGTCCATATAGTGGTTGGAATTCGATCCACGGAAAGGAATGTGGCAACAGATGAAGACCATCTTGTTCTGCTTGTCGGGCACCAGGGCCAGGTCTTTCTTGAGCCATTCCCACTGCAGGTCGGTGAAGCCGGAGCCGTAGTTCCAGGTCATGCCGTTGCTCTTGCTGGACGACTTCTGGCTGGTCACGATGATGTCGTCCATAGAGATGATGTGCACGTCTCCCCTGTTGAAGGAATAGTCAGTAGGACCGTAGATGCCGACAAAGGTGGATGTGGCATTGTAGTCGTCTGCAACGTCGTCGGTCGTGTCCGGCTTGAGAGAATCGTGGTCGTGGTTGCCGATGGTCTGGAAGAACGGAATCGTCCAGGCTCCATCGTTTACGTTGCCCATCGAGGTGCGCATCCTGGACCACATATTGGTGCTGTCGAACACTATGTCGCCGAGAGTCATGGCATATACGCTGGTGCGGCCGGAGACTGCATTCTTGATGTCCGGGATTGTCTCGCCCGCATATCGGTCAGCATTGCCGCTGGTGGCGCACTGGGGGTCGCCTATGCCGATGAAGGTCCAGTTCGTCTCCGGGCCTCCGGGAAGCGGTTCAAGGGAGAAATCGGTACGGATGACCTCGCCCGTGGGCTTGATAGGATTGTAGAACACCGGCACGCTGGGCAGGGCGTTGCTGACCTTGACCTTGTAATCGGAAGGGGTCGAATAATAGACCACGCGCGAGAGCTCGTTCGACTTGAACTGATAGACTCCGTTCTGGTCGGTGGTCACGCAGTCGTAGCCGTCGGAAACCACCACGCCGGGGATTCCCTTGCCGGTAACAGCATCCTTGATGAGGCCCACCAGGTCGTTGCCCTCGATGAGCTGTGTGCCGTTGATTTTGTCGGGATCCTGCTCCGGCTGAGGCTCCGGTTCCGGCTCAACGGACGCGGCAAACTTCTCAACCTTCGATAGTTTGTAGCCTGAGACCGCTGCTTCTCCGGAATAGTCGAACACCATATCGTTGGCCGTAGTGAGAGCCAGCAGGAAGTCGCCGGGTACGGATTCGAAATGGTATTTGAGGCCGCTGTTGGTGACGCGGTAAAGCTTAGCATCAACATTGGAGAATGCATCCTCCTCGGCATACACCTGTCCGTTGTAGAAAGTTACGCTCACGGCACCGGCGGCGAGACTCTTTACGGAGTACGCCCCCTTGCCGTTGAATACCAGAATGGAGGAGACTTTCAAGTCTTTCCATCCCTTGCCGTCATTGGACGCCGAGAACACCCAGGTGCCGTCTATGTCGGCAGGCAGGAATACATCCTCCTCTACCTTTTCGCAGGAGAGCAAGGCCGCAGCGCTGAGCGCCGCAAGCAGAATCAGTCTGAACCTCTTCATCAGAATTCACCGTAACCGGTTGTAAGGGTGCCGCAGGTATAAGTGTGGACCTTGCCGCTGCCGGGGATGGTCTGGATTGCCCTTACCTCCCAGTTCTTCTCTGCCGACGGGGTCTTGGATGCAGGCACGTAATACCAGTAGTGGCTGGCGGTCTTGTTGACCCAGGTGTCGGTATTCTTGCCGAGCTCGTTGAAGTAATATGCGGCGATGCAGATGTTGCAGCAGCTGCCGTTGGCGAGGCGGCGGAAGTCGCCTATCTTGGCTCCGTTCTGCCACATCTCCAGTTTCCAGTTGGTGTCGTCGTCGTTGAAGACTTCGGCCACGAAGGCATTGAGGAGCGAGGTGTTGCCCTTGGCGGTTATGTTCGACGAGCCGCCGACATTGGAGGAACGGCTCCACTTGTACTCGTAACCTCGGGTGCCGCTGTACAGCTGGTCTCCGTCGTAAACCCTCAACTGATATTCGGGAGTGGTCTTGGAGCCCATCTCGACCCAGTCAACCACCGAGTTGCCCTCAATCTCATAGACGCAGTAGCCGTTGGGCGAACCGGTGACGCTGGAATCGCAGCTCCACCAGCTTCCGCAGGCCGCTCCGTGGATGTGCTCATAGATGGGCAGGCCGCCCTTGCAGATGTAGTCGCTGTGGATGTAGTTCTGCTGGTAGTGGGTGTGGCCTATCATTATGTGAGCCTCCTTGAATCCCTTGAGGAGGGTGAGGAGTTCCTTGTAGAAGGCACCAGTGTTGAAGGTGGATCCTCCGGACGCAGCGCCGCCGCGGACGGGGATGTGCATACATATGAAGACTAGCTTGTTCTCCTTGCCGTCAACGTGGCTGATGTCTTCCTGGAGCCATTTGTACTGGGCGTTGCTGAAGCCTGCGCTGTACTCCCAGGTGGCCTTGTTGGGGGAAGAGTTGCTCTTTACGGAAGAACAGACGATGTCGTCCATCGCGATGATATGGGCCTGTCCCCTGTTGAAAGAGTAGTCGGTAGGGCCGCAATGCGCGAAGAACTCTCCGGTGGCATCGAAGTCGTTGGTCTTCACAAGGGAGTTGTGGTCGTGGTTGCCGATGCACTGGAAGATGGGGAAATACTTTCCGCCGTTGAGCTTCACATTGGACATCGTGGACATCATATCGTCCCAGAGGCTGGTGCTGTCGAAGACTATGTCGCCAAGCGTCATTCCGTAAGGATTGGGATAACGGCCCATAGCCTGCCCGTTGTTGATTACGCTGACCATTGAAGGCACGGTCTCGTCGCGGTAGCGGGTAATCTGGCTGGCATTCTGGCACTGGGGGTCACCAATCATAAAGAGGGTGAACTTCTCTTCAACCGGCTGGGGCTTGAGCTGGAAGTCCAGGCGGTTGACGCCCTTGGACTTGTCGTAGTACTTATAGAATGCCGGACGGTGGTTCTGGTCGTCGAGAGGGATCTCATACTCGGAGGGCACGGAGAGATAAACGGTGCGGCAATAGCGGCTGGCCTTCATCTGGTACACTCCGTTGGCGTCTGTAACCACATAGGTAAAACCGTCGGTAACAGGCACTCCGGGAATACCCAGGTTGGTATTGGCATCGCTAACCAGGCCGACTGCCGTCATTCCTTCCTCTATAGTGGTGCCGTTGATGACATCAATTTTCTCAGGATCAGTCTTGCCGGAATCGGGATCCGGATCCGGATCTACCTTGGGTTCGCAGGAAACGGCGATGAAGGCGGCAAGCGCGATCAGACTAATTAGTTTGTATGCTTTCATCTTCTTCAGTGTGGTTATATCACGCAAATATAATAATAAAAAACCAAAGTCCGAATCAGAAAGAGACAATCATGGCATACCCGCCGGGGGCAATTCCGGTCCTTACGGTTGCGCCGCCTTTTATAGTCTTGCAACTGGTAAAGAACTCCGTGAGTCCGATGTTCACCAGCACCGAACCGGCAAGAGCAAGAATAGGGCCCGCTACCGGAGGCTCTCCTTCCTTAATATTAAGACGATATGTAGAATAGCCCTCCTCCCACAGGTCCCAATACCAATGGGACTTGCTTGCCATATCGGCGATGCCTCCGGCTATGGCGCCGGTGCCAAGGGCCATCATACCCACTCCGCTCCAAAGTTTTACCTTTTCTTCAGACATGGAAGGGAGCTTGATGTCGGGGCGTAGGACGGAAGTTAGATCGGTGTTGGAGCCAATCAGGTTCACAAGACCGCTCACTATGGTGGTAACGCCTAATATCTCGGCGCCAACCAGATACGGATTTATGTCACCCTTGAAATACTTGTAGTTGGTAGGATTCTGAAGGGGCGCTTCCCCGTGAAGCCACATCTGGGCGAAGAGTATGCCGCCCTTCTGGTCCCTGTAGACCACCTTTTTATTATCCCAGATAACGCCGGAAGCAAAAAGAAGGCCTCCGGTTATCAGCTGCGATATGGAAACCTTAGTCCTGGTGAGAGCAGGCTTGTAGAACAAGTTATACTTCTCCGAACCAATCAGGGCAACTGTCTCATCC
Source organism: Bacteroidales bacterium UBA1197 (assembly GCA_002309995.1). Lineage (GTDB taxonomy): Bacteria > Bacteroidota > Bacteroidia > Bacteroidales > UBA932 > Cryptobacteroides. The sequence goes on from DBYB01000056.1 coordinate 10,356, forward strand.
TCTGTAAGTTTGAAGAAAGATTCCGCATAGATACCGTCGGTTTTCGCTTTCATAGTGGGCGCCTGCAGCAGGCCGTCGCGAATCAACTCGCCACCGGGAGCAAACTTAATCTCGGCCCCGTCGGCAAACGCGATGGAGGATATGAAGCCCCTGGGCAGCTTGTCGATAATGTTGTAACCGGTATGGACCTGGTCGAATACAATCTGGTCCTTTGTGATCTGCCTCACCTTGGTAGTATAGACATCTCCGTGCACAGTGGTGACTTTATCCTGCGCCTGCACGGCTGCCGGAATACACACCATCAACAATAACACCAGCGCACCAAATCCGCGCCAAAACTTTCCGTCCATATTCATCGAAATTATAATCGATACAAATATAATTATATTTTTACGTTTTCCCCAACCCCCTAATCCCCAATCATTTCCGTATCTCCTATGCGCATTTTTACGCACAGGAGATACAGTTGTAGCTGAATTTCAGCAACTTACGAAAAACGGGGCAGCGCACGCAAAAAAGAGGCTGACCTGAGTCGCGGAGGACTTGCAGGCCAGCCTCGAAGGAGTTGAAATCCCCGAACTATTCGAGGACTACGTTGCTGAGGTCGATTTCGCCGCCGGCGGTGACGCCGCCGTCACCGACGAGCAGGGAGGTGAAGTTGCTGCCGTCGAGCTTGACGCCCTTCACGGAGCCGCCGACCTTGAACGGAGCGGCTGCAGTGCCGTAAACGATGGCCTTGCCGCCGGCAATGGTCTTGGCTGTGCCAAGGATCATACCTGCGAGCACGCTGGCGGGAGCTTCCATAACGCAATTGGCAGTGCAGTCGGCGTAGTTCTGGTTAGTGTTACCGCCCTGTCCGAAGAGACCGCCCATAGCGAAGACGACGTCGCAGGTTGCGGTCATCTTGCCGGTGTTCTTGCAGCCGGTTACCGGGTGGTAAGGCTGGGTAGGATAACCTACGAGGCCGCCTACTGCGCCGGCAGTGGAGATGCCCTCTACCAGGATATCGCCGTCGTTGGAGCAGTTCTCGAGGGTCGCTGCACCGCCGGAGATACCGCCGAGACGGCAGCCGCCTGCACCCTTCTTGGTGAGTTTGCCGTGGTTGTAGCAGTTCACGATCTTCTGTATGGTAGAAGAGTCGGAGGTATAGTTGTTTCCGGTTGCTTCTACGGTAGCCTGTCCGCCGATACCCGCGAGGTAGTTGTTCACGGAGTTCTCTGCAATGAGGGTGCAGTCGCCGAAGTTCTCGCAGTTCTCTACGTATGCTCCGTCAACGGTCTTCTCGTCACCGTTGCGGCCGCCGATGATACCGCCAACCCATACCTGCTTTGCAGCAGACTTGGTGGCATCGGTGAAGTCTGCGGTGATGGCGCCCTTGTTGATGCAGCCAATCACGCGTGAGCCCTGAGGAGTTCCGATGACACCGCCCACATAGTGACGGGCCTCTACCTTGGGCACGTCGGTGCAGGAGACGGAGACAGCGCCCTCGTTCTGGCATCCGGATGCGGTGGCGTCAACGATAACGCCCACCAGGCCGCCGACCACGGAGAACGGCTTGCGGTTGAAGCCCTCGATCTCGGCATTGATGGTGCCGGCGTGGACGAGCTTGATCTCACCGTAGTTCTTGTTGCCGCTGAACTCGCCGCCGTTCTGGTAGGCCACGAGACCTGCCACGACAGGGCTGCCGATCTTGGCAGCAGCATTCAGGGTAACGGAAGCCTTGTTGACGCAGTTGACCACGTTACCGGTGGAGATGATTGCAAGCAGTGCCAGAGGATGTCCGGCATCGGTCTCGTCGGCTCCGATGGTCTTGGTTACATTACCTTCGAAGGTGACGTCGCGTACGGTTCCGCTGAGAGTCTGGAACAGAGGTCCGGAGAGGGAAAGGCCCTTGATGGCGTGGCCCTTTCCGTCGAGGATGCCCTTGAAGTTCTCGACCGTTGCGATTTCCTTGCCGGTGACGTCGATGTCGGCCTCAAGGGTAAACTCGCTGACGGCGGAAGCGTTGGCGGCCTCGCCTGACATAAATGCCATAAATGCCTCTACGGTTCCCATATGAGGATCGAATCCGCTCGGCTCGGCGGTGGTCACGGAGATTGCGGTATATTCGGAAGCGGTCTCGCCCTTGATGGCCTTGACCCTTACGTCGTAAGCAGTTGCGGCAACCAGGCCGTCAACCTCGTAAGCCGGATTTACTACACCCTCGATTACCTCCCAGGTACCGGAAGTAGCGGGCTTGTATTCAACCACATAGGAATTGCAGAATGCAACTGCGTCCCAGGCGAGCTTGAATCCGTGGTCGTTGACGTTGGATGCAGCAAGGTTCTGGGGAGCGCCGAAGCTGGCCTCAGAGGCACCCTTGCCGACGCATACTGCCAGGGGCTTCTCTGCGCTGCCGAGGAAATCCCAGCCGGAGAAGTAGTAGCCCTCGTAGTTTGCCCTGATACGGGCATAGTAGAAGGCATTCTTCTTGAGGCCCCTGATAACCTGAGCGGTAGCGGGGGCGGGAACAATCTGGATGATGGAAGCGTTGTTGGGATTCTCGTGATCCAGGTCGGTAGTGAGCTCGATGGTATAGGAAGTGGCTCCTGCGGCATCTGCAGCGGTTGCATCCCAGGTGAATGCGGCTGCGGTCTCACCGGAGTTGGCTTCGTCGTAGCTAAACGAGCTCACAGCGGGCTTGGAAGCGTCCAGGCCGCCGGGAAGCACGGTCTCTTTCTCCTTGTCGCAGGCTGCCAGGGTAAGCAGGCAGGCCGCGAGAGCGAGTATCTTATAATTTTTCATACCTATTTGATAGCGAAGTTGATAACATGATTGTCAGCGGCGTTCTTGGAACCGCAGATGTTGGATGCAGATGCAGGTGCGCCGTTTACGGAACCGCTGACCTTGATGGGATCCTCAGGAGTACCCAGGGTGATGGCCGTGGAGGTACCGTTGAAATATCCTACTACGAGACCGGTGGTCTCACCTGCAGTGTCGAGGGAAGTTATCTTGCAGTTCACTTCGCATCCTGTTGCGGTGCTGTGCGCTACGTTGCCGATGTTGCCGATAAGGCCGCCGACGCCGCCGGTAGCCTGTACCGTTGCGGTGACTTCACCCTTGGCGACGCAGTTGGTAATGGCGTGGCCCTGAGAGTGGAAGCCGCAGAGAGAGCCGATGGCGCAGGCGGTGTTGGTGACGGAAAGGGTGATGGTGCCCTCATTGGTGCATCCGTCCATAACGCCGGAGCCACCCTGAATGCCGCCGAGACGGCACTTCATTGCGCCTTCAGCGAAGATGTTGCCCTTGTTGAGGCAGCCCTTGGTGATGGTGTCGGTAGGTTTCTCCTGTCCGGGCCAGCCGACGATGCCGCCGATGGCGGAGTTGGACTTGGAGGCGTCGGAGTTGACGTGGATGTTACCCTCGTTGGTGCACTCGGTGTAGTTGGTGTTGGAAATCACGCCGTTGGAGGAAGTGAAGAGGTAGTCGCCGCCGCCGATTCCGCCGACGCAGACGATGTACTCATATCCGAGGGCCGTGCCCGGGGAGCTGTGCTTCACGGACACTTCGATGTCGCCGTAGTTGTTGCACTTGACAACGTTGCCGCAGGGAGCTCCCACGATGCCGCCGATCTGGTTACGGTTGAGGTTGGCAGTCAGGTCGGTATCTGCGCCGAACACGTTGAAGACAATCTTTCCGTGGTTGTTGCAGTTCTCGAGGGCGAATCCTTCCGCACCAATTGCCACGATGCCGCCGGGAGTGGGGAGGACGTTCTTGCCTGCACCGCACATATCAGACTTGGAGGCGATGTTCTTGGCGCTGAAGGTAACGGTACCCTTGTTGGTGAGCTTGTTGGCGGGGGCGTTGAGGAAGCCGACCACGCCTGCTACACCGAGACCTACTGCAGAGCCGGAGGCAGCCACCTTGACCGCACCCTCGTTGACGCAGTTGCTGAGGGAACCGGAGGACTGGCCGACTATACCTGCAATGAGAATGGGCTCGGAAATGCTCTCAACCTCATAGAGAACGTCTGCCTTATTGGTAATATCGGAAATGGAGCCCTTGTTGTCGCTGGCGATTACGCCGAACGTGCTGACCGTAGGGGTGAATTTGCAGCTGGCGTCGATGACCACGTTCTGCACGGTACCGTTGACGACACCGAACAGAGGAGTGCTCGACTTGACGCCCTTGATTGCGAATCCCTGGCCGTCGAATACGCCGGCGAAGGAATCTGCTCCGACAATCTGCTCGCCGCCGAGGTCGATATCGGCGCTCATCTTGAAGATGTCGCTGCCCTTTGCGGCCGCTGCCACTGATGCGAAGAATTCAACAAGGTCGTTCTTGCTGCTGAGCATCTTATACTCAGACTTGGGCATAGTCATACTGGCAGTGGTGTAGTCGGAGTACTCCTTGGAGTCGCCCGAGCCCCTGTAGGAGCGTACGCGAACGTCATAAGAGGTCTCAGCCTTGAGGCCGGAGATGATGGCGGAGCTGCCGGTAGTCTCTTCCTCTTCGCTCCAGGTGGAGCCGGCGCTCTCTTTCCACTGGAAAGCGTAGCCATCTGCAAGGCCTACGATAGACCAGGAAGCGCGCATCTTGCCTTCGGAAGCGACCTCCAGGTCAACCTGCTTGGGAGCGGCGAAAACCATTGCGAGGATTCCGTGGCCGACGCTGATGCAAGCGAGGCCGCCGTCTTCCTGAAGAAGCGTCCATTCAGAATAGATGGAACGAGGATAATTGGCCCTGATTCGGGCGTAGTAACGATCGTTCTCCTTCAGGCCGTTGAAGATACAGCCGTCGGTAACGGTGGCATCGGCCTGGATGGTGATGCCCTGAGGGGTATTGGCATACATACTCACCTCCGGCTTGTACATCGTGGCGTCCGAGAAATCCTCGTTGTGCGCGAGCTGTACGGAAATGGAGGTTGCGCCTGCGGCCAGAGCCTTGTCGGGATTCCATATCAGGGAAACCGACGTAGCCGAAGACATAGTCTCGTCATAAGTGAAGTCCGTGATGCCTGCCTTGCTGCTGTCGATGCCGGTGAACACTTCCTGCTTTTCGCAAGCGGTGAAGAACACGGCCAGGGCGGCGGCGGCGATCAGGATTTTGAATGATTTCATACTGAATTGTTTGTGTTATTGATAAAACAATAATAATTAACGCCTTCTTGACTGGCGTCCTTGACAAACAATCCTATTCAGCGGGCCTTCCGGCCCCATCGTCTGACTTGCAAATACAAAATTACACTTTTTTATTTTATTAAACAAAAAATTGCTCGAAAATCGAAACACTGTGTTTCACTTTCGAAAATTTGGATTATCTTTGTTCTATAAAATTAAAGTTAACACTGACACTAATACGCATTTTTAAAAAGGAAACAAAACCAATATTTTTTTTCATCCCTTGAAAACGGTCTGATTTTCAGCAGCATATCGTCCTGGCTTGCCCGATTCTAATTTAATAACTAAGGACCATTTATGATGAAAATCACGATTCCCAGAAGGTTTGCGCTGGTTCTCATTGCCCTGGCAGCAGGGCTGAGCGCCTTCGCACAGACTTCTACGATTACCGGTGTGGTGCGCGATAACGACAACAACCCCGTCATCGGCGCGGCTGTTATGGTCAAGGGCACTACGAACGGTGTTATGACAAATGCGGACGGTTCCTATTCCATCAAGGCGAAGAGCGACGCCGTCCTTGTCTGCCAGCTTTTCGGCTACAAAACGGCTGAGGAAGCCGTGAACGGCCGCGCAAAGGTAGATTTCTTACTTATGGACGATACCGAGATGCTCGAGGCGACGGTCGTCGTGGGTTACGGTACCCTCAAGAAAACCCAGTTGGTGGGTTCCGTTGAGAACCTCGACGGCTCCAAGGTCGCCGACCGTCCGAACCCCAACCTCGCCCGTTCCCTCCAGGGACAGGTAGCCGGTCTGAACATTATCCAGACTGACGGTAAGGCCAACCACTCCGGTAACGTTTACATCCGTACCAACGCTCACAAGTACACCACGCGTGTATCAATGACCAACGGCTCCGGCGACACCTATTCCATCGGTACCGGCGACGGCAGCGCCCTGGTGCTCATAGACGGCGTTGAAGGCTCCCTCGGCAACGTGAACCCCTCCGATATCGAGACCGTGGCCGTGCTCAAGGACGCATCTTCCGCCTCCATCTACGGTGCCCGCGCTTACAACGGCGTTATCCTGGTTACCACCAAGGACGCCAAGGGCGACAAGTTTACCATCTCCTACAACGGCTCCTATTCCTATAACGACCGTACCATCAAGTGGGAAGACAATATCGTCACCGACGGTCTCGAGTGGACGGAAGCCTTCTTCGATTTCTTCAAGGGAGATTCCGTGACCCCTACCTCCGCCGGCAAGACCCCTTCCCAGATCAACACCTGGGCATTCAACGCCGGTTACCTGGAGACTTTCCGCAACAGGCGTATCGCCGGCAACTATGACGTGTTCGACGACACCTCCGGAGTGTACCAGTACTACGGTTCCACCAACTGGCTGCCTCTCTTCTACAAGCGCAGCACCACCAACACCACGCACGACATCAGCGTACGCGGTTCATCCAAGAAGATATCCTATTCACTCACCGGCCGCTACTATACGCAGTCCGGTCTGTACAAGATAGGTGACGACGCATACGACCAGTTCAACATCCGCTCCAAGGTTAAGCTGAACGTTACCGACTGGCTCACCATCACCAACAATACATCCCTCTTCCGCACCAATCAGAAGCAGTCAATGTTCACCACCGGTTCGGTGCTCGGAAAGCAGATCGACCAGCACGGACAGCCTGTCGGTATCCCTCTCAACCCCAACGGAACCTACACGCTGTTCGCCAACAAGACCGGTTTCGCTTCCTTCCTCGAGGGCAACACCGGCCAGACGGATTCCAACACCACCGTCGTTACCACCACCGGCGCAACCATCACCTTCATCCCGAAGGTCTTCAAGTTCGACGCCGACTTCTCCTACAAGGCAATCCGCCGCTGGAGGGAGCGCTACAGGGCTCCGCTCGACTTCTATCTGTCCGACACCGCCGTCACCCACTATGTGACCCAGGCCAACTCCTACAAGTCCCGCTGGACCTACGACACCGACTACACCACCGCCAACGCCTACTTCACCTTCACTCCCAAGCTTGGTGACAACCACGAGCTGAACGTGGTCGCCGGTGGCAACTACGAAGATTACACCTACGACCGCTTCTATCTGCAGCGCAAGGGTATGATCTTCCCCGACAAGTACGAGAGCTTCCAGATGTACGACGCGCTCGAGACCATCAACATCGAGCAGAACCGTACCACCTATGGAAATGTGGGTGCTTTCGCCCGTGCAAACTACACTCTTCTGAAGCGCTACATCCTTGAGCTTGCCGCCCGTTACGACGGTTCCTCCAAGTTCCCTACCAGCACGCGCTGGGGATTCTTCCCGTCCGCTTCAATGGGATGGCGTGTTTCCGAGGAGCCCTGGATGCAGTGGAGCCGCAGCTGGCTCGACAACTTCAAGATCCGCGGCAACATCGGTTCGCTGGGTAACGGTACCTCCGGTGCCTACGACTTCATGGAGCTCATCTCCATCAGCAAGACCGACGTTCTCTTCGACGGAGCCAAGAACAATATGACCTCCACGCCTTCCGTGATTCCCGAGAGTCTTACCTGGGAGCGTGCAACCACCTATGACATAGGTCTCGACGCCGACTTCCTCGGCAACAGGCTGTCCTTCTCCGGCGACTACTTCATCAGGGATACCCAGGACGTTATCACCGCAGGCCCCGAACTTCCGGAAGTCTTCGGAGCAAGCGCACCTAAGGGCAACTTCTCCCGCTATGAAGACCGCGGATGGGAACTCACCCTGGCCTGGAAGGATCAGTTCCTCCTGGGAGGCAAGCCTTTCAGCTACTCCGTGCAGGGCCGTCTGTGGGACACCAAGATTACCGTCAAGGAATTCACCTCCATCACCCAGAACCCTCTGGGCATCTATGAAGGCAAGGAACTCGGCGAAATCTGGGGCTTCCGCACCGATGGCATCTTCCGCGACAACGTAGAGGCTCTCAGCTGGGCTACCGATACCTTCCATAAGAACGGTTCCAACTTCGCCGAGTACGCAGGTGACCTCAAGTTCATCGATATCGACGGCGACGGCGACATCAACTACGGCTTGGGTACTATGGAAGACCACGGCGACCTCGAGGTCATCGGTAACGAGATGCCTCGTTATATGTATGGTCTCAACCTCGACTTCAGCTGGAACGGATTCGGCCTCAGCCTCTTCTTCCAGGGCGTCGGCAAGCGCGACTGGTATCCTGATACCGAGACCGCTTTCTTCTGGGGTTCCTACAACCGTCCTTACTCACCGTACCTCAACTACAACCAGACCGGAGACAACTACGCCAACGTAGATTTCTCGACTCCCAACTGGGTGGTTACCAACTACGATTCCAATCCTTACTGGACACGCCGCGTGGCTTACGCCTCCAACCGTAACGTAGGTCCTCTCTCCTGGAACAACGACCACTATCTCCAGAATGCAGCCTACATACGTCTGAAGAACCTCACGGTAGATTACACCATCCCTCAGGAGATTACCAGGAAGGTACACATCGAGAAGGCCCGCTTCTACGTGACTATGGAGAACCTCTTCACCTGGTCTCCTATGTTCAAGTACACCAATATGTTCGATCCTGAGGCCATCGGCCTGGGAGATACCGACTTCGACAGCGGTTCCGTGAGTGCCGGCAACGCCGGTCTCAGCGGCGTCGGCGAAGGTTACAGCTATCCTATGTTCAGAACTTTCACCTTCGGTGTGAGTCTCACTCTTTAATCAGCAGAGAATATGAAAAATATATACAGATTTTTCCTCGGCGCTCTTGTAGTACTGTGCTTCGCTTCCTGCGAGAAGTTCTTCGAAAGGGAGCCTATACACCAGTTCGCTGCAGAGTATTATTTCGCCAATGAGAATCAGATCAAGATGTACACCGACGGCATGATCAGCTCGTGGATGCCCAGTATGGACGACATCGGCTACGGCGGCAACAGCGTGTACAACGATCTGATTGCAACCCGTACTTCCACTACCTTCCTCCAGCCCGGCCTGTGGGACAACACCCGCCAGGGCGGATGGAGCTGGACTTTCGCACGCCGCTGCAACATTATGATTACCCGTATGGAGAAGAATGCAAAGGGCAATATTGACGAGGAGACCTACAACCACTATATGGGCGTCGCCCGTTTCTGGAGGGGCTACTATCACTTCGCAAGGCTCAAGAACTTCTCCAACATCCCTTACATCGACGTGGTCGTTGACTCCAAGGATTCCACCATCCTCTACGGCGAGCGTCTCGACAGGGAAGAGGCCTTCCATCACATCGTTGAGGACTTCGACTTTGCCGAGCAGCACTGCCTCGGAACCGACAAGTACAACACCGAGGGCAGGGTGTACATTAATAAATATGTGGTTCTCACGTTCCTCTCCAGGATTTACCTCTATGAAGGTACCTTCAGGAAGTATCACGACGTGAACCCCGCCACCAACACCCCCTGGACCAACAAATATGAGACTTCCGAGCAGCTGATCCGCAAGGCAGCCGATTGCGCCGAGCAGATCATCAAGTCCGGCGCCTTCTCCCTGCACAGCGACTATGCTGCGCTGTTCCTCAGCGACAAGCTCTGCACCGACGAGGTCATCTGGGGTCGTGCCTACAGCGAGGAACTGGGCGTACAGCACAACCTCACCAGGTACTTCAACTCCTCCACCCTCGGCCAGCAGTATTCCGGCACCAAGGAACTGGTTCGCCAGTACCTCAAGACCGACGGTACCCCGGTTCTTACCGGCGAGCAGACCATCAACGAGGAGTTCAAGGGACGTGATGCACGTCTTGCCGCCACGGTCCTCGGACCCGGCCACGCAATCAAGAAACTCGATGCGACCGCCGATCCCAACCAGACCATCAACATGACTTACAACTGCACGGGCTACCAGCTCGTCAAATGGTGCATCCCCGATGAGACTCACCAGCAGAATGCCATCGACGCCAACTCCCTGCCTATCCTCCGCTATGCTGAGGTGCTCCTCAACTACGCCGAGGCCAAGGCTCTCCTTGGCGAGATGAACAAGGGTATATGGGACCAGACCATCGGCGCCCTCCGCAAACGTGCGGGCGTTGTGAGCATCTATCCCGGCGATGCAGGTTATGTGAAGGACAACTGGCTCCGTCAGTATTATACCGCTGCCGACCTGGCATACGTACCTGACCTCAGCGATATCGAGCTCGAGATCCGCCGTGAGCGCGTAACCGAGATGACCCTTGAGCAGGGCCTCCGTATGGACGACCTCCTTCGCTGGCACCAGGCCGACCTCGCCGAGAAGCGTTACAACCACCAGGGTTGGACCGGCATCTGGGTCACCGCCGATGAGGCAAAGAACGGCTTCAAGTTCGAGAGCAAGAGCTACACCTTCACCAACAGCGGCTCCGTTGATGAGAAGATCATCCCCATCACCAACACCTCCGACCGTAACTGGACCCTGGAGAAAGCCGGCAGCGGCTACTATCTGGTGTACAACTTCAAGCTTGAGTGGCTGCCTCGCAACTACGTGCGTCCCATCCCTCAGACTTCCCTCAACCTGAATCCCAAGCTCGGCCAGAACTACGGCTGGTAGTTTCGAGCTCTGAGTAGATAATCCTTCGAGGCTGGCCTGCAAGTCCTTCGCGACTCAGGCCAGCCTCTTTTTTGTAGACACAAAAAGAGACCGGCTCGTGGAACGGGCCGGTCTCGGTGTGTTAATCTGTTAAGTTGGTTTGCTGATTATTCAGCGGCGGGAGCGACGTACTTGGCTACCTTCTCGACTACGACGTCGAAAGTAAGGACGGAGTTCTGAGGGATGCCGGGACGGCCCTGCTCGCCGTATGCGAGGTTGGCGGGGACGTAGAGGATGATGTGGCCACCCTCGCCGACGAGCTGAAGACCCTCGGTCCAGCCGGCGATAACGCCGTTGAGAGGGAACTTGACGGGCTCTGCATCCTCGGCGGTCTCGTCGAAGACCTTACCGTCGATGAGGGTTCCCTTGTACTTAACCCATACGGTGTCGACGGGCTCGGGCTTAACCTCGCTGCCGGCCTCTACGATCTTGTAGAGGAGGCCGCTCTCGGTCTTCTCGACGCCGGCCTGCTTGGCCATCTTGGCGAGATACTTGTCACCCTTCTCCTTGTTCTCGAGCATAGTGTAGTTGTGCCTCTTCTCAAGATATGCGTTGAAAACGTCGTTGATCCTGTCGGGGTTGATCTTGAACTGCTCGTTGAAACCGGGATCGCGGAAGTCACCCTCGGCCTTCATGAAGTCCTTCATACCTTCGACGACCTTGGAATAGTTCACGTTACCGAAATCGTAGCCCTTCAGGAAGCTGCCGAAGTTGAGACCGAGCAGATAGCTCACGGTGTCGACCTCAGCCTTGGAAGGAGTATAATCCTTGAGGGTCTTGACTGCCTCCTGGGCATTTTCCTTAGCCTCCTCGCCATCAACGGCGGGTTCTACCGGCTTGGGTTCGCATGCAATGACTGCGGCACTCATAGCGAGTGCGAAAAAGAATTTAGATGTTTTCATTTCTTTTATATAAAAAAATAGTTTATAAGTTCCACGCAAGTGCGGAAGCACCGAGGATGGCGGCATCCGACTCGGAAAGGGTTGAGAACAACACCTTCACCTTGTCTTTCCATATGGCAAGGACGTTCTCGTTCATTGCCTTCACGATAGGCTCGTACAGGAATTCCTTGGCACGGGCCAGACCGCCGAAGAGCACTATGGCCTCGGGGGCGGAGAACTGGATGAAGTCTGCAAGTTTCTCGCCAAGAATGCGTCCGGTGAAATCGAAGACGCGCAGGGCCACCGCATCTCCCTCCTTGGCCGCATCGTAGACGTCCTTNNGCGGAGAAGGCGATGAAGTCTGCGAAACTGCGGCCGAGGATGGCTCCGGTGAAGTCAAAGATCTCCTGGGCTACCTTGTCGCCGGCCTTGGCGGCCTCATATACATCCTTGGAGGTGATGTTGTCGCGAAGGCGGAGGAGGGACGATTCTTCCGGATGCTGCTCCAGCCACTCCACGGCGGTACGTGCAACACCAATGGCGGAGCAGTACGCCTCGAGGCAGCCGTGCCTGCCGCAGCCGCAGAGG
>DBYB01000056.1:22593-32344 GCA_002309995.1 Bacteroidales bacterium UBA1197
CAGGGTAATCATAATGAAGTCCTTGAGTCCGTGGGCCGCTCCGTAGGTCATCTCTCCCACGGCGGCCGCGTTGGCGTCGTTGGTAAGGGCTACGGGCATTCCATCCATTGCCTCGGAGAGCATCTTGGCGAAAGGAATGTCCTTTGCGCGAGCCCAGGGGAGGTTGGGAGCGTCCTTGATTTCACCTGTGTAGTAGTTTCCATTGGGGGCGCCAACACCTATGCCGCGAACCTGGCCTTCCAGGCCTGCGTCGGACATAAGTTTCTTGAGCGTGGACGCAAGGGCGTTCACGAAAGAGACCGCGTCGGTGTAAACATTGGATACCAGTATGGTCTGGGCCAGCACCTCGCCGCGTGCATTCACAATACCGCATTTAGCGGTCTGGCCGCCGATGTCGATACCTAATACGTAAGGCTGTTCCATCTGTTCCATAACTTACTCAACGGGGATGTCCTTATTGACGTTCTTGCTGCCGGCAAGGGCGTAGAAAATAAGGTATGCCAGGCAGGCGATAAGCACCCAGTAGCTCTGGAGGGAGCCGATGACATCGGCCAGCGCATTCTGCACGAAGGGGATGATACCGCCGCCGCAGACGAGGGTCATAAAGATACCGGAAGCGGCTGCAGTGTACTTGCCAAGGCCCTCGGTGGAGAGGTTGAAGATGGAGCCCCACATAACGGAGGTGCAGAGGCCGCAGAGTGCCAGGAATATAAGGCTCACGGGAATCTTGCCGATAACTGCAGCCTCAGGGATGAACATAGCTGCAAGGATGAACACGATAGCCAGGGCGGAGGTGCATAAGAGCATAGTCTTGCTGGACACCTTTGCGCCGATGGATGCGCCGATGATACGGCCGAACAGCATGCTGAGCCAGTAGGCGCTGATCATCGTGCCGGCGATTGCGGGACCTACCCACTCAAGACCGGAGAAGTGGATGTTGGCGGTATTGGGGATACCGACCTCGATGCCAACGTAGAAGAAGATAGCAATTGCGCCGAGTACGAAGTGACGGAAAGACAGAGGGCTGTGCTTGTCCTTTGCCTTGCCGCCGGCGAGACGGGCAGCCTTCTCCTCAGGGGTCTCCATATGGGGCTCAGGGATGTCGGTGCGCATAATGACCAGGAAGGCGATGGCGAAGATTACCATAGCGATGATCATAACGGGAGCAGCCTTGGCAACGGTTGCATCCTGGATGGAACCGCCGACGAGCCAGCCCACGAGGAACGGGGCGATGGTGCCGCCGATGGAGTTGCAGGAGCCGCCCCACTGAATCAGCTGGTTACCCTTGTTGCCGCCGCCGCCGAGGGTGTTGAGCATAGGGTTGACCACGATGTTGAGCATACACATTGAGAAACCGGCCACGAATGCACCGGCCACGTAAACTGCGAAGCTCTCTGCATAACCGGAGAGGAACTGGATGCCAACCCCGATGAAACCTACGATAACTGCTGCCAGGGCGGTGAACTTATAGCCCTTGCGGCGAAGAATGATACCTGCGGGAATACCCATACAGGCATAAGCGATGAAGTTGGCGAGAGTGCCGAGCTGACTGAGGGCCTTGCTGGCGCCGAACTGGTTGGTCACGACCACGCCCATGGATCCGGCGAGGTTGGTGACGAAGGCGATCATGAAGAAGAGCGCAAAGCACACCGCGATGGCGGGTGTGTAGCTCTTACCGGCAGTGGTTTTGGTCATAAGTAATGCTATTTAAGTGATTCTAAGTTCTTTGCGTTGTAGAGTTCCTTGCCCTCGGCAGTCATGGCGTACTCGATGCGGTCGGCGTAGAACTTCTCCACCTTGCCGCGCACCATCTTGGAGGTGGTGTTGAGCATTCCGTTCTGTTCGGTGAACGGAGTTTCGCCGACGATAATTGCAGCGGGGAGCCACTTCTCGGGGAAGAGGCCCTGATGACGTCCGCCGGGACGGTAGGAATCGACCTCTCCCTTGATGATGTCGAGCTGAGCCTTGAGACCTGCCTCGGAAGCAGGGTCGATGCCCTTTTCCTTCACGACCTCGGCAAGCGCCGCCTTGTTGGGGATGACCAGCACTACGGTCCAGGGGCTCTGGTTGTTGTGCAGGACGGAGGCGTCGATAAACTTGGAGCCGTCGGCCAGGCTGTCCTCGAAGCCCTCGGGGGAATACTTCTCGCCGTCGGACGAGATGAGGAGGCTCTTGAAGCGGCCGGTGACATAGAGGTAACGGGGATCCTCCTTGCAGAGGTAGCCGCGGTCGCCGGTGTGGAGCCAGCCGTCCTTGATGGTGGCAGCGGTGGCTTCGGGGTTCTTCCAGTAGCCGGCCATCACGTTGCCGCCGCGGATGACAATCTCTCCGGTCTCACCCAGAGGGAGCTCGGAGCCGTCTTCCGCGCAAATCTTGATGTCCATAGGCTGCACGGTGCGGCCGGAGGAGCCGAAACGGGCGTGGCCTGCGGAGTTGGCGCAGATGACCGGGGTGGCCTCGGTGAGACCGTATCCCTGGAAGATCGGCATACCAACGGCGCAGAAGTAGCGCTGCAGCTCAATGTCGAGCAGGGCTCCGCCGCCGATGAAGAACTTCATACGGCCGCCGAAGCTTTCGCGTACGCCCTTGAATATCAACTTGTCCATAACCGCCATAATGGGCTTGCGCCACCAGAGTTTCCAGCAGGGCTTGCCCATATTGTAGTACTCACGGTTGTACTTGATTGCGTTGTCCAGGGCGAACTCATAGAGTTTCTGCACCTTTGGGCCCTTCTTTTTGATGCCGGCCTCGATGTTCTTGCGGAAGTTCCTGGAGATGGCGGGCACGGAAAGCATCAGGTGAGGGCGCACCTCGCGGATTGCCATAGGGATGTTGCGAAGCATCGTGATGGCGTTCTTGCCGCCGGGCACGGTGGCGATGCTGCCGCCGTTGCTCATCATAAAGTAGAAACCGGCCACGTGAGCGAAGCAGTGGTCGAGCGGAGTGATGATGAGCATCACGTCGCCCTCATCGACGTCCACCACGGAGTTGCAGTGGACTATGTTGGAGGTGTAGTTGTTGTGCGTGAGGATGATTCCCTTGGGGTCGGCGGTTGTGCCGGAAGTGTAGGAAATGTTAGCGTAATCGCCGGGCTTGACGGAGGCAGTGCGCTCAATGAGCTCGGCCTCGCGCTCCTTCAAAAATTCCAGACCCATATTGCGGAGCTCGCCGACGTACATTTCGTTCTCCTGCAGGGGGATGTCGTCGAGAACTATGGTCTTTTCGATTGCAGGGCACTGCGGAAGCACGCGGCGTACCTTGTCTATCTGGCTCTCGGAAGCGATTATGAAGCGGGAATCGGAGTGGTTGATGCGGAAGGTAAGGTCGAAGTCGGATTCGAGCTTGAACGACATGGGGACGTCGGTGCCGCCTGCGTAGAGCACGCCGAGTTCGCTGAATATCCACTTGTTGCGGCCTTCGGAAATAAGGGCTACCTTATCCCCTTTCGCAAGGCCGAGGGCCATGAAGCCGGCGGCGTAAATCCTGCCCTCTTCACGGGTTTTTTCATAAGAAGTTTCAGTCCAGGTGTCGCCTATTTTTTCGCGAAGGAACGTGGCGCTGCCGTACTTGGCGGCGTAATGGTCCACGAAATCGATGATTGTCAGTAATTCTTTTTCCATTATTCTATTTCTCGGGGAAAAGGCCGTAGAGCTTGGCATCTATCATATTGGTAATGAGCTCGAAATCTTCCGGCTTGTTTCCGAATTTGATATTGTCTGCATCCACTATGAGCAGGTTGCCCTTGTAGCCGCCTATCCAGTCTTCGTACTTCTCGTTGAGTCCGGTGAGATAGTCGATGCGGATGCTCTTCTCGTACTCCCTGCCGCGCTTCTGGATCTGCGCGATGAGGTTGGGGATGGAGGAGCGGAGGTAGATGAGCAGGTCGGGGAGGCCTACGAGCGACATCATCAGGTCGAAGAGGTCGGTGTAGTTCTCGAAGTCGCGGGTGCTCATCAGGCCCATATCGTGCAGGTTGCGGGCGAAGATGCGGGCGTCCTCGTAGATGGTGCGGTCCTGGATGATGACCTTGTCGGACTTGGAGATGTCCAGGATATCCTTGAAGCGCTTGTTCAGGAAATAAATCTGGAGGTTGAAGGACCAGCGCTCCATATCCTCATAATAGTCGGCGAGATATGGATTGAAGTCAACAGGTTCGAACTTGGGAGTCCACCCGTAGTGGGCGGCCAGCATCTTGGTGAGCGTCGTTTTGCCGCTTCCGATATTTCCTGCAATGGCTACGTGCATAGTATCAAGTATTACAAACTACAAAGTTAACAAATATTAAAACAAACCGAATAGTTCAGCGTCGATTTTGTCCGTAATCATGGAAAAGTCGCCGGGATTGTGCTCGAAATCGATGTTGTCACCGTCGATGACGAGCAGGCGCCCCTTGTAATTGCCTATCCACTCCTCGTAGTGGCGGTTGAGGCCGGCCAGGTATTCCAGGCTGATGGACTGCTCGTAGTCGCGGCCGCGCTTCTGGATCTGCGACACCAGATGCGGCACCGAGGCCTTTAGGTAAATCAACAAGTCCGGCGGGTTGACCATCGACATCATCAGGTTGAAGAGTTCCATATAGGTGTTGTAGTCGCGCTCGGACAGGTTGCCCTGCTCGCGGTTGTTGGCCACGAAGATATGGACTCCCTCCAGCAGGGTGCGGTCCTGGATTATCACGTCCTTGGAATTGGCTATCTCCAGCACGTCCTTGAAGCGCTGAGCGAGGAAGTAGGTCTCGAGGTTGTAGGACCACCGGGGAATGTCCTTGTAATAGTCTTCCAGGTATGGATTGTAGGTTACCGCCTCGTATTTCGGGGTCCATCCGTAATGCTCTGCGAGCATCCTCGTGAGGGTGGTTTTGCCACAGCCGATATTGCCAGCTATTCCGATATGCATCTCTTTCTGAACTAGTTTTTCAAAGATACGCAGATTTTCGTATTTTTGCCAAAGAAAATGGAGATAAAAGTTATCACAGTGAACTTGCTGCAGGAGAACACCTGGGTCGTACGCGGCCAGGGCGATTCCTGCGTGCTGATAGACCCGGGCTACCGGAACGATGCCGACCGCCGGCAGGTGCTGGACGCGATAGGCTCCCTGAAGCCGGAGGCGGTGCTCCTCACCCACGGCCACCCGGACCACATCTACGGCGTAGCGGACCTCCAGCGGCTCTGCGGTCTCCCCGTCTATATGTCTCCCGAAGACGTAAAGACGATGGAATACTTCGACCGCGTGGGCAAGTTCGGCCTGCCGGTCGCCGACAGGAACTTCAGCATCACGCCTGTAGCCGACGGTTCGATTGTCGAAGCTGCCGGCCTGAAGTTCAGGGTGATAAGCACCCCGGGGCACTCCCCCGGCAGCGTCTGCTGGCTCTGCGAGGATGAGGCGGTGATGTTCACCGGCGATACGCTGTTCGCCGGCGCCATAGGCCGCACGGACCTCATCTACGGCGACTACGACGACGAAATCCGATCGATAATGGAGAAACTGGTGTTCCTGGACGGCGGCATACTGATCTGCCCCGGGCACGGCGGCACCAGCACTATAGGCACGGAGAGGGTGAGCAACCCCTTCCTGGAGCCGTTCAACGAAAGGGAGGAGATCCCGGAACTCAACGAATTATGACAAAGATAGAAGCAGCAAGGCAGGAGTACAAGGACTGGTGCTCCGCAATAGGGATCGACACGCTCGAGAAAGTTAACGAAGTTGTGGCCGGCGGCAACGCTATCCCCCTCATCAACCTGTGCGAGGCGCGGCAGGAGCGCAAGTACGCCGAGGCGGCCGACCAGATATTCTGGAGGCGCAAGAAGTCGCGCATCGTGATGATTTCCGGGCCGAGCTCCAGCGGCAAGACCAGCAGTTCGCTGCGCATCGCACAGCAGTGCAGGGTGCTTGGTATGCCGCCGAAGGTCATCGAACTGGACAATTATTTCCGCAACCGCGAGGATACTCCCATCGACGAGAACGGCGAGTACGATTTCGAGGCCCTTGGCGCGATGAACGTGGAACTGCTGAACGAGCAGCTGAACGACCTGCTGGCCGGCAAGGAAGTCGTCATCCCCCGCTTCGACTTCAAGGAAGGCCGCAGCGAGTTCGACCCTTCCCGCGCTATGAAACTGGAGCCGAACGACGTGCTGTTCCTGGAAGGCATCCACGCGCTGAACCCGGCTCTCACGCCCTGCGTGGACCAGAGCAGAATGTTCCGTATCTACATCTCCGCCCTCTCTTCCCTGCCCGGCGGTGAGAAGGTACACAGCAGCACCACCGACAAGCGTCTCCTCCGCCGAATCGTGCGCGACAACCGCGTCCGTGGCATCAGCCCCGAGGACAACATACTCCGCTGGCCTTCGGTACGCCGGGGCGAGACGGTCAACATCTTCCCCTTCGAGGAGAACGCCGACGTGGTGTTCAACTCCTCAACCTTGTACGACGTGCCTCTGCTGAAATATTACGCCGAGCCGCTCCTGTACGGCATCGCGGAGTCCTCGCCCGCCTGGGAGAAAGCCCGTCAGCTGCTGGACATCCTGGACAAAGTCACCGCCCTCAAGCCCTCGGAAATCGCCGCCATCCCGCCGACCTCCATTATGCGAGAATTCATCGGCGGCCAGACGTTGTAACAGGTCGGGAGAAGGATTCTGACGACTTTTCGCCCAAAATCCGTCAGGATGGTACTATTCTCATCTGTTCTGACGGAAAATTGACAGAAATCCGTCAGGAAATGGCGGCGGTTACAGGAGGTCGCGGAGGAAGGGGCCGGTGACGGAGGAGGGGTCGGAGGCAACCTGCTCGGGGGTACCTTCAGAGACTATGAGTCCGCCGCGGCGGCCGCCTTCGGGGCCCATATCGATGAGCCAGTCTACGCTCTTGAGGATGTCGGGGTTGTGCTCGATGATGATTACCGTATTACCCTGATCAACCAGCTTCTGGAGTACGCCCAGAAGGGTTTTGATGTCTTCGAAGTGTAGGCCGGTGGTGGGCTCGTCCAGCATATAGAGGGTGCTGCCGGTGGCCCGCTTGAAGAGTTCGGCTGCGAGTTTCATACGCTGGCTCTCCCCTCCTGAAAGGGTAACGCTGGACTGCCCCAGATGCACGTAACCAAGGCCGACATCGAGGAGCGCCTTGAGTTTGGGGGCGATCTTGGGGTGGGCCTTGAAGAATTCGTAAGCCTCGGATACCGGCATTTCGAGCACTTCGCTAATGTTCTTGCCCTTGTAGCGCACCGCGAGGGTATCTTCTTTATAACGACGGCCACGGCAGGCGTCGCAAACCACGTTGACGGACGGCAGGAAGTTCATCTCCACCACCTTGATGCCGGCGCCCTTGCACTCCTCGCAGCGGCCTCCGGCCACATTGAACGAGAAGCGACCGGCGCCGAAACCGCGCACCTTGGCGTCCGGGGTTTCCTCGAAAAGTTTGCGGATATCATCAAAGACTCCGGTAAAGGTCGCGGGGTTGGAACGGGGCGAGCGGCCGATGGGGCTCTGGTCAACCTCAACCACCTTGTCTATGAACTCAATCCCCTCGATGCTGCCGTACGGGAGCGGCTTCTCCTTGCTGCGGTTCAGGCGGGCCTTCAATATCGGCATCAGCGTCTCGTTCACCAGCGAACTCTTGCCGCTCCCGGACACTCCAGCCACTCCCACCAGGCACCCCAGCGGGAAGCTTACATCAATGTCTTTCAAATTGTTACCGCTCGCCCCCTTAAGCACCAAACGCTTACCGTTCCCGGCACGCCTCTCCTCCGGCACCTCAATGGCCCTCCGCCCACTCAGATACTCAGCCGTAATCGACTCCACCGATGGTGTAACGGAGGCCGGGACAGACTCCGGAGACCGTCTGCGCCCACGCAGTCGTGAGTGGGAGGGGCCCATCGCTTGCGATGGGAGGGATAGGCCGAAGGCCGTAGTCTCCGGAGTCTGTTCCGGCGCAGTGGAGCCATCGGTGGAGGCCACCCCTGAATAACAAATCCGTCCGCCGAGGGCACCGGCGCCGGGGCCGACGTCGATGAGCCAGTCGGCGGCGCGCATCGTCTCCTCGTCGTGCTCCACCACGATGACCGTATTCCCCTCGTCACGCAACTTCTTCAGCGACGCGATAAGTTTGCGATTGTCCCTCTGGTGCAGGCCGATAGAAGGTTCATCGAGAATATATATCACGCCGACCAGCTTGGAGCCAATCTGCGTTGCGAGCCGTATGCGCTGGCTTTCGCCGCCCGACAGCGACGCAGTAGCGCGGTCCAGCGAAAGGTACTCCAGTCCCACGTCAACCAGAAACTGCAGCCGGTCGCCCAGTTCGCGCAGCACGTCGTGCGCAACCGCTTTGCCGCGCCCGGTCAGCTTGCCGTCCAGCGAACGCACCCACTCCAGCAGCTCGGAAACCTCCATCGCAGACACTTCAGTGATGGTTTTACCGTCGATGCGGAAGCAGGCGGTTTCCTCGCGCAGGCGCGTCCCGTTGCAGACTGGGCAGACGACGCGGTCTTCCACGTCGCCCACGACGCCCTCCCAGGTGACCATCTGCATATCGTTGCCGTCGCCGATGCGGTAGAGGTCGTCGGACCCGTTGACCAGCAGCGAGATACATTCGGGCGGGAGCTCCTCGATGGGGTCGCTCAGCGAGAATCCGTGCTTGCGGGCGATGGCGCGCACCACCTCGAACTTGCGGTTGTCGCGCACACGTCCCAGCGGAACGATGCCGCCGGCCGCAACGGACATCCTGGGATCCGGGATGATGGTCTCGAGGCGCACGTCGGCGACGGTGCCGAGGCCCTTGCAGTGCGGGCAGTAGCCCTCGGGCGAATTGAACGAGAAGGTATGAGGCTGGGGCTCCTGGAGCGATACGCCCGATTCGGGGTCAACCAGGTGCTTGGAGAAATGACGCAGCGAGCCGTCGTCCATCGACAGCACCGCAACCGAGCCCTTGCCGATGCCGAGCGCCGCCGCCACGGAGTTACGGATGCGGGCCTCATCGCCCTCGCCGGGCTTAAGTTTATCCACCACCAGCTCGATGAAATGCGGCTTGTAGCGGTCCAGGGCGTCGATTTCGGGGAGTTCGCAGATCTCGCCGTCGATGCGGATCTGGGAGTAGCCCCGACGGCGCATCTGTTCGAAGAGTTCGCGGTAGTGGCCCTTGCGGCCGCGCACCAGCGGCGCCAGCAGTATGCACTTGCGGCCGTTGTATTCGGAGAGGATGAGATCGACTATCTTGGCGTCGGTATAGCGCACCATCTCCTTGCCGTTCACCGGCGAATAGGCCGTGGAGGCCTTGGCGTACAGCAGTCGCAGGAAGTCGTAGATTTCCGTAATCGTGCCCACGGTGGAGCGGGGGTTGGAGCTGGTGGTCTTCTGCTCTATGGCGATGATGGGGCTGAGGCCGTCTATGCTCTCCACGTCCGGCTTCTCCAGTATCCCCATAAAATGTTTGGCGTACGGAGAGAGGGTGTTCATATAGCGGCGCTGACCCTCCGCATATATGGTGTCGAACGCCAGCGAACTCTTGCCGCTGCCGCTTATCCCCGTGACAACCACATACTTCCCGCGAGGGATATCCACATCCACCCCCTTCAGGTTATGCGCCCGCGCGCCCCGTATCTTTATAATCTCTTCCGCCATATCGCCGCAAAGATAGCAAACTTTTCCGTGTCGCGTTATACAAAGGGCCGGAAGCCTCCATCCGCTCCGGCGGCTTCCTGCGTTAATCGGGCACAAAAACGGGCGACGTGATTGAGAGAGGATGAGAGTCACGTCAGTGGACATTT
>DBYB01000056.1:32485-50120 GCA_002309995.1 Bacteroidales bacterium UBA1197
ATTGAGAGAGGCTGAGAGTCACGTCACGAAGTGGGGTAACGTGAACGAAAAAAACGTGTGGTTGGGGTTCAAGTCCAGACATCCGGACACAAAAATAGTACGGAGCAAAGCGACTAAGCCTCGCCCCCGAGGGGAGAGGTTTGGTGAGGGGGTAACGTGTAGGTGGGGTTCAAGGCCAGACATCCGGACACAAAAAAACCTCGCCGAGGCGAGGCTTGTGTCTGGATGACTGGACTTGAACCAGCGACCTCCTGGTCCCTAACCAGGTGCGCTACCAACTGCGCCACATCCAGAAGTGGACCGCAAAAGTAGGTATTTTTTCTTACACGTCCAAATCTTTTTTTGTAAATTTGCACCGCTATGACAATAGATATGGAAACAAGGCAGATTCCGGTACTGTTGCTGACCGGCTATCTCGGGAGCGGAAAGACCACCCTCCTCAACCGCATACTTGCAAACCGCAAGGGTATCAAATTCGCAGTAATAGTCAATGACATAGGTGAGGTCAACATCGATGCCGACCTCATCCAGAAAGGCGGCGTCGTGGGCCAGGGAGACGACTCCCTCGTGGCCCTGCAGAACGGCTGCATCTGCTGCACGCTCAAGATGGACCTCATCCAGCAAATTGCCGACCTCGCCTCTTCCCGGCAGTTCGACTATATAGTAATCGAGGCCAGCGGCATCTGCGAGCCGGCCCCTATCGCCAACACAATCTGCACGATGCCGAACTTCGGCATACAGTACACCGGCGGCGCCATTCCTTACGTGGACTGCATCGTAACGGTCGTGGACGCAATGCGCATAAAGGATGAATTCGCCGGCGGCGAGGCCCTGCAGAAGAAAGACCTCGACGACGAAGACCTCGAGCGGCTCATCATCGAGCAGCTGGAATTCTGCAACATAGTGCTGCTCAACAAGGCCTCGGGCCTCAACCAGGACGAACTCGGCCGCCTGCGCGCCATCGTCAAGGGCATCAACCCCGGAGCCAAGGTGCTCGAGTGCGACTACGGCGACATCGATCTCGACGAGATCATCTACACCGGAATGTTCGATTTCGACGCCGTTGCAACTTCTGCAGCGTGGATTGCTGCTATCGAGGGCGAAGGCGAGGAGGAAGAGGCCGAGGGCGAGGCCCTGGAATACGGCATCGAGACCTTCGTCTACACGCGCCGCGAGCCTTTTGACATCAACAAGTTCGACAACGTCATCTTCAAGCACTGGCCTGCAAACATCATCCGCGCCAAGGGCCTCTGCTACTTCGCCACCGAGCCCGACCAGTGCTACCTGTTCGAGCAGGCAGGACGGCAGAAGCAGATTAAGGATGCCGGTCTCTGGTATGCATCGATGGACGAGTACGAACTGCAGTTACAGATGGAGCGCGACCCTCAGTTGCGCCGCGACTGGGACCCGGTGTACGGCGACCGTATGCAGAAACTGGTCTTCATCGGCCAGCACCTGGATAAAAACGAAATCACCCGCCTGCTCAACGGGTGTATCGCGGAGTAACCGGAATAAAGCTACTTGCTCTTAAGCGCCCTTCCGAAATCCCTGTAACGGAAGCCATAGACGGCTCCCTTGTCTGACGTGTTGCACGGGCAGACAAGAACTCCGTCCCATATATCCAGGTCTTCAGGCTCGCACGGCAGCACGTCGGTGAAATCGAAGTGAGCGTACTTGCCCTTATGCTTGCGCAGGCCGGCGCAAAACACCTCGCAGGGATGCTTTTCGACACCCACACCGATGGGCAGGAACAGGATGCCGTCGACTACAGCCGCCCCTTGCAGGATGCCGTTCTGAGGGCCCCTCGCCCCTTCGGGCAGCAGGCAGTCCACATAGGTGGAATCGATGGCGTCGGAGTCGGTCAGTTCGACCATAAAGCGGTCGGCAGAGAACTCCGGGAAGGGAAAAGTCTTGAGTGCGATGCGGTTGTCGGGCTTCTCGTTGCCGGTGGTGTTGCCGTAGCAGTAGATGAGGTCGGGCTGCTCCGTGTCTGCAATCCACAAACGGGAGTTCCACTCAGCAGGCTCGTAAGTCACGATCTGCACCAACTCGGCCCCGAACGGCACACCGGCGTCGTCGGCCAGTATTCTCTCGACGAACAGCAGGCGGGAAAGGGAGTCTGTCTCGGCAAGCCCTATCTCATCCACCGGCTTGCTCTTGCACTGGGACACGTAGAGAAGGGGGAATTTGTCGGCCTTGTCGTAGCGGTACGGCCCGAAGAACGCCACGTTGGCGTGGTTGTTCTTACCCTGGGAGCCCAGGGGGAACTGGGCGGCAAGTTCTCCGGCCTTGAGGTCGAACACGTTGCACCAGCCCTTGTCCATCAAACCGAAGAAGTAGTCGCCGTATACGGCGCATCCCTGCACGTTGTGAGAATGCTCCAGCTCCGGGAAGTCGGCGTAGTCTAGCAACTTAACGGGCACCGGCCTCTGGGGGGAGGCGCAGGAAGCCACAAGCAGCGCTGCGGCCGCCAGATGCAAAAGGACTCTCATATCAGTCGTTCCTGTGACGACGGGCGTATGCCGGGTCGAAAATCATATTCAACTGTTTGGCGAGACGGTAGCCGGCGTTGCGAATCTGCGAACGCATCAGCGGCTGCATCTCATAATACCAGTCCATCGTGAGCACAGCATCCGGCTGCACCTGGTGGGCCGGCCAGCATTTGCGCGCGACGTCGCGGCCCCAGTCGTACGGGCCGCCCTTCACTACCTCCGCCTCCTCTTCCGGCGTAGCGGAATCGAACATATGTGCCAGGTCGCCGAAGCTCCAGGGGTTGGTCTGCTCGATTATCAGGCTGTCCCAGAGGGTGTGATACCTGATGGGCTCCTTGCGGAAAGTTACGTTGTAGTAGCCGATGGTCATATCATCCGGATTGTAGCGGATGTGTTCGGGACAGTGCATATCGCCTACGAAGTGTACAATCAGGACCAGTTCCGTGAAAGCCGTGGAGTCGTCGAGTTCCTTGTAGTGCCTGAGGTCTTCGGAATACTGTTCAATGAAATGGATGCAGTTCTTCACGTAACGGCCGTTGTCGTTCACGCCACGGAAAGGCTCGAAGTCCATATTGGCCTCGAAAGTATGGGGGAGTGTGTTGATGCGCGGGCTCCCGTCGGTGGGGTCGAATCCGAAATCGACCAGCAGTTTGCCCTTGTGCTCATCTGCGTAGGAGGCGTATCCGCTGATGGCCTCGCCGTGCATTATCTCGGCGATGCGCTTCTGGGTGGTCTTGGTAAGACGGGTTTCCGCAATGCGGGCGATGGCGGCGTGTCCCTTGCGGCCCCATCCGTAAGCGGCGCTGCAGCACAGGACCGCGCAGAAAAGAATCAGTATTATCCGTTTCATAATAAACTACTGTTCTTTGTAAGGACGAACGACCCCGCGCTTCTCGAACTTCATCTTGGCGTCAACCTCGCGCACGTCGTCTTTGGCGTAGGTTATGTTCCACTTCTCGCGCTGGAGCATCTCCCAGATCTTGTCGGCGGTCATAGGCTCGGCATAGCGTACCTGGATGCTCGGCAGGAGGGCATCGTCCAGCTTGAGGTAAACCCCGATGACGCCTTCCTCGGAAGACAGGTAGTTGCTCACGAACGGCATCACGCGCCTGATGATGGGCTTCTCGTAGTTCTGGTCTTCGAATATCATCACGTACTGGGGCTTGCCGGCATAAACCTCGACGCGCTTGCGCACCACGGTGGTGTCGCCGGAAGGGTAGCGGCCATTGAACTCGGCGCTGAATCCGTCGAACATACGCTCAAGGTATTCGGCTATGCCGATGCTGCCGATGCCTTTCTCAAGCCGCACGAAGTCGAAGTTCACCGGAGTTTCCTTGACTCCGCCGCCGTGCACCGGCATTGCGAGCACCTTCTTCTCCACGACCTCGCGGTACCAGGCCTCGTCGAGTTCCTCGGCGGGATCGAGGTACACCCGCACGATGAGCGGGCAGTCGTATTCCGACTCCAGGCCGTATATCTTCTTGCCTGTCAGGCGCATCTGCAGGCCAAGATAGTTCAGGTCGGTCTTGTTGGGCATATGCTCGGTGCGTATGGTCTGGATCTTCAGAGTCTTGTACTCGGCCGGATCCGGGGAATTCACGCGGAAGTGCGAAGGCTCGTAGATGTCTTCCAGCAACTTCTCCTCGTTGGTCACCTTGGGATCGTATGTCAGCACCACCGTGTGCGACGCAGCGTAAGTCCGCACTCCGTGGACGCCGCGTACGTTCTCCATCTTGCCCTTGAAGGCCATAGAACTGCCGTAGCAGTGCACGCTGGTGAGGTTCTCAATGCGCAGGGTCTTGAGTTCCATACCCTCCTCGATGCCCCATTTCTCGTCGATCGTAGGCACCTCGAAACGGCTGCCGAAGATGATTCCGGCGGCCGTAATAAGTACGACGAGGATGGCAGGGACGAAGCGGCCGGCCTTGCCCAGAGGCTTGGTAACGACTCCGAAGTTGATGGCCTTGGTAGGACAGGCGGCCATACATTCGCCGCAGAGAGTGCAGTCGACGTGCGTTACGACTCCCCCGCTGGCAGGAATGTCAATGTTGTAGGGACAATGCTTGCGGCAGCTGTAGCAGCGGCGGGTGCACTTGCTGTCGTCGTAAACCACGTGAAGCAGCTGCAGCTTGGGCTTGCGGTACAGTATCTCCAGCAGATAGCCAAGCAGGCAGAAGGCCGCGAGCAGTATCCACCAGGGCATATTCAAGCCGAGGGCGCTCAGCAGCCACCAGATGCCGGCCAGCACGAGGAGCGGCAGCCAGAAGCGGAAGCTGTTGGCTGCGGCACCGAGCGGACAGAGGTAGCGGCAGAAGAAGCGCTTCACGAAGAATCCGCCCACTACGACCAGCACCAGGCTCACCAGGCTCATCCAGAGCACAAGTTCGCCCTTGAATCCGGTGGCTATGGCATAGTACGGGTCGAATTTGCGGCAGAGCAGCTCGCTGGCCGTGGCGGTGGAATAGAATACCCAGAACAGCAGGACGTACTTGGGGAGGCGCAGGAGTTTGTCTGCGACGCCGCTTTCCTTTATCTCGATATCGTTTATGCCCAACGCCTTGCGCCCCCTGGTGAGGAGATCCTCGATGGAGCCGATGGGGCAAAGGTACGCGCAGAACAGCTTGCCGAAGAGGATGACGGCGGCGGCCAGCAGGATGCCCATCAGTATCTGGGAAGAACTCATCGAGCAAGGCAGGGAGCCTCTGTTGAACCAGGTTACAAGGGCCTCAAGGCCTCCGAGCGGGCACCATGCTTCGGGGTCGGACGGGCCGAGTTTGGGGAATATCTTGGCGGCCAGGCCGCTGATGAAAAAGACCAGTGCGGCCAGAACGCCCCACTGGAGGACATTCTTGGGCCAGTTGTTTCCGTTACTATGTTTCATAAAGGCAAAGATAGCAAAAGGAATCGTTTGTTCAAAAACAATTATTATCTAAATTTGCAGGCTAAAAATAAAGGCAAAAATTGTTTTTATAATATGTCCAACAGTAAGTTTTCTGTAAAGTATTGTGTGCTTCTGCCTCTCGTGCTGTTAGTCACAATCCTACTTTGGGCCCTCCCTACCGCCACTTTCGGTATCGCGGACCTCACCCCGGTCCAGCAGCGTATGATTGCCGTATTCGTTTTCGCGGCTCTTATGTGGATGTTCGAAATCATCCCCAACTGGACAACCTCGCTCATAGTCATAGTGGTGATGCTCCTCACCGTTTCCAACAAGGGACTTGCCTTCCTGTGCACTCCCGAGGCCGGAACCCTGGTGGACTACAAGAGCATTATGGCATCCTTCGCAGATCCCGTGGTGATGCTGTTCATGGGCGGCTTCGTGCTGGCCATCATCGCATCCAAATACGGTATGGACGCAGTCATCGCCAAGGGCCTCCTCGGCCTGTTCGGCAAGAAGCCCAAGATGGTGCTGCTGGGATTCCTCATCATCATCTCCATCTTCTCGATGTTTATGAGCAACACCGCCACCGCGGCTATGATGCTGGCGTTCCTCGCTCCCGTTCTCAAGGCTCTGCCAGAAGACGAGACCGGTAAGGTCGGCCTCGCCCTCGCAATCCCCGTAGCAGCCAACCTCGGCGGTATCGGCACGCCCATCGGAACCCCTCCCAACGCCATCGCAATCGGCGCTCTCGAGAACGCCGGCTACCAGATTGGATTCGCCACCTGGATGTCCAGGATGATTCCATATGTGGTCATTATGATAGTCATCGCCTGGGTGCTCCTCCAGCTCTTCTTCCCCTTCAAGTCGAAGGCCATCGAGCTCAAAATCGAGGCCAAGTCGCACAAGTGGACATGGAAGGACTACGTGGCCTGGATCACCTTCTTCGCGACCATCCTCCTTTGGGTTACCGAGTCAATTACAGGTATCAACTCGAACATCGTCGCCCTCATACCTCTGGCCGTCTATACCTGCACGGGAGTGTTCGGCAAGGACGACATCAAGGAAATCAACTGGAGCGTGCTCTGGCTCGTTGCCGGAGGATTCGCCCTCGGTACCGGCCTCAACAAGACCGGCCTGGCAGCCGTGCTCATCAACGCCATACCTTTCAGCACTATGAACGTGGTCATCGTGATGATCATCGCCGGCCTCATCTGCTACTTCCTCTCCAACTTCATCAGCAACTCCGCAACCGCTGCCCTGCTGGTACCTATCCTCGTTGTAGTTGGAACTGCAATGTCCGATCCCAGTGCGGCCAACAACGCCCAGTTCGTGGCCCTCGGCGGTATGAACGCAATGATTCCTTTCATCGCTGTCTGCGCCTCCATCGCAATGCTCTTCCCGATTTCCACCCCTCCGAACGCAATCGCATCTTCCACCGGTCTGGTGAAGACCTCCGATATGACCAAGGTTGGCATCATCATCGGCGTAATCGGCTTCGCGCTCGGCTACTTCCTGCTTACCAAGATTTTCCCTTTCCCTACGGCATAAAGGTATGAAGAAGATAATCATTATACTTGCTGCGGCCCTCGTGTCCCTCGGCGCATTCGCCCAGGACGCCGCAACCCCCAAATACGGAATCAAGGAGACCAAATTCTTCAGCACTCCCAAGGTTGGTGCGTACATCATCGCCGGATATAAGTATTCGGACCTCAACCCCCAGACTTTCGGAGACGGTTTCAACTGCAGGCTCATCCGTGCCTATGTGGACGGAAGCATCTACAACGATTTCAAGTATCGTATCCAGTTCCAGGCCAACGGTGAGAAGCCTCACGTAAAGGATTACTACATCGAGTGGGCCAGGTTCCCCGAGTTCTCCGTCAAGCTGGGCCAGTTCAAGAGGGCGTTCACCTTCGAGAACCCTATGAACCCCTGGGACGTGGGAGTCGGCGATTTCTCGTTCCTCGTGCAGAAGATGGCAGGTATGGGCGACCGTCTGGGCGAGGCCAATATGGGCGGCCGCGACCAGGGTATCCAGGTCCAGGGCGACCTCTTCCCCATCGGAAAGGAAGGCTACCGTCTGGTGCATTACCAGTTGGGCCTGTATAACGGTCAGGGCATCAACAAGGCCGATGTTAACAAGGAAAAGGATATTATCGGAACCTTCCAGCTCCAGCCTGTCAAGGGTCTGTACCTCGGTGTTTTCGGATGGAAAGGCTCCTGGAACAACGGAGAAGTTGACCTCAAGCGCGAGCGCCTGAGCTACGGTCTCAAGTTCGACCGCAACAACTGGACGGTCCGTGCCGAGTATGCGCACGCAATCGCTGGCGAAGTTGAGCAGAGCGGCGCAGCTGACGCACTTTACGTTACGGCTGGCATCCCTGTGACCGACTGGTTCAAACTGTACCTGAAGTGGGATGAGTTCCGTGCAGACGGCACTGCAGCGACAAGCCACGATATGTACAGCGCCTGCGCCAACTTCAGGCTTCACAAGAACCTGAACTTCCAGCTGGAGTACCGCTACCACAACAATCCCGTTGCAGCTAAGCTCAACTACAACGACATCTGGTTCCTGGCATATATTCGCTTCTAGTTCCATCATTGAGAATCAGCGACTTATGATTAGCGACCCGGAAAATTCAACCGGGTCGCTTTTCGCATGTGAAAGATTTCTAACAATTCTTAGTATATTTGTTTGTGATGACTCCGTTCCTGAAACAGGTTGCCCGGCATTATATGCAGACACCGGCTGAAATCAGCCGGCTGTGCTTCGTATTCCCCAACCGCCGCGCGCTCCGTTTCTTCGAGCACTACCTCGGACAGGAGATTGCCGCCAGCGGCTGCGGGCCGCTGATCAGCCCGCAGTCATACACTGTCAACGACTTCTTCTACACGGCCGCCGGTGCCCGCGTCACCGGGCGCGTGCCGCTCCTCATCGAGCTGCACCGCTGCTACGCCGCCCTCAACCCGGCAGCCGAGCCCCTCAACGACTTCATCTTCTGGGGCGACACCATCCTCGGCGATTTCGACGATGTGGACAAGTACCTCGTGCGCGCAGACCACCTGTTTACCAACGTGAGCGACCTCAAGGCAATGCAGGACGACTGGTCCTGGCTCACGGACACCCAGCGCGAGGCCGTCCGCCGTTTCACCCGTCATTTCCTCACGCCCGGCTCGGTGAAAGACAGTTTCCTGAGCATCTGGCGCATACTCCTGCCGCTCTACGAGCGCTTCAACGAAACGCTCCGGCAGAAGGGAATGTGGTACGAGGGAATGGTGTACCGCCATCTCTGCAGGTGCCTGGAAGACACCCCCGCCGTCGATATTATGAGGGAGCGTTTCCCCTGGGCAGAAAAGTTTGTGTTTGTGGGCCTGAACGCCCTGAACGAATGCGAGAAGACCTTGATGCGCCGCCTGCGCAACGCCGGTCTTGCCGAGTTCTGCTGGGACTGGAGTTCGGAATTCATCCGCGATTCCCACAACAAGTCGTCCTTCTTCCTGGCCGACTTCGTGAAGGAATTCCCCCAGGCGTTCGAACCCGATCCCGAAGGCCTGCCGCAGTGCGAATTCAACGCACTGAGCGTGCCAGGAGGCATCCTGCAGGCGAAGCAACTGCCGGAACTCCTGCGGCGCTGCACCCCCACTCCCAGCATCGAGACGGCTGTGGTGCTGCCCGACGAGAACCTGCTGATTCCCGTGCTGAACTCAATCCCACCGGAGATACAGAAGCTGAACGTCACAATGGGCTACCCCATCGGCGGCAGCCAGACGGGCGTGCTGCTGAGCGACCTGGGCGAACTGCAACTCCACCTCCGCGAGCGCAACGGAGAGTGGTATTTCTACCATCGCCAGGTGTGGAACATCG
The DNA here is from genome assembly GCA_002309995.1 of Bacteroidales bacterium UBA1197. Taxonomy (GTDB): domain Bacteria; phylum Bacteroidota; class Bacteroidia; order Bacteroidales; family UBA932; genus Cryptobacteroides. The sequence continues at coordinate 41,721 of DBYB01000056.1, forward strand.
CAGCCAACTCCCTGATACGCAGGGCCATGGGCGATGAGGGCGCGACCATCCTCGAAAACGTACGAAAAGACCATAGATACTATATCGCCGCCTCCGAGCTCCGTGGGCACCCCGTGCTCGACGCTATATTCCGCCCCGTCGCCATCAACCCCGTTGCCGATGCGGCACAGGTACACGCCATCTGCCACTGGATGCAGGAAGCGCTGGCCGGCATCGCCCTCGCAGTCAAGTCCGACCTGGAAATGCAGCTCGAACTCGACTTCGCGCGCATCTGCCACGAGCACCTGTGCGAACTGGACAGGTACGAGCTGGAGCTCACGCCGCCATCGTTCTTCCGCCTGCTGAGTCAGCTCACCGCAACGGCCACCGTCCCCTTCCAGGGCGAACCGCTGGAGGGAATGCAGATAATGGGCCCGCTGGAGTTGCGCGCAATGGACTTCGACAACCTCATCATACTGAGTTGCAACGAGGGAGTGTTCCCCCGGCGTTCGGTCAGCGCGTCTTTCGTGCCGCCCGGCCTGCGCAAGGGATTCGGCCTGCCTACCTATGAGTACCAGGACGCCGTGTGGGCCTACTATTTCTACAGGATGATTCAGCGGGCGTCCCGGGTGTGGATGGTATACGATTCGCGCACCGAGGGCCTGAAGGGCGGCGAGAAGAGCCGCTACATCAGCCAGCTGGAGCTCCATTTCAAGGTGAAGGTCAACTACTTCGAGGTGCAGGCGGAGCCCGGCAGCGCCGCACAGGAGCCCGCGATACCTAAAACGCAGGAGCACCTTGAGAGGCTGGCCGGCACACATCTGTCTGCCAGCGCCATAAAGGACTACGCAAAGTGCCCCGCGCGCTTCTTCTATTCCAAGGTCGAGGGCCTATCGGCAGAAAAGGAGATGACGGAGTCCCTCGATTCCGGCACGCTCGGAACGGTGCTGCACAAGACTATGCAGGAGCTGTATCCCCAGGGGCTGACAGTCACGGCAGCGTATCTGGCGGGGCTCCGCAAAGACCGCAAGCGCATACGCGCCATGGTGGAAGGCTTTATCCGCGAGACCCTCAAAACCTTCGAAGTGAGCGGCCGCAACCTGGTGTTCCGCGACATCATCTGCCGCTACGTGGATGCCATCCTGGCCGCCGACGAAAAGCTGCTGGCCGAGGCCGGAACTCTGAACATTATCGATGTAGAGCAGAAGAACTTCCTGAATATCGGCGGCTTCAGCTTCAAGGGCTTCATCGACAGGCTCGACTGTATCGGCCCCGGCAAACTGCGGGTGGTTGACTACAAGACCGGCCGCGTGAATCCGGAAGACCTGGAGTTCAGCGGCGACAGCCTGCCGGAGATAGGATTCCAGCTGTACCTTTATAAACTGATGGCCCTGGATCGTTACCCCGGTAGCGAAGTCAGCGGTGCCATCTACCAGCCTGCGGCGCTGATGGGCGGCGAAGCCCCGTTCGGCCTGTCGCTGGACGACGACTACTGCTCGGCTATGCAGTCGATGCTTGACGACATCCTGGCCGGGATTTCCGACCTTTCCGTACCCTGGTCGCGCACGGAAGACCTCAAGACCTGCGAGTATTGTGATTTCAGAAACATCTGCGGACGATGAAAGTAATCAAGGCAAGCGCAGGCTCGGGCAAGACATACCGGCTCTCTCATACATATCTGGATTATCTCCTGAATTCCGGCGACCCTTACGCGTACCGCCATCTGCTGGCCGTCACCTTCACCAACAAGGCCACGGCGGAGATGAAGACCCGCATACTCAGGGACCTCGCTAAAGAGGCTGAAAGCAATAAGGACGCCCGCCAATATCTGCTGGGCATACTCCACGACTACGGAGCATTCGGGGTGAGCACCATCGACCGTTTCTTCCAGCAGACGCTGCGCTCGTTCGCCCGCGAGCTCGGGCAGTACAACTCGTGGCAGGTGGAGCTGGACAAGGGCTCCCTCGTATCCGAGGCGGTGGACCGCGTGCTCGACGGCCTCACGGAAGACAAGACCGAGCTGGCCGAATGGCTCCGCTCCAACGCCCTCGAGCAGATTGCGCGCAGCAGGCGTTTCCGGCTCGATGACGGTCTGGCGGAGATTTGCGGCAGCGTGAAGTCCGACGAGTTCCGGCAGCTCGCCTCCGGCTCCGGCATTGACCTCGCGGAGGCCTGGTCCAAGGAGAGGCTCGGCAAACTGAGGGCCACGTGCAAGCGCATCACGGCCGACTTCGAGGCCAGGGCGGCAAAACTGGGCATCGTGCCGCAGCCCGGGAAGGACATAAAGTATCCCACCACCAAGAAGGCGCTGGCCGCGGAAGGCGTTCAGGAGCTGTTCGACAGTTCGTTTGACGCGTACGCCACTGCCTGCATCGTGCGCGACAGCATATACTCGCTCGGCGTGGTGCGCGAATTCGGCCAGGAGTACGATAAACTGCTGAACGAGAAGAACGTACTGCCGCTCGACGAGTCCAACACTATGCTGCGCGATATCATCGACGGCTCCGACGCCCCGTTCGTATATGAGAAGACGGGCACGCGCTACGCCCACTATTTGCTGGACGAGTTCCAGGATACCTCCCGTATGCAGTGGAACAACTTCCTGCCTCTGCTGCGTGACGCCGATGCGGCCGGCGACAACCTGATCGTGGGAGACGTGAAGCAGAGCATCTACCGCTGGCGCGACTCCGACTGGCAGCTTCTGGGTACCGAGGTCGGGCGCGAGTTCCCGTCGGCGTCGGTGGAATCTCCCGGCGACAACTGGCGCAGTTCCCGCGAGGTAGTGGACTTCAACAGCCGTTTCTTCGAATATGCGGCAGGGGTATTGGGCCTGCAGCAGATGTATTCCAATGTGCGGCAGACCGCCCGCTCCGGCGAGCCCCAGCAGGGCTGCGTGCGCCTGAGCTTCACCGACGACCAGCCCGCGGCGGTGCTGGAATCCATCGCCGACGTACGCTCAAGCGGGGCCGGCTACGGCGACATCGCCATACTGGTGCGCGGCCACAAGGAGGGGGCGATTCTGGCGCAGGCCTTGATTCGCGCCGGCATCCCCGTCATCTCCGACGACTCACTGGACCTCAAATCTTCGGTAAGCGTGCGACGGCTGGTCTCGCTGCTCACTTATTACGACAACCCCTCCGACAGTGTCGGAAGTTACATAGCCCGTTCTGCCAGCGTCAACTATCCTGAATCGTACCATTCGCTTACCGACTTCTGCGAGAGCCTGCTGCGCGATATGGAACGCTCCGACCCTGAGACCTTCCGGGCCGACATCCTGTTTATCAGCACCTTTATGGACCGCCTGCAGGAGTGGGTGACGGCAAACGGCAACAATCTGCGCGCCTTCATCCGCCAGTGGAACGAGAAGGAGAACATATTCATCGGCTCGCCTGAGAACGCCTCGGCCGTTCGCATACTCACGGTGCACAAGTCCAAAGGGCTGGAGTTCCCGCACGTGATTTTCCCGTACGCCAACAGCGTGGAGATGAGCAAGGGCACCACGCGCTGGTGCGTGCTCGACGGCGGCGGGTCTTCGCTTGGGCACGAGCTTGACGGCATCTACCGCGTGCCGCTGAGCGGCTCGTCGGTGCGTACTTTCTTTGCCGCCGACTGGGAGGCAGAGGCCCGTATGCAGCTGATAGACAACATCAATCTGTTCTACGTAGCGCTCACCCGTGCTTCCGCTAGCCTGCACGTAATCGCCAAGGTGCCTGCCAAAGACAAGGTGGCAAAGCTCAAGAAGGGCGGCGAGGTCAAGTGGTCCAATTTCTCCGAGCTGCTGTACGCCTTCGGCGGATGCTCCGAGGAGATGGTTTACGGACAGCCGTACGATTTCAGTGCGATGAAGCGCAAGTCTTCCGGAGAGGGCGAGACGATACGGGCCGAGTACGCCTCGGTGCCCCTTGCCGGCCGCCTACGCGCTTCCGAGGATGCCCTGGACTATTTCGGCGAAGACGGACACACGGGGAGCGGGGCCTCGGCGCGCCTGCGGGGCATCGAGCTGCACGCGGCGCTGTCGCTTGCCGACTCGGCCGCCGACCTGCCGCTGGATATGGATGCGGAGGCCCGCTCTATGCTGGCCGCACGGATGGAGGCCCATCCGGAGTGGTTCGCCGAGGCTGCGAGCGCGCGCAACGAGCTCACCGTCTTCGGCGCCGACGGCTCCCGCAACCGCCCCGACCGCGTGGTGGAGAAGCCCGACGGGAGCGTGGTGATTATTGATTACAAGTTCGGCACCGAGAAGGAATCTTATGTATGGCAGGTGCGGCGGTATATCAATTTATATAGAAAGATGGGGCGCAGCAGCGTTCGGGGCTACATCTGGTATGTGCCGGAAGACAGAGTGGTAGAAGTAAATTGAGTTTTGGCGGATGAAACAGGTTTGCGGATTCATAGTGCTTGCGGTCACCAAGGTTGGCGACAAATCGATCGTGCTGCACACCCTCAGCAGTGAGTGGGGCCGGCGGAGNNTTCATCACATCCGCCGGGGGCAAGGCTCCGATGGCCTTGTTCCAGCCGCTGTCGCTGCTCGAAGCGGAGGTCACGGAGAATCCGAATTCCGAGCTGTGGCGTATCCGCGAGATTACCTGCACGTCGCCATTGAACGGCATTCGGGGAGATGTGCGCAAGAACACTATGTCGCTGTTTCTCAGCGAGGTGCTTCTCCGCACCCTGAAAGACGGTGCCAATGAGCCCGGCCTGTACGATTGGTGCCTGGGGAGCGTCCTCACGCTGGACGCCATGCAGAGCGACTATTCCAACTTCCACCTGCGCTTCCTCCTGGAGTTCGCCGGCGCCCTGGGCTTCTCCCCCTCGCTGGAAGACCTCGCGCCCTTCGCCGGTGAGCACCTCGCTGCAGTGCAGCAGCTTCTCACCCTCAGCGCCGCCGAGTGTATGCTCATCCCCATGACCGGCCCCCAGCGCAACGCCATCGCCTCCCTCCTTCTCGACTACATCTCCTACCACATCGACTCCCCCGTCCAAATCCGCTCCCTCGCCGTCCTCCGAGAGTTGTACAAATGACGCTCCAGCCTGCCGTTTAATCGACCTCTTCACTCCGATCCCTGAGCCTGCCCTGAGCCTGCCCTGAGCTTGCCCTGAGCTTGTCGAAGGGCTTGTCGAAGTGTCCCGCTATTGGACTTCTTTGCCAAAGGGGAAGATGGAGGACAGAGCCAACTTAAAATGCTGAAGCCCTAAGGGTATCCCAACTATTGTAACACAAAACAGCAGACCAAAGGCCAGATGAAGCAAGGCAATCTCCCACCAGCCAAGCAATATCCAGATGAGATTCATCACAATGGATACACAGCCCGGCTGATTGGGACCGTCCACCAACTGATGGCCGAACGGCCAGAGGGAGAAGGTACCTAACTTGAAGAGTTGTATGCCAAAAGGAATGCCGATGATGGTGATGCACATCAACAGCCCTACGATATAGTAGATAATGGCGATGATGATACCGCCAAAAATCAACCAGAATATATTGCCGATAGAGTTCATAGCGCAAAGCAAATTCTGCCAGGATTACTGATTCAAACAATTCCCAAACAACCGTAAATATAACAATTCTTTTCACCAAACCGCAAAAGTCATAGTTTTATTATCTTTGCAACTGTAATATAGGGAGAGACTGATGACTGTCAGACGCGCTATTACCGAAGACCTTCAAGCAATTATGGTCGTGCTGGACGCGGCCAAGGGCATTATGCGCGCATCCGGGAACACCGGGCAGTGGGTGAACGGTTATCCATCTGAAGATATCATCCTGACCGACATCGCTAACGCCGCCGGCTTCGTTGCCGAGGAGGACGGAGTGGTCGTTGCGTATTTCGCCTTTATACCATCCCCGGAGCCGACATACAGCTACATCGAAGGCGGGGCCTGGCTGAACGATGCCCCTTATCACGTGGTGCACCGTATTGGCAGCTACCCTCACGTCCACGGCGTCTTCAAGGTCATTATGGACTGGTGCTTCTCCCAAGACCCCAACATCCGCATCGACACGCACCGCGACAACCGCATAATGCAGCACTGCATCACCCGCTACGGCTTCACCTACTGCGGCATAATCTACCTCGCTTCCGGCGCCCCCCGCCTCGCCTACCAGCTGGATCTCTCCGCACGATAACCTCCCCTCTCCCCCGCCCGCGACTACCGCTACTGCGCCCGAAGGTCCAAACCAATGTACCGTCAGGAGCATTTTCCCCGCAACACCGCGCCCGAAGGTCCATCCTCAAGCACCTTCAGGCGCACCCAGCGCAGTACACACGCCTCAATTCGACGCAGATGCAGAGGACGAATCAGCAAGACCGAACGATTGCCGGAAATTATTCAATTTCGCCGGCAGAGTGACGCACCGCGAGTCCAATGGCCTTACCCAGAAGCGGAGGAACGGCGTTGCCGATCTGAACCAGTTGTTTATTCTTGGGACCTTCGAAAATGAAGTCATCAGGGAAAGACTGAAGACGAGCCATCTCACGAGCCGTGAGAACACGAGGCAGTTTGGGATGAATATTCACGCCGCCGTGATTCTCTTTGATTGTACAGGATGCCTCGTCCCAGGGGCATTTCTTCCAGGCGTCGGAATAGCCCTTATAAAGGCTCTGCCCCTCAGGGCAAGCCAGCATTCTGGCCTGCATCTCAGGAGTGTGCCTTGTAGGAACGTGGTTGAACGCTTTGTCCTCCGGATGATCCATTAAATCCGCGATGGCCTGCCCGGTTGTTACATACTCAGCCGATGTAAGCATCGGTTGAGGATGATAATTCCTTTTCCCTAAGCGGTTGCCGATGAAAATGACACGCTCCCTCTTTTGAGGAACCGTATAGTCAGCAGCACAAAGAGTGGTGACGTTCATATCGTAGCCAATACTCCTGAAGTCGGCCTTGATCTTTTGCTCTACCATTCCACCAAGCATCGAACGAAGGCCCTTGACATTCTCACATATGACAAAGTCAGGTTTCAGGTGCTTGACTATCTCCAGCAATTCCTTATACAGCGAATTTCTAGGGTCATCAACGATTCTGTTTCCGGCCATACTAAATCCCTGGCAAGGAAATCCACCGGCTACAATACTAAGATGACGACCGTGCAGTTGCTCCTCCACTACATCATAAAAATGCTGTTTCACCTCTTTCTGGGTGATGTCACCATTGACAAAAGGGTGATCAAAGTTCCTGGCGTATGTCATACCGGCCTCTTTGAACCAATCAAGGCCGCATATCCCGTGGATGCCAGACATTTCAAGACCCTTTGATAGACCACCAGCACCGCAGAAGCAGTCCACAAAGGTCATTTCTGATTTCGGCGGCTTCGCCCAAACCTTCTTGATGTCATACCAATTTACGACATCATATTTGGGAGAAAGGTGGATTTTAATGTCTTCCTCAACGATATTTCCGAACAGATCGTAATTAACGACCGGCTCCTTGTTCGCTTGATGGTTGATGAAATACTCAAGAGCACCTTTGGGGATCCTATAATTGGAACCAATCTTTACGGCCCCAAGCTGGCCACTTGCTATATAACGCCGGATAGATTTTTGCGACAAGCTCAACTGCTCCGCCACTTCTGCGATAGAATAATACTCTTTTACCTCCATATAGATGCTTCATTTGTGTCCAAGATTGTCCACAATTGTCCAATCTATATGTAAAGATATGGTTCTTTTTTTAATATATCAAGACCTCGCATAAAAACTAAAGCAATCTCGTAAAAGAAACGGTCTTACTGATAGGATCTATATCATAACCTATCCACTTTGTGTTTTTATATTGAGCAACAGATGGAGCAAGATTTCTTCCAGGAGAGTGTGTTAGTACAACCTGCTCAATCAAAAAGGTATTACCCCTATAAGATTTAAAGGCGTCAGCAATAAACTGAGAATAGTTATTGAGTTGTTCATCTACTATACCTTTATAACCATCATAGCTATACGGACCTTTTTTTAATTCAATAACTACAACTATTGACCCGTTGACATCTTCAATTTCGCAAACCAAATCGATGTTTTTTCCAGCCACGCCATAGGGCAAATAATTACCCAGCCATTTAATATGGTGATTTGGATATCCTAGCAAGTTGCAAAACGAGACTTGCATTGAATCAAGATTCTCACACAAGAATGCTTCCAGGGTCTTTTCATATTGGAAGAGATGCCCGGAGTTCCACACAATATTATTAACTAAAACACTACTTAAGGATACATTTTGAAGAAATGCATTGTTCTGTTCAGGACCGAAGTTGTTTATTGTTATCGGGGTGAAAGAATTATTATAGACTGGCGATGACAAGATTACTGTAGGACTTACTCCGTGATTAGCTTGTGATAGCAAGGAAAGCAACTCGCCATCCTCATCTACAGTCTGATGGGAAAGGCTCCTCCCTCTGCCAAGTGATTTTTTGGCTCACCTGCAAAGTTCCGT
>DBYB01000044.1 GCA_002309995.1 Bacteroidales bacterium UBA1197
GGACGAACGGGCTCTCCCATCCGTTTCGCTGTAGGTGTGGAGTCGTTTTTTCCCTCCTTCTAATTTAGATGGAGTGGGCGATGGTGTGGGCGGTGGACCAGGCGGCTTGGAGGTTGAAGCCGCCGGTGATGGCGTCGATGTCCAGGACTTCGCCGGCGAGGTAGAGACCGGGGATGCTGCGCGATTCGAGGGTGGTGGGGTTAACTTCGGAAAGTGCGACGCCGCCGCAGGTGACGAATTCCTCTTTGAAGCGGGCGCGGCCGATGATTTCGTAAGTGTCTGCTGTTAAGATACTAACCAGTCGGGCGAGACCCTTCCTGCCGAGTTCGGACCAGCGGGCGTCGGGGCGTATGCCGGCGCGCTCGACGAGTACACGCCAGAGTCTGTCCGTCAACTCTGAAGGGTGGGAATTCGCAATGAGGCGGCCATCGGAGAGCCTGTCGCCGAGAAGCCGCATCGCTTCTTCCTCGCTGCCGTCGAGCCAGTTGACCAGCAGCGTGGCGCGATACTGGTTTTCCGCCAGCCAGCGGGCGGCGTACGACGATAGTTTGAGCGTAGCCGGGCCGCTGACGCCCCAGTCGGTGAGCAGAAGCGTGCCGGAAGAACGGAACCGCGTACCTGCGAGTCCGAGCGTGACGTTTTCCACTACCGTGCCCATCAGCCCTCGCAGGCCGGAATCATCTATCTTGAAAGTAAACAGCGACGGTAGCTCCGGCACCAGCTCCATTCCGCAATCAGACAGAATCCGTGAGGTGCCGCCTCCGGTCGTCACTATCAGAGCGTCAGGCTTCACAGACCCTTCTCCTGCGGCATCAGTATATCGTACCGTAAGCTCGGCATCAACGGATACCACCTTGCGGCGGCAGTACACCTTCACTCCTCCGTGGCGGAGTTCCCGTTCGAGCGTGCGCACGATCTGCATTGCGTCCTGGCTCTCCGGGAACACGCAACCGTCGTCCTGGACGACGAAACGGACGCCGCGGTCGCCGAACCACCGCAGGCAATCCTCTGGCCCGAACGAATGCAGCAGTCGCTTCATCAGCCTCTCACCCCTGGGGTACACGGCCGCCAGAGAATCGACCCCCTCGAAAGTGTTGGTGATGTTGCAGCGTCCGCCGCCGGTAACCGCGAGCTTGGCCATCAGCACAGGAGCGGCCTCGAATATACTCACGGACCAGTCGGGATGCAGACGCGAGAGTTCTGCCGCGCAGAAGCATCCTGCCGCACCGCCACCGATTATTACTACGTTCGACATACCGTAAATATAAAAATAATTTTGTAAGTTTGTACGATATACAAAACCACATCACTATGTCCAAGAAATCTAATAATGACGGAAAGTACGAGTGGAGCTATTGCTCACTCGGCGGCGCGGTACGCGTCAACGTGCAGAGCGGCGAAGACATCGCACACCTTGGAGAACTGGACCAGAAACTCTGGACCGTCCTCAGCTGCCCCGTTAAGGGCCTGGAATTCGATGAGAACACCCTGAAGATGATCGATACCGACGGCGACGGCAAGATCCGCGTTAAGGAAATCGTTGCTGCAGCCGAGTGGATTACTTCTGTTATTAAGGACAAAGACCTTATACTCAAGGGCGATTCCATCCTTCCTCTGGACCAGATCAATACCGATTGCGAGGCCGGAGCAAAGCTCTACGACTCTGCAAAGCAGATTCTCGCCAACCTCAAACTGGAGAAGAACGAGATTTCCGTTGCCGATACATCCGACAGCGTGGCCATCTTCGCCGATACCCAATTCAACGGCGACGGCATTATCACCGAGGCCTCTGCAGATGACGAAAAACTCAAGGCTGTTATACACGACATCGTAGCTACCGGCGCTCCCGCGACCGACCGCAGCGGCGCTCCCGGTGTCACCGCAGACCAGATTGAGGCGTTCTACGCCGCTCTGGCAGATTATTCTGCCTGGAAGGCTGCAGGTACTCCGGAGATAATGCCTTTCGGCGACACTACCCAGGCCGCCCTCGACGCCTGCAACGCCGTTAAGGAGAAGATAGCCGACTACTTTATGCGTTGCAAGCTCATCGCTTTCACCGAAGCTGCCGGCCCTGCGCTTGACGTTTCTGCTGACCGTATTGGCGCGATTGCTGCCGATAATCTTGAGTCGAAACTCGACGAGATTTCCTCATACCCCATCGCCCGTCCGAGCAAAGACGGAGTGCTCCCGTTCGATGCAGTCAACCCTGCGTGGAAAGCCCGCGTGGAGGCTGTCCGCAGTCTCGCAGGTCTCGACGGCAAGGGCATCACCGAGGCCGAGTGGAACGCCGTGCTGGCGAAGTTCGCCCCGTATATCGCCTGGAAGGATTCCAGGAAGGGCGAGTGCGTGGAGCCCCTCGGACTCGAGAGAATCAACGCCCTGCTGAAGGAAGACGCCAAGGCTGAACTCCTTGCACTGGTTGAGAAGGACAAAGAACTGGAAGACGAGGCCAACTCCATCGACGAGGTGAACAAACTCACCCACCTGTACCGCGACTTCTACAAGTTGCTGAAGAACTATGTGCTCTTCTCCGACTTCTATTCCCCCAAACAGGATGATCCCGCCGTCTTCGAATGCGGTAAACTCTATATCGACCAGCGTTGCTGCAGGGTCTGCGTTAAGATCGCAGATATGTCGCAGCACGCCGATATGGCCGGCCTGAGCGGTATGTTCCTGCTCTATTGCGCCTGCACTTCCCGCACCACCGGCCAGACAATGGACATAGTGGCGGTGATGACCGACGGAAGCACGCGCAACCTGCGTCCCGGCCTGAACGGCGTATTCTACGACCGCAACGGCCTCGATTGGGATGCCAAGATAATCAAGGTGGTTGATAATCCCATTAGCTTGAAGCAGGCGTTCTGGGCTCCTTACGTGAAGCTTTGGAACTTCATCCAGGGCCTCATCAACAAGTCTGCCGCAGAGAAGGACGCCAAGGCCGTGGAGAACCTGCAGGCATCTGCAACCGCCGCTCCTGGCGAGGCTGCTGCCAAGAAACAGCCGTTCGACATTGCCAAATACGCCGGCATCTTTGCTGCCGTCGGTATGGCACTCGGCGTGATTGCCGCCGCACTTGCCGCCATCGTTTCCGGCATCGCCAAGACTCCCTGGTGGGGCGTACTGCTTATCCTGTTGGGGATTATGCTGGTCATTTCCGGACCTTCCTGCTTCATCGCATGGGGCAAGCTCCGCAGACGCAACCTCGGCCCTGTGCTCAACGCCAACGGCTGGGCCATCAACTCCGGAGCCAAGGTCAACATTCCCTTCGGTCGTACGCTTACCAGCGTGGCCAAGTATCCCAAGCTCAACCTGGACGATCCTTACAAGCCCCGCACTCCTCTTTGGAAGAAGATTGTGCGCTGGTGCATCTTGCTGATAATCATCGCAGGCGGCGTTCTTTATTTTACCGGCAACCTCAAGTGCATCGGTCTGCCTTTCCCTAAGGAGAAGCCCGCACAGGAGCAGGTGGAAGAGGCCCCTGCAGCACCCGTTGAAGAAGCTACCGCAGAATGATGGAGAATCCGATTGATAAACTTAAGTCATTGATGGAAGAGGCCAATGTTGGCCTCTTCTGCGATGCATTCCCTCCTGTGATGGACGGCGTGGCCGTCTGTATGGAGAATTACGCCAAGTGGATGCAGAAGAAGGCCGGGGCGGTGAAGGTTATCACTCCCAAGGTTCCCGGTGCTGACTACAGCAGCCTCGATTATCAGGTACTTGATTACCTGAGCGTGCCAGTGCCGAAGCGCCACCCCTATGTTACGGGTATTGCTGAAATGGACCCGGTCTTCCTGGCGAAAATCGCGAAGATTCGTTTCAAGATTGTGCACGCCCATTGCCCTTTTGCGAGCGGACTGGCAGCACAGAGAATCGCCAAGCTGCAGGGGATACCGTGCGTGGCCACTTTCCATTCCAAGTACCGCGACGACTTCGCCCGCGTGCTCCCGGGTCCCATCGTGGACGGTATCATCAAGTATATCATCGACTTCTACGAGAAGGCCGACCTGGTGTGGGTGCCGCAGGAGTCAGTTATCGACGTGATTCGCGAGTATGGCTACAAGGGCCATGTGGAGGTAATGGACAACGGTTCTGACCTGGTGGCCGACTATCCCGAGAAGTATTTCGTGGAGGCGCGTCAGGAGCTGGGTATCAAGCCCGATGAGTTCGTGATGCTCTTCGTGGGGCAGCATATCTGGGAGAAGAACCCCAGGCTGGTCATCGAGGGCCTCGCGCGTATGCCGGACGTACCGTTCAAGATGTTTTTTGTCGGCACGGGGTACGCTGCCGAGGAGATGAAGCAGCTGGTTACCGAGAAGGGGCTGGACGACAAGGTGACGTTCGTCGGCGTTCTCACGGACCGCACCGCCATCACACGTTACTATGCCGCCTCCGACTTGTTCCTATTCCCGTCGCTCTACGACAACGCTCCGCTGGTGGTTCGCGAGGCCGCGGCGCTTCATACTCCGGCCGTTATGGCAGAAGGCGCAACCGCTTCGACCATCCTTACTGACGGAGAGAACGGATTCCTGGTCAAGAACGATCCTGCCGAGATGGAAGCCCTCCTTCGCCGGCTCGTCGCTGATCCTGAGCGAGTTCACCGCGTCGGAGTTCAGGCATCCAAGTCCATCGTCCGCTCCTGGGAAGACTGTGTCGGCGAGGCCCTCGACCGCTACAACGCCCTCCTCCGTAAGAGGAATCTTCCGACTATTAGTATAATATAGGTATCGCCTCCGGCTAAGGCCTGTTGAAAACCAGCAGGAGTTTGCGGCGGGAGAGGAGGAGGTGAGTTGGGGACTGGAAGGTCTTGCCGCTGAGGGTGACGGTGCCGGATGGTTCCATGCGGTAGCGCTCCAGGAGGGCGCAGAGTTTGCCGAAGGTCTCGGCGCTGAAGCCAAAGTCTTCTATAGTACGCCAGAGTACGTAGCGCCAGTGGGTGAGTGCCAGCAGGGAGGTGATGTTGATTTGCAGTAAAGCGCCTCCTGCGGCATCAGGTGCGTGCTTTACCATCTGGGCCTCAGCCTGACGGAAATAATCTTCTGCGATGTCGTCGGTCTGGCGGATACGCTCGATGTCTTCGCCAAGAGTCCTGAGGAACGAGGGGTTGATTTCTTCGAAGACCGGAAAGACGCGGTTGCGGAGCTTGTTGCGCCTGGGGCCGTCTTCGGCGTTGGTGCTGTCTTCCCGCCAGTCGAAACCGTGCTCCTCCATCCAGGCGCGGATGTCCTTACGCGATATGCTTAATAACGGCCTCACTATGCGGAGGTTGGCGGCGCCGTGCGGAACGGGACCGTCGGAGGGGATGCCTCGGAGGCCCTTGGTGCCGGTGCCTCGGAGAAGATTGAGAAGCAGCGTCTCGGCGTTGTCGTTGGCATTGTGGGCTGTGGCGAGGATGTCGAGGCCGTGCTCGGCCATAAGTGAGGCGAACCAGGTGTAGCGTAATTCGCGTGCTGCCATCTCGACGGATACGCCGTACTCGGCCGCGTAGCCGGTGGTGTCGAAGCGGGTGACGAAACACTCGACGCCGAGTGCCTTGCACTCCTGCCGCACAAACTCCTCGTCGCCGTCAGACTCCTCGCCCCGCAGGCAGAAGTTGCAGTGGGCGACTGCAAAGGCAGCGCCGGGGAATAACTCCGGCGCCCTGTGCAGCATGTACATTGAATCGATGCCGCCGCTTACAGCAAGCAGCACCCTCATTTCTTGCCTCCGATGGAGTAGGAGAAGTTGAACGCTATGAATTCCTTGAACTGGATCTTGCTGGCAACTCCGTCGATAACCACTATAGGATCGTAAATCAGCCAGGTGCTGGCGCTGATCCTGAAGAACTTGGCGATATTCCAGGTGATCTTGTTATCCCAGTTGACACGGTTGTGGCGGAAAGGCTTGTTCAGGTAGTCCGTGAAGAGCACCAACTGCGTCTCGTACAGCAGATTGTCGTTGATGGAGAACTTGGCGTTAGTCTTCACGGAAGCACCGAACTGGAACAGCACGGGGCCGTATTTCACCTCTTCGCCCTCTTCTGAGATCACCGGCATACCGTAACTCTTGCGCAGGTCTTCCCGCTGGCAGATAGTGAGACTTCCGGTAACGGGGGAGATGTTCAGGTCGAACCAGGAGTTCGGGCGCCACTCAATACCGAATGCCAGATTGTTGTAGCCGGGGGAAATGAAGCTCGATTTGAGGTTCTCAGGCTGATACTTGCCCGAGCCTTCCGCAGTCTCGACATATTTGCCCCACGTGTCGGTGAACTGGGAGCGGAAGTCGTAGCCGGCCGTCCAGTTCCACTTGCTGTCCTTGGCCGTCATAAACGCCACCTTGCTTTCGAGGTAGATGCGGTCGTTGTTCTTCTGCAGCACGTTGGACTTGTCTTCCGACCATATGAAGCCGTACTGCAGCTGCAGACGGTTGTTCCAGGAGAACAGGGCCTTGCTGTAGGATGCCTTCACGTCCAGGCCCGCCAGCAGTGAGAGGTTGTTGAAACCACCGGCCGCCCAGTTGGTCAGGTCGGTCTGGTTCATACCGATGTCCAGCACCGCCGAGATGTTCCAGTACTGGGGCCTGGCTGTCTCTGTCTTGCGCTCCGGAGCCTTGAGGTACTCCGCAGCGAAATCGGCCGCGATCTGCTGCGCATCCTGTGCGAAGGATGCGGAACTGAAGGCTGCCAGGGCTGTCAGTATGGCCAGCGTACGTTTCATATCAATAAGAAATTGCGAATATCACGCGCCTGTGAGAAGGCTTGCCGGAGAAGATGTCCTTGCCTTCTTCCTCGCATACATAGCTGTCGACGGGGATGCAGCGGATAGTGGCCTTGGTGGCCTCCTTGATGGCCGTCTCGGTCTCGGTGGTGCCGTCCCAGTGGCAGAGCAGGAACTTGCCCTGCTGGATGCGGACCTTGAAGTCTTCCCAGTCGTCGCACTTCTCCACGTTGGCGTCGCGGAATGCGAGGGCCTTGTTGTAGATGTTGCTCTGGATATCGTCGAGCAGGCCCTTGATGTGGGCTGCGATGCCTTCCAGCTGCATAGTCTCCTTGGTGAGGGTGTCGCGGCGGGCAACTTCGACGGTGCCGGAGGCAAGGTCGCGGGCGCCCATCGCAAGACGCACGGGCACGCCCTTGAGCTCCCACTCAGCGAACTTGAAGCCGGGACGCAGGGTGTCGCGGCTGTCGATCTTCACGCTCACGCCGAGGGCTTCGAGTTCAGCCTTGATCTTGTCGAACTCCGCCATCACGGCTGCGAATTCCTCATCGGTGCGGTAGATGGGCACCATAACCACCTGGATAGGGGCGAGGGCGGGAGGAAGCACGAGACCGTTGTCGTCGCCGTGGGCCATAATCAGCGCTCCCATCAGACGGGTGCTCACGCCCCAGGAGGTAGCCCATACGTATTCCTGCTTGCCCTCTTTGTTGGTGAACTGCACGTCGAAGCTCTTGGCGAAGTTCTGCCCGAGGAAGTGCGACGTACCGGCCTGCAGGGCCTTGCCGTCCTGCATCATTGCCTCAATGGTGAGGGTGTCGATTGCGCCAGCGAAACGCTCGCCGGGGCTCTTGTGGCCGACGATGACCGGAAGGGCCATCACGTTGCGGGCGAAGTCGGCGTACACGTGCACCATCTCCTCAGCCTTGGCCTGCGCCTCTTCTGCGGTGGCGTGGGCGGTGTGCCCTTCCTGCCACAGGAATTCAGCCGTGCGGAGGAAGAGGCGGGTGCGCATCTCCCAGCGTACCACGTTGCACCACTGGTTGCAGAGGAGGGGAAGGTCGCGCCAGGAGGTGATCCAGTTCTTATAGGTATTCCAGATGATGGTTTCCGAGGTGGGACGGACGATGAGTTCCTCTTCGAGCTTTGCGGAAGGATCGACGACCACTCCGTTGCCGTCGGGATCGTTCATCAGGCGGTGGTGAGTCACCACTGCGCACTCCTTGGCGAAGCCTGCCACGTGTTCGGCCTCACGGCTGAAGAAAGACTTGGGGATGAAGAGCGGGAAGTATGCGTTCTGCACACCGGTTTTCTTGAACATACCGTCCAGAACCCCCTGCATCTTTTCCCAAATCGCATAGCCATAGGGCTTTATGACCATACAGCCGCGAACTGCAGACTGCTCGGCCAAGTCGGCCTTGAGGGCCAGGTCGTTGTACCACTGGGAATAATTGTCCGATCGTTTAGTAACCTCTTTTGCCATATTCAGGTTTTTTTATCAATTTTGCATCAAATAATCGCAAGACGGGTCCCGCTCAGGCGCGCAGCCGCGCGGCACGGATATTGCGAGCACAAATATACAAACTATTTATTTAAGGAGGTAAAAAATGAAGCGGAGCCTGATAATTTTATTGCCTGCATTGCTGGCACTGGCATCCTGCGCAACGTCTTCGCAGTATGCTTCCCTGCAGCAGTTCCCCGACGGCATCTATACCCGTCCCGAGCCGGTGGTGGAACTCTACTCTGCCGACGATTTCAAGGAGATGGCGGCACGGAACCTGGCCTCCAAGAAGTCTTCCCGTGATACCGTGACAGTTATCGTCGAAGATCCTTACTCCTCTTGGTACGGATACGGATATGGGTATCCATACTACAGCAGATATTACTATCCTTACAGGGGCTACGGCTCCTATTACGGCTGGGGCCCTTCGTGGTCTTACGGCTGGTACGGAGGCTGGTATGGGGGCTGGTATGGGGGCTGGTATAATTCCTGGTATGACCCCTGGTGGGATCCTTACTGGGGACCTTCATATCCTTATTATCATCACCATCATTATCATCACGGAGGCTATTACGGCAGGCCTTCCCGCTACGACAGGGAAGGGCATGCGAGCCCGGGCAACTATGCCACCGGCGGCAACAACTACCGCAGGAGCGGGAGCACCACCAGCCGTTCGTCTTCATCCGGCGCAGCCGCATCGTCTTACAGACGTTCCGGCAGTTCGAACAGCTACAGCTCCGGCAGCAGGTCTTCGGGAGACTCCGGCTACAGCCGCTCCGGCAGCAGTTATTCCTCCGGTCGCAGCGGCTCGTCTTCATCAAGCAGCCGTTCCTATTCTTCCTCCAGCAGCCGTTCCGGCAGCAGCTACTCCTCCGGCCACTCGTATTCGGGCGGCGGCGGTGGCGGCGGCTTCTCCGGCGGTGGCGGCGGAAGTAGCAGCAGCGGCGGAAGCGGCGGTGGCGGCGGCGGTCGCAGGTAATCGTGATCCTTAACACTTCGGCTATATGAAAAAGATACTTCTTACTCTGGCACTTTCCGGTCTCGCGCTGTCGGCGTGGGCCCAGGACACATATTACGCTGAGCTTCTCAGCCGCAACAATTACTACGGCACCGCGCGCTCCGTGGCCCTCGGCAACGCTATGACGGCCCTCGGCGGCGACCTCGGCTCGGTCGGCATCAACCCCGCCGGCTCTGCGGTCAACAGCTTCGGACAGTTGACCATCACCCCGGCAATGCTGTTCCAGTCGGCGGCTACCCAGTGGGCGAACGTCCCGGGAGGCGAGGCCGGCAGTCCGTATAACGCCTCGCACGCGCAGTTCAACCTGCCCAACGTCGGCGGCACGGTGGTCTTCTATTCATCGGATGACGATGGCGCCAAATATATGACCCTCGGCATCATAGTGAACACTACGAATACCTATCTGGGGTACTCGACGGGCTACGGCTCAAGCAATACCCACTCGTTCCTCGGCGACCTTGCAGCAGCGGCTAACGGACTCAAGTCCGCCCAGATGGGGCGTAACCTCTATGCCGCCTACTGCGCCAACCAGATTGGCGAGTTCGGCCCTCAGGGTTCCTACCGCTACGCCGGAGGCAACCAGATGGTCGATCCTACCGACAATTACGCCTACGTGCCCGGCACGCTGGACCAGAAGGCTAATTACAACACCTACGGCACCAAGACCGACGTGCTCGTCAACCTGGGCTTCAACATTTCCGATCAGTTCTACTTCGGAGTCAACTTCGGTATGCCTTCCATCAAGTACCGCCGCGAGGACGGCTTCAGCGAGACGGCACAGTCGCCTATAGCTTTCCCGGTGAACTTTGTGGACGAGAACGGAATGCACCTTGGAGTGGAAGGGGAGCCCACCACTTACTACAAGACCTCCAGCAACGCGTACAAACTCAATACGAATGCCGGCGGTATATATGGCAAGTTCGGATTCATCTGGCTGCCCGTCGAGGGCGTGCGCCTTGGCGCTGCGTTCCAGACGCCTTCCATTCTCTCCATTACCGAGACCTGGCAGTATTCCGCCGGAATTAACTATGAGAACGGCACTTACAACGGTTGGGCAAAGTCCGACAAGGGCGAGTTTACCTATAATCTCACCACTCCTTACATAGTCGATGCCGGCGTAGCCTTCACCTTCGGCAAGATCGGTCTGCTGAGCCTGGATTATGAGCTTACAGACTACAGCGTGATGCGCTACAGCGACATCGAGCAGACCATTTTCGGACGTGACGACTGGGCAGATACCAACGAGCGCAACAAGCTGTTCTGCGGCGTGTCGCACGCACTCCGCGCGGGCGTTGAGGTTAAGCCTCTGCCTATGCTTTCGCTTCGCGCAGGCTACAGCCTCACCACCGACCCTGAGCGCTATGCCTTCGACCAGTTCGACAATATGGTTACGGCCGAGACGTACGACAACAGCCAGATAGTCTCCGGCTTCAAGTACTTCAGCAACAACACCCAGGCATTCTCGGCTGGCGTGGGTTATTCCTCCACCGGCTCGTTCTTCCTGGATGCAGCGGTGCGCCTGACCAAGTATCCTACCGTGCACTATGCGCCGTATTATTTCGGCGGATATGATGCAGTGGACAAGAACGGCGCCGTTATCGGATACGAGTCTCCGGACCTGACGATAAGCCGCAGCATATTCGACGTGCTGTTCACCTTTGGATGGAGGTTCTAGAATGGAGATGACAGCCAAAGACCTCGCGGCCGCCCTCGGTGGAACGGTTGAGGGCAACCCTGAGGCGAAGTTTTCGTCTTTCGGAAAGATAGAACACGGCAAGGCGGGGCAGTTGAGTTTCTTCGCCAATCCCAAATACGAGCATTTCGTTTATACCAGCAAGGCTTCCGTCTTGCTGGTTAATGCTGATTTCCAGCCCAAGGAGCCGGTGGAGCCCACGCTGGTGCGGGTTCCCAACGCCTACGACGGTATGGCCAAGCTGATGAAACTGGTGGCGGCGAAGGAGCAGAAGTGCCGCAGGCATCGCGGCCGCTGCCGCATCGCCTGGAGCGCAAAGCTCGGCCGGAGCGTGTGGGTGGGCGATTTCGTCACCATCGGCAAGAACTGCCGTATTGGCGACTGCACCAGGATTTACGACAACGTAACCATCGGCGCCGGCACGACCATCGGCAAGAACTGCATCATCTATCCCGGAGTGCACATCTTCCCGGGAATGGTGATAGGGGACAGGGTGATACTGCACGCCGGCTGCATCATCGGCGACGACGGCTTCGGCAACGTGAAGCTGCCCGACGGAAGCTGGGAGAAGATAGAGCATCTGGGCAACGTGGTCATCGGCAACGACGTGGAGATTGGCTCCAATACCACCGTCGATCGCGCTCAAATGGAATCTACCATTATTGAAGACGGAGTGCGTATCGACAACCTCTGCCAGATAGCCCATAACGTGGTCGTTGGGAAGAACACGGCCATGGCGGCGCTCACCGGCGTTGCCGGTTCGGCCAGGTTGGGCGAGGGCTGTACCATAGCCGGCCTGGTCGGCGTGGTAGGGCATATCAAGGTGGCCGACAATTCCACCATCGGCGCCCACTCACTGATTATCGGCAACATACGCAAGCCTGGCGAGACCTGGTACGGCAATCCGGCCATACTCCACAAGGACTACCTCAAGGCTTACGCAAAATTCAAGCAATCCGCCAACGAAGACTGACCGGATGAACCAGCAGACACTAAAGGGTACCTACAGTTTTGAGGGGAGAGGCCTGCATACCGGCAAGCCGGTGCACGTGAGGCTGTGCCCTGCTCCCGCAGATACCGGAATAGTGTTCGAACGTACCGACCTGGGCGGGGCCCGGGTTGAGGCGCTGGCGTCCAATGTCTGCTCCACCCGCCGCAGCACAATGCTGGGGCGCGGCGGGGTGAAGGTTGGCACGGTGGAGCATCTGCTCTCAGCCCTCCTGGGGTTGGGGATAGACAATGCCCTGATAGAAATCGACAGCGCTGAGATGCCGATCCTGGACGGCAGCGCCAGGCCGTACGCCGAGGCGATAGACCGCGACGGCGTGCTGGACCAGGGCGTGCCCCGCAAGTGGGTTAAGCTGAAGCGCGAGATCATAGTACGTAACGACAAGTCGGGCGCCTGGATTAAACTGACTCCGGCGGCCGAGCCTTCCGTTGAGGTGACCGTCGATTATAATTCTAAAGTGCTCGGTACGCAGACGGTAACGTTTTCTGCAGATGACGATTATGTTAAAAGTATCGCGCCTTGCCGCACGTTC
Source organism: Bacteroidales bacterium UBA1197 (assembly GCA_002309995.1). Classification (GTDB taxonomy): domain Bacteria; phylum Bacteroidota; class Bacteroidia; order Bacteroidales; family UBA932; genus Cryptobacteroides. The sequence continues at coordinate 12,443 of DBYB01000044.1, forward strand.
TGTTTCCTGCACGAGATAGTGCCGCAACTGTTGTTCGGCCTTATCAAAGGCGGCGACCTCGACAACGCCCTGGTAGTTGTGGAGAAACCCGCGCCCCGCTGGGTGATGCGCCGCATCGCCCGCCTGAAGGGCAGGAAAGATGTGCCGGAGGCTGGTAAGCCCGGCTATCTGGCCGAAGGCGGCCTCCGTTTCCCCGACGAATGCGGCCGCCACAAACTCCTCGACCTCCTGGGCGACCTGCGCCTATGCGGCGGCCTGCCCTGCTTCAGGGTGGAGGCCTACAAACCCGGACACGCGCTCAATACCGCAGCGGCGCGCGAAGTCCTTAAATCTCTGTAAGTTATGGCAAAAATTCATCCTCTTGCTTGCGTTCACCCCGGAGCCAAACTCGCCGACAGCGTGGAAGTCGGGCCGTACGCATACATTGAAGATAACGTCGAAATCGGCGAGGGCTGCAAGATACTCCCTCACGCCAATATATTCTCCTATGTGAAGATGGGGCGCGACTGCAACGTGTTCCCGGGAGCCGTCGTCGGCGCCATCCCGCAGGACCTCAAGTTCGACGGGGAAGTCACATGGGTGGAGATCGGTGACCGCGTGAATATCCGCGAGTGCGCTACGATCAACCGGGGCACTGCGGCCAGCGGCAAGTACGTCACCCGCGTGGGCAGCGACACCCTGCTGATGTCTTATTCGCACGTGGCCCACGACTGCGTCATCGGGAACCATTGTATCCTGGTGAGTTACGTGGGCGTTGCCGGCGAGTCGGTAATTGAAGACTGGGCGATTATTGGCGGCGGTGCCAAGGTGCATCAGTTCAGCAAGATAGGTCAGCACGCAATGGTAGCAGGCGGATCCATCGTCATCAAGGACATCCCGCCGTATTCGCTGTGCGGCCGCGTGCCTCTGTCGTTTGCCGGCGTGAACCTGGTGGGCCTGCGCCGCAGGGGCTTCGACTCCGACGTCATCCGCAACATCAAGGACATCTACGACGTGCTGTACTATCAGGGCTACAATTTCTCCGACGCGATGGAGCATATACGCGAAGAGTTCCCCGAGTCGCCGGAGAGGGATGCCATCCTGGACTTCGTTGCCGGCTCCAAGAGGGGCATCGTGCGCGCCGGCGATCCCGACGTCAAAGGTTTCGAGTAGTGGTTCTCTCGACTGCCTGGTTTCCTCCCGTCGATTACTTCGCCATGCTGGCGGAGAGCGGTTCGGTGTACCTGGAGGCCTGCGAGAGCTATCGAAAGCAGACCTGGCGCAACCGCTGCCGCATCCTTACGGCCAACGGGCCGATGGACCTCCGTGTGCCGGTGGTGCACGACGGCACGCGTCTGGTCCGCGACATCCGTATTGACTGGAGCACGCCGTGGCTCCGTCAGTGCGAATATGCCATCGACAGCGCCTATTACGGTTCGCCCTTCTTCGTGTACTACCGGGACGAACTGTTCGGGCTGCTGGACCGGCAACCGGAGACGCTGTGGGAGATGAACCTGAACGTCATAGACTTCTTCTGCCGCAAGATAGGAATCGCGCCGCAGATACTTCCGACGGCTGATTTTGAGTTGCATCCGGAGGGTGACTGCAGGGATCTGTTCAGCCCCAAGCGCCCGTGCGCTTCGGCTGTGCGGCCCTACTGGCAGGTGTTCAGGGAGAAGTTCGGCTTCGTGCCGGGATTGTCGGTGATGGACCTTCTGTTCAACGAGGGTCCGGAGAGTCTTTCCTACTTAATCCCAGCCAGATCCTCAGGCCGTTGATGGAATTCAGGAAGTAGAAACTGTACTTGATGATGTAGATCAGGGCGTACGACGAGCCCGGGTCGGAATGCAGGGTGACGCTCCACATCGTGATGGAGAAGATGTTCACCCCAATCCAGAATATCCACTGCTCCATATAGGCCGTGCTCATCAGGAACTGGCCGATGATGTTGCACATCAGGGGCAGCACGTCGAGCACAACAGCCGTCTTGATGAAGGTTTGTGCGGCGGATTTGTCGAACTGCGCTATGATGAAGTAGGCTATGATTGAGCCGGCGAGGAAGACGCCTGCGGCTAGCCAGCGCTGCCTGGTCGTAAGCCTGCGGGCCTTCACGCTGCCTTCCTTGTTGCTGCCCCGGCGCTTCCACTGGAAGAATCCCACGAACTGCATTGGTACGAAGTACAGGAAATGCAGCACTGCGTTCCCCAGGCCGGAGTTGCCGTTCTTCCAGTTAATCAGGCAGATGGCACCGTAGATGGCCACGTCCAGCAGGCCGAAAAGGAAGGTGATTATCTTGCCGCCGGCGGAGGCAACAGTCGCCGCCACTCCCATCATCGCCCCGAACGCCGACACCAGCAGCAGCGTCTTCTGCTGCGCCTCCGCCGGCCCCAGCTTCAGCGCCGTCGCCAAAATCGTCACTACCGTCATCCCAATCAGGATGAACGCCGAGAAATACTTATTGAATGTTTTTTCGTTCACTTTGCAAATATAGGTTTTTTTACTATCTTTGCACTCGTGATTGAGATAGAGGCCGAAGGGCTTCTATTTTTTTATTGTAAAAGTGCCATGCAAAGGAAAGAATTCGAAGATGTAGTGATCCGTGCCGCCAAGGAGCGCGGGTGCGAACTGGTCGCCGTGGACTGGAACGACGACGACAATGTATTCGACGTGACCATCGACAAGGCCGGCGATGCCGTGAGCCTGGAGGACTGCGAATACGTTCACAGAGCCGTGCTGGCCGCCTTCGACCGCGACATAGAGGATTACGCCCTCACCGTGGGCTCCGTTGGCATCGGCGCCGAAGAAGCAGATGAAATATTGAAAACTATAGAAGAATAATGGAAAAAGAAAGACCGATTACCCTCATTGACGCCTTCAAGGATTTCAAGGAGGAGAAGAACATCGACCGCCCCGTGATGATGGGCGTTCTCAAGGACGTGTTCCTTACCCAGCTCGCCAAGACCTTCGGCAGCTCCGACAACTTCGACGTCATCGTCAACGTTGACAAGGGTACCTGCGAGATCTACCAGAACTTCGAGATCGTCGAGGAGGTTGAGAATCCCAACGCCGAGATGACCCTCGAGCAGGTCTGCGCCGACAGCGGCGACGACGATTACGAGATCGGCGACACCTACGCCAAGCCTTTCTCCCTGGCTTCCTTCGGCCGCCGCGGCATCCTGAATATCCGTCAGAATCTTCAGGGACGCATCATGGATATCGAGAAGGCCAACGTTTACAAGAAATACTCCGAGAAGGTGGGCGAGCTCTTCGTGGGCGAGGTTTACCAGACCTGGAGCAAGGAAGTGCTCATCCTCGACGAGGACGGCAACGAGCTGCATATCCCCAAGGCCGAGCAGATTCCCGGCGAGCACTTCAAGAAGAGCGAGTCCGTGCGCGCCATCATCAAGAGCGTTGAGATGCGCAACAATACCACCCCCTACATTACCCTGAGCCGTACCAGCGACGAGTTCCTGGAGCGCCTCTTCGAGCAGGAGGTTCCTGAAATCGCCGACGGCCTCATTACCGTGAAGAAGGTGGTCCGCGTGCCCGGCGACCGCGCCAAGGTGGCAGTCGAGTCCTACGACGACCGCGTTGACCCTATCGGCGCCTGCATCGGCGTGAAGGGAAGCCGCATCCTCGGCATCGTGCGCGAGCTTCGCAACGAGAACATCGACGTCATCCCCTGGTCTTCCAACCCGAGCCTCCTCATCCAGAGGGCCCTGGCTCCCGGTATGGTGTCCAGCATCGACCTGGGCCAGTCTCCTGAAGACAAGGTCAAGGTGTATATGCTCCCGGACGAGGTGAAGAAGGGTATCGGCCGCAACGGTGTGAACGTGCTGCTCGCCGGCAAACTCATCGGCAGGGAAATCGAAGTCTGGAGGGAACTCTCCAAGGCCGAGGCTGAAGAGGAGGACGACGTGCTGCTCGAAGATTTCGCCAACGAAATCGACCAGTGGGTCATCGACAAGCTCCAGGGCATTGGCTGCGACACCGCCAAGAGCGTCCTGGCCATCGATCCGGCAGACGTTGCTAAGCGCGCCGACCTGGACGACGAGACCGTCGAAGACGTTTTCCGTATTCTTAAAGCTGAATTTGAAGACTAGTTACGCATGGCAGAAATCAGAATAAGCAAACTTCTTAAGCAGTTCAACATCGGTCTCGGCGACCTTGTGGATTATCTCCGCAAGAAGGGTGTCGAGATCGACGAGAACCCCAATGCCAAGGTATCCGACGAGTTCCTGCCCGACCTGCACAAGCAGTTCGGCAAGGACAAGGAGGCCATGGAGCAGGCGGCTCTCGTAGATATAAAGGTGAAGGAGATACTGGAGAAGACCAGCCGCAGGCAGTCTGCCCAGGAAGAGGAGGAAGAGGAGCAGGAGCTCACCATCAAGTCCAACACCTTCTTTAACAGCAAGAAAGCTGAGCCGAAGAAGGCTGAGCCGGCACCCAGGCCGGAGCCTGCACCCGCACCGGAGCCCGAGCCGGTACCCGTTGAGCTGGAGCCCGCTCCCGCTCTTGAGCCCGAGCCTGTGCCCGTTGAGCCGGAGCCCGCTCCCGCTCCCGCGCCGGAGCCGGAGCCCGTGGTCGTGGAGCCTGCACCTGCACCCGCACCGGAGCCTGAACCGGAGCCAGTGGTCGTTGAGCCCGCTCCCGTCGAGCCCGAGCCCGCACCTGCTCCTGCACCCAAGCCGGAGCCGGCCCCTGAGCCCGCACCCGCCCCCGCTCCTGCCAAGGAGGAGACTTCTCCCTTCAAGGTGGTTGGCAAGGTTGACCTCAGCCAGTTCGACCGCAAGCCCGCCAAGCGCGAGCGCATCGGCAAGGGCGCGCAGAAGGTGGATGTGGTGAAGGCCGGAGCCGGCCTCGACCGCAACGCCGGCAAGAAGGATAAGCCCAAGAACGCATCCACCCAGCCCGCTCCGGGCCAGGGCAAGCGCAAGCGCGATCGCGACCGCTTCAAGCCCGCAATGACGGAGGCCGAGCAGGAAGAGATGCAGAAGGAGATCCAGAAGCA
>DBYB01000013.1 GCA_002309995.1 Bacteroidales bacterium UBA1197
GAACGGCCGGTGTAGATGCCGGTCATCACGTTGATGGCGCCGAGTTCGGTAACCTGACCCTTGTCATAGCCTTCCAGGCCGGGTTTGGTCTCTTCGTTGTAAAGAACTTCGTAAGTGGGATTGTAAAGCACCTCGGTCACGCCTTCGATGCCGTACTTGCCAAGATTGATTTTAGACATAATGATATAGAAATATTAAGTTTTGTTCCAGTCAACAAAGTTAATAAAAAATTTGGTATATTTGTATTCGATGAAAGGGAAACTGTATCTGATTCCGTCGCCGCTGGGCGAGTACGACCCGGCGGAAGTGCTGCCCAAGCCGGTGCTGGACAAGGCCTGCGAGCTCAAGACCTTCGTGGTTGAAGAGTTGCGTACGGCCCGCCGCTTTCTCTCCGCCGCCGGCCTCAAGGGGCACATCGGAGAGCTGGAGTTCCACACGCTGAACGAGCATACCGCCCCGCAGGAGGTGGAGACGCTCGCGGAACTGTTCGACCGGGGCGACGTGGGCCTGATATCGGAAGCGGGCCTCCCTGCCGTAGCCGACCCGGGTGCCGCGCTTGTGGCCCTCTGTCATCGCAAGGGCATCGAAGTGGTGCCGCTGGTCGGGCCGTCGTCGCTTATGCTGGCACTTATGGCCTCCGGTCTCAACGGACAGAGTTTCGCCTTCCGTGGCTACCTGCCGGCTGGCACGGACGAGCGCCGCAGCGCCATCAAGACGGTCGAGCGCGACTCCAAGTCGTTGAACCAGAGTCAGATTTTCATCGAGACGCCCTACCGCAACGACGTCCTCCTGAAAGACCTCCTTCAGTTCCTGCAGCCGCAGACCAGGCTCACCGTTGCGGCCGACATCACCCTGCCTGACGCCTACATCCGCACGCGCACCGTGGCCGAGTGGCGCAGGGAGGCGGTCGTCATCTGCAAACGTCCGTGCGTATTCATCATCCTGGCATGACCCCGCTGGAAGCACTCAAGCGCTGGTGGGGCTACGACAGCTTCCGCCCGATGCAGGAGGAGATCGTCCGCTCCGCCCTGGAGGGACGCGACACCCTTGCCATCCTGCCCACCGGCGGCGGCAAATCCGTCTGCTTCCAGGTGCCCGCGATGATGCGGGACGGGCTGGCGCTCGTGGTCACCCCCCTCATCGCCCTGATGAAGGACCAGGTGCAGAACCTCGAGGCCCGTGGAATCAGGGCGATCGCGCTGCACGCCGGGATGACGCGGCGGGAGGTAGACACGGCCCTCAACAACGCCGCCTACGGGGAGTGCAAGTTCCTGTACGTATCGCCGGAACGCCTGGGCACGCCGCTCTTTCGTTCCTACCTCGACGTGCTGGAAATCAACTATATAGTGGTCGATGAGGCACACTGCATCTCGCAATGGGGCTACGACTTCCGGCCGGACTACCTGAGCGTGGGCGAACTCCGGAAGACGGTGGATGCGCCCGTAATCGCGCTTACGGCCACGGCGACGCCCCGGGTGGCGGAGGATATCGCTGCACGCCTGTCGGTGGATCCGTCGAAGCCGTCGTTCAACGTGCTCCGGAGCGGATTCGAGCGCCCTAACCTCAGCTACATCGTGCGCGAGTGCCGCGACAAGTCGGGCCAGCTGCTCGACATCTGCCGGGGCGTGCAGGGTTCCGGAATCGTTTACCTGAGGAGCCGGCGGCGCTGCGAGGACGTGGCGGCACTGCTGAAGGCGGAGGGGGTGAGCGCGTCGTTCTACCACGCCGGATTGGGCAACCGCACGCGCGCCGAGAGGCAGGAGGCGTGGAAGTGCGGGGAGATACGGGTGATGGTATGCACCAACGCGTTCGGAATGGGGATCGACAAGCCCGATGTGCGCTTCGTGGTGCACTGCGAGCCGACCGACAGCCTGGAGTCGTACTTCCAGGAGGCCGGACGGGCGGGGCGCGACGGGTTGCGCTCGTACGCCGTGCTGCTGTGGAACGCGTCCGACCTGGCGCACCTGCGGCAGATGCTGGATTCGTCGTTCCCGCCGCTGGAGTTCATCGAGGACGTGTACCAGAAGCTGCATATCTCCGGTAATATTATATATGAGACGGGCGAGGGGTTCTCGATGAAGTTCGACCTCGAGGCCTTCTGCAAGCAGTACAAGATGCGGCCGGGGATGGTGCGGAACGCGCTGCGCTACCTGGAGCAGTCGGAACACATCTTTTATTCGGAAGATACCGAATTCCCTACGCGCGTGCGGATTTCTGCGCCGCGCAACTCGCTGTACGACCTCGATTTGCCGCATCCGCAGATGATTCCGCTACTGGAGGCGCTGATGCGGGGCTACCCGGGGATTATGTCGTATTCCGTGCCGATAGACGAGGACAGCCTGGCGAAGGCGGCCGACGTCACCGTGCCGTGGCTGCACCAGCTGCTGTATCTGTTGTCGCTGGAGCATATTATAACGTACATTCCCGCCGACTGCTGCTCAATGATTCGCTTCCGCCACGACCGCCTGATGCCGGGGAACCTCGACCTCAAGCCCGAGCGGTATATGTTTCTGCGCGGCAACGCGGAGGCGCGGCTCGAGGCGATGGAGGGGTATGTGACGGATGATGCGGAGATGGTCGCGGGAGGTGCTGGTTCGACGGGAGCGGCTGGCGGTTCGGCGGGTTCTGCTGCGGCGGGAGGTGTCTGCCGTTCGAGGCTGCTGCTGAAGTATTTCGGGCAGGAGGAGACGGAGGATTGCGGCCAGTGCGACGTGTGCCGGTCGCGGACTGCTGAAGAGCGCGTGAAGGCCGCCATTCGACGCTTTTTCGCCGCGCATCCCGGCGCCGGCCCCGCCGAGCTCCGCGCCTTCTGCGCCGACCCCAAGAACGGCCTTCCCCCCTCCGCCACACTCGAACTCTGGCGCCGCATGCTCGACGAAGGCGAAATCTAGCGCTGCCCCTTCACCCCTCATTCCGGGCTTGACCCGGAATCCGCCATCCGCTCCGCAGAAATCGGCGTCTTCCATTCCGGTCCCTGTCATCCTGAGCGCAGCGAAGGATCTCCTCTGTTTCCTACAACCATTTGATTTTTAATTACTTCCGTATCTCCTATGCGCATTTTTACGCACAGGAGATACAGTTTTTATTGACTGTCAGCATCTTACGAAAAACGGCAATTTACGCCGGAAGCCACCATCCGCTACGCAGAAATCGACCATTTTTTGAATCACGGGCGGCCACTGTTTTCGGAGTCGATTCCTGCCTCCGCTCCGGCGGCTTCCTTCTCCCCTTATTCCTGGCTTGACCTGGAATCTCCCGGCTGCTATGTCCCCGTCCTGTCACGAAATCCACCAGAGAGCCGTTTTATGGATTTCGTGGCAACGTTTTGGCCGAAAAAGGGCTTTTCAGTGTCACGAGATCCATTTGGAGGGTCTGTGGTGGATTTCGTGACAATGGTTGCGGCGGTAAACTTTCTTCAGTTTTAATAAAGAATCCGCAATACAATTCTTTGTACTTCCTGCCAGTCGAAAAAATCAGCAAAACCTGCGATACGATTCTTTCGATTCCTTTGAAGTTATGGAAATACTTCTCATATTCGCGGCTGTATTATTTAACCTCTTTTACTATGACTAATTTCAAGTATCCTGTTTTTATTGACTTGCGCTACGACTTTGCGTTCAAGTCAATTTTTGGTTCTCAAGGCAATGAGGACCTTCTGTTAAAACTTATCAATGCTATCCTTCCAGAGAAGCACTTTACGAGCGTAAGCCTTATGAATAACGAGCAGATGGGACTCCGCAAGGAGTCGCGCAGGGCAGTATTCGACGTTTTTGCTACGACCTCCGATGGCTCGGACTTCACCATCGAGATGCAGTTAAATGACCAGGCGGACTTCAACCAGCGTATGGTGTTTTATTCTTCCTTCCCAGTGCAGAATCTCGTAAAGAAAGGGAAGGGCAAGGATGGAGAGCCAGAGCTGTATTACACCTTCCCGCACGTGTATGTTATCGGAATTACTGATTTCATTATGTCGGGCGTGCCTGACACGAAGGATATGATTAATTCGTATTCCATCCGCAATGAGAAGCATCTGAGCAATCCGCTGACCGACAAGGTTACGTATGTGACCGTGGAACTGCCAAAACTAAC
>DBYB01000039.1 GCA_002309995.1 Bacteroidales bacterium UBA1197
GGCAGTCTGTGCCCTTGTTGATCCGGCTCTTGATGCGTGAGAGGGTAAGCTGAGCAGGTGACGCCTGCGCAGTAAAGTACTGTCCCCTTACCAGAGGCATCGAAGCGTTCATCTCATACCAGGCGGCTGTACCTTCTTCAGAAGCGCTGATGGCGAAGTCTGTCCAGACGTTGGCGTCGTCGCCACATGGGATGGCCACATAATAAAAGTCTGTGGGAGAGGAGGGGGTGATAGTACAGGTCGTCCCTCCAAATTCCAAGATGATTTTTTTCGCGACAAGAGCCGCCCCGTCATTTTTACGGTACAGATGGAGGCCAACAATGGCCTGCTGGCTCACAAAGTCGGCATCAGTGGTGATAACCGTCGTTCCGCTTACAGTAGCGGTAACAGTGGCAAGCGCATAATCGCAGATTTTGTCGATGCTCTTTGCATTCCCTGTCAGCGTTCCATCCTGAGAGGCGTAATCGGGGCTCCCGTATTTAAGAAGTAGCTCTTCTCCGTTTTGGGGGGCTGCGTCCAGCTTACCCGTGAAGGTGGTGCTGGCAGTGCCGCCACTTTCCGCAGTAAGGGTACCGTACTTGGTTGTCGTTCCGTCTGCGGTCCATACCTCAATGATGTCGCCCTCTGTCCATGTGGCCGAAATGGAAGAGTTTTCCCCCAAAGCCAAAGCCTTGGTCGCGACTTTCCCGGCCTTGACCGTCATGGTATAAACTGGAGATTCCGGAGTGATATCAGGTGAAAAAGACTCCGACTTGTCGCAGGAAGTGAATAAAGATACAGTAATGACTGCTGCCAAGCAGCACAACAAGGTTGTGTTTCTCATCATTTTACCCCCGTTTTAATCGTCAGAACCAAACATGCCCCAGTTGCCGCCATAAGAATAATCACTGCGGTTCCCGGTTTGCTGAGGGTCCCCGCTTACGCAAATCATTTCTTTCTGCATTACTGCTATCACAGTACTTTCAGGAAGGTTATAAGCCCATTTTTCTTTCATAACACTAGTAATTAACCCCACAAATATAGCATAAAATATTGTGAGGCTGACCAAAAAGATTCTTCACTACGTTCAGAATGACATTAAATGTAAATTCCAATTTATCGGTCTCCCGGTTCTTCAGCCGGGGAGAAAAAAGTGACCAAAAGGTGACCAAATTTGGGGGATACAAAAAATAAGACTTTGCAAATTGATTGAAAATCAATAACTTACAAAGTCCTATTGTGCCTCGGGCGGGGGTTTGGGGGTGGGGTAACGTAGTAGCGCCATAGGCGCGAGTTTGACGGGTAGAGCTGCACTATGAAACACCAACGTCGGCAAAATGTCCAGGTATCTGCGCATTCATCGGAAAAGCGCGCTGCCTTTCGAGGATTTTACTGCCGATATGCTGATGGACTACCGCATTTTCCTTTTCGAAGAATACGAGTATGTGGATAAGTATCCGGCAGTCTATAAGGATATGAAGAGTCGTGATATCCCCACAGAACGGCGTAAAGGCAATACGGTTGTGGGGGAAATGAAGTTCCTGCGCACCTTCTTTGCCGAGTTGGAGGACAAAGACGAAATAAGCAAATCTCCTTTCCGGAAACTTGGTGCCGAAAGGCGCAAGATTGTGATGAAGACCACGTACGATGACCCTGTTTTCCTGCGTAAAGAGGAACTGCAGAAAGTAATGGCGGCCGAAGTACCGGATTCTCTGAAAGAGACCAAGGATGCGTTCGTGCTTCACTGCGCCATCGGTTTCCGTATCGGCGATTTCCAGCGTATGACGATGGACAATGTGAGTGTTTCGCCTGACGGAATACCTTATATCCATTATTTGCCACAGAAGACGAAAACCCGCCAGGCGGATAACCATGAGATTGAAACTCCGTTGATGCGATTCGCACTGGATATCATCAAACGAACGGAATTCAACCTGCCGATACTTCGCTATCCTTCCGGAAAGAGTGGATACAACAAGAAAATCAAAAAACTGCTGGAGGCGGTAGGCATTGACCGGAAGGTGGCCGTCTTTGACGAGGCTGCCGGCGAAAACAAGTACGTGCCGCTTTATGAAGTGGGAAGCAGCAAACTGGCCCGCAAGACGCACGTAGACCTGATGAACAAGGTTCAAGTGAACCTGTATGCTGCCGGTCTGCACCGCGAAGGCAGTAAAGCTGTGAAGCGCTATACAATGATGGAACTTAAAGACCGCTTTGCCTTAATGTGTGTTGCGTTTGGAGCTGAACAGTATAAAGTTGACCAAAACTTGGATATTATCCATTAAGACGAACGAGCGAACAATAGTGTAAGTCTCTGACTGTCAGATAGTCTGCGGTTTGCCCGGGACGAATCTTGTTAAAAATCTTGTTGAAAACTTGTAAAAATCCCTTTTTATTCGCCACCGTTTTTAACAAGATATACCGTTGCAGAAGAAGCCCCTTCTTTCACAATTCTACCGGCATCAATTAATGCCTGTAGTTGCTGACGAATCTTGTATCTGGATATCTCAGGACCAATGCGTTTACTGATTTCAGAGATAGAGCACTTCTTATAAGTACGGATATCCTCATAAATCAGCTCTCTTAAGCGGTGTGGCTCAATAATCTTCAAGTCAGGTTTGCGCTGAAAGTTGGATGACCGTATCACCTGGGGGTTGATATAGTACTCCGTCCCACGGGTCTTTCCTTTCGTAAGTACTATCCTCTGATTAATTAACTTATCCAGCCAAGCCCGAGTAGCGTGATCTCCCTTAAGGTCTAGGGCTTTAGCAAATTCCGTAGCCGTCATTGAGTGGTTTTGCGCAATCAGTCCAAGGGCGATTCGTTCTTTCCGCGAGAGAGAATACTGCTCGGATACTCTCCTGATCATTCCAATGATACCCGGATTGTTAATCAGTTTCTTGACGGAGACAATAACTCTATCATCTCCTTCTCTCGGCTCCGGAACGGCTTTCCCATTCATCAGTTGTTCTTCGTACATAACATCATATCCTGAGCCCTCCTTCTCCATCATTTTTAAATCGTTGACGACCTTGCACAAGTGGTCATTTCGACGTATGGAACTGTGAAGAATATTCTGAGGGGTCACACCGATGGGAAGGTTGCCAGGATTGTGGATTTCCAAACGATCGGGGTAAAGATTTATGAAAATGTCCCCAGCTGTTGTATAGGGCTTGTGGACAATGGCATTGGTGACGAGCTCTCTTACAATCTTTTCACTGTAATTAGGAATGAAATCCCTAAATAATCCGTCAGCCACCTCTATTCCTTCTTTCCAATCAGGAATCTGAGTCCAAATAGCGTCTATGAGTTCCTGGGGATTCAAGGAATAATCGTCCCATGCTATCTTGTTCACCTTGTTGCCGTTCTCATCATACTTAATGAATTGAATAGCAGGAGAGTATTTTATTTTTGCACGATCGTTGCGCTTCCCAATCCACAATACACCCAAATTAGTCAAAAACTCACCCTCGGTAAAAAGATAGTAGTCCAATAACTCATCATCGGCCATTTCTTTAACGAAGTTGCTGACTCTATCAGAGGATCTGATTCCAATAAGGAAGTCTTGGCGTTTCTTTTCATCATATTCAGTCCGAGGCACGCGAGTTGCCTTGGTCTCCCAAATATATGAAGGTTTGTCGGTCAGCAAGTGAAGCAGTTGATCCGGAAGAAGCGGGCGTGATTCATCGCCAATTCGGATATAGTACTTACCGTCTGTTGTTCCGGCGATAGTAGACCTGCTGGGATATACTCGCAAGAGAATAAACTCACCGCCATTTTCGGCTGTTTTCGGATCGGCCGTGACGAAGGTATTAACGGTAAGTTGGGAAATGCGTAATGAAACCTTACCCGGTAATTCCTCTGGAATTATCTGTTTAGGCGGAGGAAGTGAACAACCGTCTTCAATACCGATATAAATATCCCCTCCTTTAGATGTGTTGGCAAAAGCCACGGCATCCTTGGCCAACTCATCAAAATCTGCCGTTTTTCCAACGACGGTTTTTAAAGACTTATTGTCGAAATAATTATTCTCGCTTCTCATAATAATTACCTGGGTCTGATTCCCAATCACAGGGCGCTAAGCAAATATATACAAACGACAGGAACTATGCAAGAATGAAAAATGTAATGCTCATAGAAGTGTTTAAAAGGGCAGAGGTTGGTATCAGAGTAACGGAGCAAGGTGTCACACCTACTGTCAGACCTGGTGTCAGACCTAAAGGGAAATAATCTGGAAAAGAATGCGATGCCCAGGATACGCCCAATGACCCGAATCAAAAGTATGTGAAGGTCTAGCAAACTGGCCCTCGGTGCTCAAATTCAAAGTGAACGGTTTCCTTATACTTGCGGGAGACAGGCAATTCCCTCCCAGCAGCGGAAACCAGGTCTGGAGAGATTAGGGAAGTCGAGTTCACATTGACCAAGTAAGACCTGTGAATACGTAGAAAATCTTCCCCAAGCAGGTTCTCCCATTGCCCGATACCGGTCCTATTGCGATAAGATTCCCCAGAAAGGCTAACAATGCGTACCTCCGTATCGTTGGATTCAATGTATGCAATATCGGCCAGTGGTAGCGTTATGCTTTTGCGCTCTGAAAAGAATGTTATGGTTCGGCCTTTTGCTTTAAATCGTTTTGAAATCCACTTGGCCCAGAAATAATCGCCGATGGAAAGCGTTGTGAGAATGAGCCCCAGGAACGCCGGATTGATGAGCATGGGAGATATGTCCTTTTGGCTCTGATAAACCCCATCTTTGGTCAGGGATGTCCACACGCCGAAATGCAGAATCACAATGAGCAGGATAACGGAAGTCATTACGGCCAGCGACAGGAAGAATTTTTCCATCGGCTTTCGTGCTTTAGGCATCCAAAATTCCAGTGCAAGCGCGCAGGGGCAGAAAATAAGGCCGATGAGCACGGCCTGCGACAAAGTATAGTCCAGGCTGACGAGGATAACAGCCAGAATGGTAATAGCTAAAGGCCAGTATGCAATGCGCAAAAGAGTTCTCATTCCTCCACAAAAATAGGCAAAAACACGCGTGTGTGCAAGCCGTGTGGCCCTGTTGTGGGTTTTGACAAGTCAACGATGGGATTCATCTTTGGAGAATAGTGGCAGAACGCCGTACCTTTGCATCAAACCAAAATTGTTTTGCCATGAAAGAAGAAATCTATTACGTTGTGGACTCTCTGGGTGTATCTCAACCGGAGGTTATCGAGAAGGCTAGCGAGCCGATCACCAATCTTTTTGTAGAAGGCGGCCTTGCTGGCATGATTGCCATCACCGTGCTGCTTATCTGCCTGTTCCTTGCGGCCTGGAAAGCCCCCAAATGGGTGAAAGAAATCGGCATAGGAGCCTTGGTCGTTGGCATCTTCTGGTCTCTGCGTGGCCTTTCCCAAATGCTGGGTGTCCTTCAGATGTTTGGAGATGTAAGTCCTGCAGTCATCTGTGGGGGCCTAAAGGTGACACTGATTTCCACCTCCTACGGACTCATAGTCTATTTCATCTCGCTTATAATCAGGGTGGTCCAGAAGCCGAGGATATAAGGCGCAAGGCATAGAGACAGGAGCATTATTAGACGAAACTGCCCTCATCATCCTTGATAAGCGTTTTGGGCACAGGCGTTATGACATCCAGCAGGGTCATTTCTTGATGAAATTAACAAAGTTTCTTCAATTCGCTCATCATAGATCGTCGTCGGCTATACAGAAGCTTAAATTCTTCAATCAGTGCATCTACCGCCTCTCGTCCCTCATCACAAGAGTCACGCAAGGCTGCCATATGGCTGATAATATATCCATAACGACGACTGTCGGTCGGAATGGCACTTCTCCTGATTACATCAACATGTCTGGTTACAATCTTATTTCTGGTATCAGAATCCAGGAACTTACCATATTCCGCCAGACACTGGTAACAATCATTGCCATAGCTGTCATTCCAGGAAAGGCATTCCGCCAACTGTGGAAGCATGTTTTCTTCCGCGCAAATTCTGGCAATATCTTTCTGGCTATGAACGTTGCTCTTTCTAACCAACTTCTCTATCACGCCATGAAGCATTTCTGAAGCATCTCCGGTCAGCTTTTCCAAAAGGCTTTTATACTTGAGATAATAGTCATATGTTGACGAGAAACTGTTCAAAAAAAGGAACTCAAGTTCTTCGGCCTGTTTCGCTTCATCCCCTATGGATTCCAGCAATTCCAGTCTCCTTTCGTGACATTCGGTGGCATACCACTTGTCTTCCGTGCATGATATCGCCCGTTTCAACGAGTCTATCGCATCTTCAATCTTTCCATGAAATATTTGAGTGTCAATGCGCAGCCGAGACAATTCCGGAATGGAAAAGTTTTCATCTATTACTTTCTCTGCCGCCGCGTTCTCTTCCTTGAAATAAAGGTATGAGACCTTTCGTAATAGCCATTGGTTTTTATAATGTTCGCATCTTCCAGCATTGGCAATTCGCGCGTCAAGCGATGCCAAGTGCTCCTCGAAGTCATCAAAGACGCCATCAATGACACTTTGCAATTCATCCAGATTATCTATACAATAACCTCCATTGCGGAAGGTGTCCGTAGAAGCAGCCTTCTTTATGTCCTTTTTAATACGCTTTATCGTACTAATATCCAACACTTTAGACTCAACCAAAGATATTAGCATCTTAATGGCGTTTCGGGTCTCAAAGTCATATCCATCAAAGTGCTCGCACTCGTAAACACAGTCATCCGTGTAATGCTGCCCCACGAAAAGAATCACTTCCGACGCGATTGATGCGGCGGCTTCGAACTCTCCTTCCGCATCATAATAACGGGCCTTTTCCATCATACGGCCCAATTGTTCATCTATTTGATGCCAGTTTAGTGACGGACCCCACCTGTAACCGCTCTCGTCAACCGAAAAGATAATATCCTGCACTTCATTCCTCAGCGCACCGACATCGATCTTGTCCGGTAGAAAATGCCGGACTAAGGCTGCGGCTAAGGCTTGATTCTTATAAGCATAGTCCTTCATGAACGAATAGACATCGCTGTTTTCATGCAGACTGAACACCTTGTCGAGTTTCGTTTTGTCCATAATGGTCAATCGTCAAGTGGAGAAATTACATTGCAACGACGCATGAAAGTACAGACAAATGGCAGGTTGCTTTGCAATAAGTATCTGGAGGCCTCCTCGTTCGGACCGGGGAATGCTGCATCCTTAAGGAAGCCGTTCTCAATCAGATAATACATCCATTCGGTGGAAATGGTTCCATATGCGTCAATCATTGAGATAGCGCTCTCGCGAGCCTCACTGCTATCGTAATATGGGTTCTCCGAATCCGAGATATTTGCGCTGCACCCAAATGCAAACTCCAAGTCTCCATCATATGGTATGTAAACCATAAACTGCTTCCCCGTTTTGATATCTTGATGGAAGCCGGATGTGGCGGCATCAACGCCACGCATGCCGACAACGTCTTTCAACCAGTTTTTAAAAGACTCGAAGTTCTCAAAATAAAACAGCCGACGGCCGCGGGACTTTTTGATTGCCGATTCATACAGGTCTATTGTACGTTGATATTCTTCATGCTTTTTCTTTCTTTGGAGCACTCGCTCTTCGAAATAGGAATCACTGTTAGCGAATGCGGAGCATCCTACCATGTTCCACTTGCCGGCAAATTTTGCTAAAGACCCTACGATGATGTTGTTTGTCTCAAAAGCGTTCCCCAGGCCCCCACCGAAACTGTCCAATTCCACGGAGAGCATCTCTCCCCGAACATTCTTCAATAACAATTGCCCCTCCTGGGCACCAAGAATCTTAAGAGTATTTAAACGTTGAAACTCAATCTCTTCCAAATTATTCTCCCAAACCCCGAACTCTCTCGACGGGCAGGTGTGCAACATATCGGCATACCATTGTTGCGGAAACAAAGACAACGGTCCGGCTTTTTCTACAAATGGAAACACGGAATCAACCGCGTAATGCCATTTATGTTCATCATCCTTTAGACCGGGAAGGATTTCGCCTAGGGTTTCATACCATTTCCAATAGCTGATTTCCGTCTCGTGCCATCTGGAAAGATATGTGTTATGTGACAGCCACTCCAGAATCCGCCTGACTCCATAAAAGTCTCTGAGCGTCTTATCATCGAAAATTAAGGATGCCAGCGATTCGTTAATGGGAGCATCATAGAACTCTTTCTGATAGAAATCATACGCAAGTTGAGCCACGCCCGCCATCGCAGGCATCAACGGTGATGCCAGCCTGCGGTCCGGATGGTCCACAAATACCGTCCAAACGACAAAGTGAATTCCGCCACGGGTCAAATTATCCAGAGGGAAGCCGTCATCGGCAAGGTCGAAGGGCAGATATGAGCCGTATCTTATTTTATGACGCCAACAAAATGACCGCCATATTCCCAAATCAGAAACCACGTCTTCAAAATGGGCGGTCAGTCGCAAGGACAACTCCCTAACCAAATCGGCAGGGAACAATCTTTTGTCAATGGTCTTGAGTAGAATTGCTTGAAATCTGTTCGCCAGAGACGCATAATAAGCATCTGTGTCAAACAGAAGTTCTTTGGGGTGGTATTGTATGTAATCTTTTACCGATAATAGCCTTGATTTCATCTGTTGCGAATCTGAAATAGGATTTCTTTTACCCGGAGTAATTCGTTTTTCATCGTTTCGTCACACAAATCAAGGTCTTCGTCAGTCAGACTGCCGTCAGCGAGTAAAAATGCAACAGTGTCAAGATATCTGCCTCCTGTGATTCCGTCATATCTGTCTGCCAAATGCTTGTCGAAAGTATCTATAAGCTTATATAACTCAATGTAACGCGCGTGATTTGGCTTTTCCACTTTATCAAGCGGCTTATGTGCCAGAGATGAGACCTTATCAACAAGTTTTGCACATTCACGCTCCAAAGCGAGGTCAATTAAGGATCTTGCAGCTTTCTTTTGTGCTTTAGTTAATTCTTTCAGCATAATCGGTCCATTTTTGCGAAGTTACAAAAATCATCGGTTGCGGAGAAATTATTTCTGGGTTTTGCGCCGCGGACGCTTATTTGAGCGATATTTCAAATTATTTGTTCAATTGTTACTGCTCAGAGACCGCGCCATTTATTTTAGTGGGGCGCGGGTGGGGCAAGAGAAAACAGCAATCGCGTACTAAATTGATAATCAATCTAATACGCGGTAAATTTGTGCCTCGGGCGGGAATCGAACNNTCGAACCCGCACGGCCGTTTCGGGCCAAGGGATTTTCTTGCCACTATGGCTTTCGCCACCATCGCTGTTTGTGGTCCGGACTATTCCTTCACCATAGAGCCAGGCTCTTTAGGTGTGTCGTGTCTAGTCTCTGCACCTTCCTCCTTGCGGAGGCTTGGCTCAAGATTACCATCAGCATTACCTGTTAAGGCTTCCTTGAATTTACGACATTCTACATCGCCCCTTTCGGAGCGCGCACTCAAAATTGTTTAAGTCCCTCGTGTCTACCATTTCACCACCAAGGCGGGTGTGGAGGGGGTGAGGCGCCTCGCGGCGCGTCGTAATCGTGGGTGCAAAGATAGGATTTTTTCGTAACTTTGCCATTACTATTATGATTAAGGCTGTATTTTTCGATATGGGCGGCGTGCTTCTGCCGCTGGATGTGAACCGTTGCATCAAGGCGTACAAGGAAATCGCCGGGTTCGAAGACATAGACAAATATCTGGATCCCTGCCACCAGCACGGGTTGTATCTGGACATCGAGGCCGGGCGGATGGACCTCGAAACCTTCTTCCACGAGTGCCTGAGCCACTGCGCCCCCGGCACTACGCGTGAAACCATCCTCCGCTGCCAGAAGGAGTTCTTCGGCACCCCGCAACCCGACGACGTGGCCCTGGTGAAGGAGATGAGCCAGACCTACGAAGTGTATATGCTGAGCAACAACAACGCCCTCTCGATGATGCTGCACGTCCCCAACTTCGAGCAGGCCGGCCTGCCGCTGTACAAGAGCTTCAAGAAACTGTTCTTCTCGCACGAACTCAAGATGCTCAAGCCTTTCCCGGAAATCTACCTCACCGCCATCCGCGAGAGCGGTCATCCCGCCGACGAATGCCTCTTCATAGATGACTCACTGAGAAATGTTGATGGAGCGCTGGCCACTGGTATGCACGCGGTGCTATACACCCCCGGCAAAGAAAGCCTGCGCGAACTCGTAACCAGGACCCTGGACGAACTGAACCGCGAATAAACTAGAAGTACTTCTTCTCCTGCCTGTCCAGGGCGATAAAGATAAACAGCAGCGTCGTAAAGGCCCAAAGCGACGAGCCGCCGTAGCTGAACAGCGGCAGGGGGATGCCAATCACCGGCATAAGCCCAAGCGTCATACCCAGGTTGATGACCAGGTGCATAAAGAAGCACGCCGCCACGCAATAGCCGTAAATCCTTGTAAACGCCGTACGCGACCGTTCCGCATCCTGCACCAGCCAGAAAATCAGCAGCCCGTACAAAACAATCACGAACAGGCAGCCGACGAAGCCCCACTCCTCCCCTACGGTGCAGAAGATGAAGTCCGTACTCTGCTCGGGCACGAAGCCGAAAGTGGTCTGCGTGCCCTGCAGGTAGCCCTTCCCGAAGAGCCCTCCGGAGCCTATTGCAATAAGCGACTGGTGCACGTTGTACCCCACGCCGCGCAGGTCTTCCTTAATTCCCAGGACCACCTCGATGCGCTCACGCTGATAATCCTTTAGAACCTTGTTGAAGAAGAAGTCCGTAGCAAGCACCAGCGCCACGCCGGCAACTACTCCCAGAACCGTTAACCAGATAACGCGCCTCCGTATACGGAGCGAGCCGACCCTCCTGAGGGCATAAAGCAGATAGACCCCGGCAAAAACGACCACCATTATCACCGACACCCACCAGCTGAACTTCAGCGTAACCACGAACAGAAGTATCGCAATACCCAGCAACGCCGGCCACCAGCCGGAAAGCCCCTCGCGATACAGCACAAAGATAAATCCGGTATAAACCAAGGCCGACCCCGTCTCGCTCTCCGCCACGATAATCAACATCGGCAGAAGCACGATGGCGGCGGCCGTAAAGAAGTCCCTCAGGTTCCCCATCTTGAAGCCCGGCCGGCTCATTATGGACGCCAGCATCAGCGACGTAGTTATTTTGGACAGTTCCGCCGGCTGGAACTTCACCGGCCCCAGCTCGAACCAGGAATGCGAACCCTTGACGTTGCTGCTCAGGAAGATAACCATAATCAACAGCAACATCACAACTCCATAGGCCGGCTTCGCGATGCTCTCCCAGAAATATGGATTGACCACGAACAGCACCAGCGTGGCCAGCACCAGCGCTCCCGCCATCCAAAGCGCCTGCTTGCCGCAGTTGAAGTGCAGGTCGAAGATGGAAGCAGGCTCGCCGGACCGCACCGCCGCGTAGATGTTAATCCACCCGAACAGCATGATAAGCAGATATAGCACAATCAGCCTCCAGTCAACCGTCTTCTTCAGACCCCTATCCAGCGACCTGTCTTCCATCAGCGTATCAGTTTGGTATTAAGCACCCTGCGCTCGAGATCCTGCCTGCCCGCGGAAATCTCTCCGTTGAGGTAGCGCTCCACCAGCAGCGTGGCGATAGGGCAGGCCCAGCTGGCACCGAAACCGGCGTTCTCGATGTAAGCGGCCACGGCAATCTTCGGATTGTCCATCGGCGCGAAGCAGATGAACACGGAATTGTCCTTACCGTGGGGATTCTGAGCGGTACCGGTCTTGCCACAGATGTCCAGCCCGGGCACGTGGCCCACATTGGCCGTGCCTCCCTCGCCAATGGCGTTGACGGCCTTCCACATACCGGGGATGACTTTCGGAAAATGCGACGGATCCACCATCGTATACTGCTTCTCGTAGTACTTGGGGTCGATTTCAACGCCCTCGGAGGCCTTCACCACGTGAGGGATGTAATAGTAGCCGCGGTTAGCCATGATCGCCGCCAGATTGGCTATCTGCAGCGGCGTGGTAAGAATCTCTCCCTGACCTATCGACAGCGAGATGATGGTCTGGAAACGCCAGCGGCCCTTGCGGTAGTAGCGGTTGTAATAGTCGGAAGATGGCACGTTGCCGCTCAACTCAGATGGGAAATCGCTCCCAAGCGGCCGTCCGAACCCGAAACTCATCACCATCTCCCTCCAGTGGTTATACGCCTCTTCCGTGTTCGCGTACTTGGGGTTCTCAAGCAGGTTCTTGAAGACGTAGCAGAAATAGCCGTTGCAGGACATCATCACCGCGTCCTCAAGATTCAGCGGAGAGCGGTGCGCGTGGCAGCCCAGCTTGCGGCCGCTGGAAGTATACACGTAGCCCATATTGCAGGGATACTGCATCCACGGCTGCAGCACGCCCTCCTCCAGACCCACGAGCCCGTTGACCAGCTTGAACACCGAGCCGGGAGGGTATGATGCCGATACCGCACGGTTGTAAAGGGGCTTGTTCTTGTCGCGACTGAGTTCCTCGTAATGCTTGCCGAACTCCGCCAGCACCGACACGTCGATGCCGGGGCTGGAGACCATCGTAAGTATCTCTCCGGTAGATGGTTCGATGGCCACGAGGCTCCCCTTCTTGCCGTTCATCAGCCGCTGGCCGTACTGCTGAAGCCGCGCGTCTATCGTGGCAACCACGTCGCTGCCGGGCTCCGCCTCAACGTCAAACTCCCCATCCCTGTAGGCATTCTTGGTGCGGCCGCGCGAGTCGCGCTGGTAGATATGCCACCCCTTCTTGCCGCGGAGCTCCTTCTCGCGCGCCGCTTCCAGGCCCGTGCGGCCGTAGAAGTCGCCGGCCCGGTATTCGGGATGCTCCGCCAAGTACTCCGGGCTCACCTCGGATGTGTATCCCAGCAGGTTGCCGCCGGCGTTGAAGGGATATTCCCTCATCGTCCGCACCTGCCCCTTGAACCCCGGGAAGCGGAATTCCTCCTCTGCAAACCTCATATACACATTGGCATCGATCTGCTTGAGGAAGGTGAGCGTCTGCCAGCCGATGCGGGTGCGGAACTTCTTGTAGTACGCCATCCTGTCGCGGATGAAATCGGCCGTCGTGTCCAGAATCGACGCCAGCGCGAGCGTATCAAGGTCCGACACCTGACGCGGCGTGACCATAATGTCGTAGGAGATGCGGTTGCCCACCAGCAGCAGGCCGTTGCGGTCGTAGATGACCCCGCGGGGCGGGTAGATGATCTCGCGCGTCATCGAGTTGTTGTCGGCGTCCGTCTTGTAGCTCTCGTTGATAATCTGGACGTAGAACAGCCGCCCGAGGAGTACCAGCAGCACCACCCCGAGCCCTATCATCATCTTGGTAGAGCGATTGTTGCGTTCCATACTACTCGGGCCTGAGCAGGCGGGCGGCAAAAGCACACACCGGCGTGCTTACGATTACGGAAAGCAGGAAGCGGAGGAATGCCTGCCAGAACCCGACGGTGCCGGCAGAATCGGCCCAGACGTACAGGGCGAAATAGAGCACGCAGGACAATAGGATGGACAGCAGCATCTTGGGGGCGCCGAAATGCTGGAAACTGAGCTCGTCTTCCTGCGAAGCCTGGTCGTCGCCGAAGACCAGGGCGTCCAGCAGCCGGCGGGAGAGCGCAAGCGGTACGAGCGCGAAGGAACTCAGGCCAACCATACCGGTGGAGAAGAAATCCACCGCAAGACCGGTCACGAAAGCAATCAGCATAGACACGATACTGCCGTAGCTGAGCGGAAGCATAAGTATAAGGGCCGGCAGCACGGATATGAGCACGTAGCGGGCGAGCCAGAAGTAGTTCCCGATGATGCTCTGCACCACCATCAGGATAAGGTAAACCAGTATGAACCTCCAGCCTTTCATCTCTCCATCTCCTCTATGGTTTCACGGTCGGGGTTCTCCGCAATGATTACATAGCGCAGCGACGAGAAATCGATGAACAACTTCACGTCCACGATGTTCACGGCTCCGTCCACCAGCCTCGAGCCCATAGTCACGCCTATAGGGATATCTGCAGGATACACGGTGGAAATGCCACTGGTGAGCACCGTATCGCCCTGCGGCACGTCGAGGTGCAGGGGAATGTTGCGCAGCACGGCCCTGTCGGTCCCCCGGCCATCCCAACTCATAGGCGCCACGATGCCTTCCCGGCCGATTCGCGCACTTACGCTAATCTTGTCGTTGAGCAGCGACAGGCCGTAGGAATAGTGCCTGTCCACGCTGTAAACCATACCCACCACCCCGTTGGGCGTAATTATGGCACTCCCAGCCCTGACACCCTCGTCGCGGCCCTTGTCCAGGATGATGTAGTTGTGGCGGGAATTCGTACCCATTGCAGTGATTTCGGCAGGTATGTAGTTGAAGCGGGAACGGAAGCCCAGAGAATCCAGTCTGCTCAGGGCTACAAGTTCCTTCTCCATCTCCTTGTAGTTCTGCAATTCCTTGAAGAGTTCGTAGTTGCGCCCGGCAAGAATCTGGTTCTGCTGCTGGAGCGAGAGGTAATTTCGCACGTTTGACAGGCGGCCCCAGCCCCACGCCATCACCCTGTGGGAGGCGCGGTTGATCCAGGTGTCCTGAAGCACGGAGGAACTCTTGAGCATAGACAACGCGGCAATCTCCAAAATAATGAAGACTGCCGCGACGGCCAGGCCGGCATAGGTTTTTGCATGCCGGGCCATTTACCTCATAAGGAAGGTATAATGGTCTGTATTCTTGAGTGCGTCGCATGTTCCACGTGCAACAGCGTGAAGAGGATCTTCGCAGACGTGGAACTGAATGTTCACCTTCTCCGTAAAGCGTTTTGCAAGTCCGCGCAGCTGGGCGCCGCCGCCGGAAAGCCAGATACCGTTCTCTACGATATCTGAATAGAGCTCGGGCGGAGTGTTCTCAAGCACGTGCAGGATGGACGCTTCTATCTTGGCGATGGACTTGTCGAGGCAGTGGGCAATCTCCTGATGAGTGATAGTGGCCTCGACGGGGTGTGCGGTCATGAGGTTGGGGCCGCGCACCACGAAGGGCTCGGGCTCCTCGCCTTCCAGGTCGGGGATGACGGCGCCCACGGCAATTTTGATTTTCTCAGCAGTAATCTCACCCACGCGAATATTGTGCTGCTGGCGCAGATACTGCTGGATATCAGCCGTGAACACGTCGCCGGCCGTACGGATACTGTCCTGGAACACCAGACCTCCGAGAGAAATAACGGCAATCTCAGTGGTACCGCCACCTATATCGACCACCATGTTGCCGATAGGAGCCTCGACGTCGAGACCAATACCGAGGGCGGATGCCATAGGCTCGAAAATCAGATAGACGTCGCGGCCGCCGGCGTGCTCGGTGGAGTCGCGCACGGCTCGGATTTCAACTTCCGTGGAGCCGGAAGGGATACCCACGACCACCTTGAGGTTGGGGGTGAAGAGGCTGCGGTGCCTGCTGTTTACCTGCTTGATGAATCCGCGGATCATCATCTCAGCAGCGTTGAAGTCTGCGATAACGCCGTCCCTCAGAGGGCGGATGGTGCGGATGCCGGGGTTGTTGCGCTCGTGCATCAGCTTGGCCTTCTGGCCAATGGCGAGGCACTTGCCGCTATGGTTGTCGATGGCGACGATACTCGGCTCGTCCAGCACAATCTGGTCGTTCTGGTATATGACGGTGTTTGCGGTACCGAGGTCGATGGCTATTTCTTGGTTCAGGAATGAGAACGCCATAAAATCTTCAGTTATATGTTATTCGTACAAAATTAAGCAAAATTCCAATTATTTCCATTACTTTTGTTTGAGATTGCAAGAAAATTATGAGCAGACCTGTATATGCGGTTTTCGTGGCCGGCGGCAGCGGCACAAGAATGGGCGGAGACACACCCAAACAGTTCCTGGAACTGGGAGGTGTACCGATACTTCAGCGCTCCATCGAGCGTTTCCTCGAGGCGGAGCCGGATGCGCATATAATTACCGTACTCCCCGCCCAGCATATGACCACCTGGAAGGAACTGTGCACCAAATATGCCGCCTCCTTCTCCCAGATGCTCGTAACAGGAGGAATGACGCGCTTCCACTCCGTGCGGAACGCCCTGGAAAAGGTTCCGGACGGAGCCATAGTGGCGATTCACGACGGTGTGAGGCCGCTCGTAACGCCCGCACTGGTGAGGCGTATGCTGGATGCAATGGCGGCCCCGGACGGCCCGAAGGCCCTGATACCGGTAGTGCCTGTAACAGATACACTCAGGAGCCTGGACCCCGCGCTCCCCTCTCCGGACCGCAGCAAACTGGCCGCAGTGCAGACTCCTCAGATGTTCCTGTCTGAAATATTGAAAGAAGCCTACGGCCAGCCATTCGACCCGGCGTTCACCGACGACGCCTCTGTAGCCGAACGCGCAGGCTCCCCCATAACGACAATCCCCGGCGAGCGGTTCAATCTGAAAATCACCACCCCCGAGGATTATCGTCTCGCAAAACTTTTGATATAGCAGCTATGGAGGCCGACAGAGGGGGGACGGCGTTGCCGTGCGGGGGGAACCTTCCCCCCGTCCCCTGGGGGTGCAGGGGGATAAGTCGAAGACGACCTTCCGGGACTATAAGTCTCGGAAGGTCGTTTTCTTAAATGCTTTAACCCAGACCTGCCTTTCGAAGGCCTGGTCCAGGGAAAGCATTGTCTCCGTGGACTGCACGTAAGGAATACGCTGGATGGTGTTGAGCAGCGTCTCCATAAGGTGGTCGTTGTCTATGCAATAAAGCTTGACAAACAGTGCGGCCTTGCCGGTAACAAAGTGACATTCAACCACTTCGGGAATGTGCTTAAGAGCCTCGCTGACCTCCTGGTACTTGTTGTCCTCCGACAGCGAAATGCTGATGAAGGCGCACACGTTAAGCCCCAGCGTGCCGGGCTTGACCAACATCTGCGAGCCGGTGATTACACCGTTGTCTTCCAGTTTCTTCACCCTCTGGTGAACCGCAGCGCCGGAAATGCCGCACTCGCGTGCGATTTCCAGATAAGGCATACGGGCGTTGTTAACCAGGAAATAGAGTATCTTCCTGTCGGTCTCGTCCAGATGATAGTTTCCCATACGCTATTTCTTCTTGGAGTAATGACGGCCCTTGTGGGCGGAAGTGGGCTCTGAGCCGGCGATGATAGCCTTGCACTGCTCCTCATCGAGCTGCTCGGCATTCACATTCTTCGGAATACGGTAATTCCGGTTGTCGTATTTGATATAAGGGCCGTAACGGCCGTTAATCACGCTGATGCCGCTGGCAGGCCATTCCTTCATCGGAGTTACCACGGCCTCCTTCTTGGCGGAGTCGGCCTTGATAAGGGCGATGCAGTCGTCGAGATTCACGGTAAGAGGATCCTTTCCGCGCGGCAGCGAGATATTCTGGGAGCCCCATTTGAGATAAGGTCCGAAGCGACCCTTGGTGGCCACAATCATCTCGCCCTCGTATTCGCCTACATTGCGGGGCAGGTTGAATAACTTCACAGCCTCTTCCAGGGTGAGGTTCTCAATAATCTGGCCCTTGCCGAGACTCACGAAGATGCGGTCCTTGCCCTCGCCCTTCTGCACATAAGGGCCGAACTGGCCCAGGCGGGCGGTAATCATCTTGCCGTCAGCCGGGTCGATACCGATCTCGCGCTCAAGATGACTGTACTGATGGTCGCTCACAGCGGCGTCAACCTTCACGTGGAAGGGCTGGTAGAACCTGTCTATCACCTTGTTCCACTGCTTCTTGCCGGCGGCGATCTGGTCGAAGTCCTGCTCCACGTTGGCCGTGAAGTCGTAATCCATAATCTCAGGGAAACTTCCGGTGAGATAATCGGTTACCAGGATGCCCACGTCGGTAGGAAGAAGTTTGCCCTTCTCCGCACCCACGAGTTCGTGCTTTACACTCTCGGTAATGGCGGAGCCCTTCAGCTGCAGGTTGGTGACGGCGACCTTCTGGCCCTCCTTGTCTCCCTTCACCAGGTAGCCTCTGGCCTTGGTAAGTGTGCTGATAGTAGGCGCGTAGGTGGACGGACGTCCGATGCCCAGTTCCTCCATCTTCTTGATGAGGGTCTGCTCGGAATAGCGGAACGGGGCCTGGGTGTACTTGCACTCAGCATCCGTGCGCTCCATTGCGAGGACCTGGCCCTCCGATATACGCGGGAGCTCAACCTCCTCATCAACGGCCTCTTCTTCGTCGTCGGCGCCTTCACGGTAGAGTTTGAGGTAGCCGTCGAACAGCACCTGCACGGACTGCAGCACATAACGTTCGGGGCGCTTGTCGGAGGCCACGTGGACGGTGGTATTGAGCACGCGCGCTTCGGCCATCTGCGAGGCCACGGTGCGCTTCCAGATAAGCTGGTAGAGCTTCCTGTCCTGCGCAGAACCTTCTATGTCAGTGTTGCTTATGAACGTGGGACGGATGGCCTCGTGTGCCTCCTGAGCGCCCTTGGAGCGGGTCTTGTACTGACGGGGGTGCGAATACTCCGGGCCGAAGTTGTCGCCGATGAAGGCCTTGGCGGAATTCACGGCGAGCGACGACAGGTTGGTGGAGTCGGTACGCATATAGGTGATGAGTCCGCGCTCATAGAGCGACTGGGCGATGCGCATCGTGACGCTGACCGGCAGATGCAGCTTGCGGGCCGCTTCCTGCTGAAGGGTGGAGGTGGTAAAAGGCGGCGGCGGGACCTTGAGGCCGTCGCGGCTGTCCACGGAGGCTACGGTATAAACGGCTCCGATGCTGTCCTGCATAAACCTGCGGGCCTCGTCGAGCGTGTCGAAGCGCTTGTCCAGCAGAGCCTTGGCCTTAACGCCATCAATCTTGAACGTTGCCTCCACGCGGTAGTACGGCTGGGGCTTGAACGCCGCTATCTCGCGCTCGCGGTCCACCACCAGGCGGAGCACCACGGACTGCACGCGGCCGGCGGAAAGACCCCTCTGGATCTTGCGCCACAGCACCGGCGAGAGCTCGAAGCCCACGAGGCGGTCGAGCACGCGGCGCGCCTGCTGGGCGTTCACCAGGTCCATATCCAGCGAGCGCGGATTCTTAACGGCACGCAGGATGGCGTCCTTGGTAATCTCGTGGAATACGATGCGGCGGGTCTTGGCAGGATCGAGACCGAGGGTCTCGGTGAGGTGCCAGGATATGGCCTCTCCCTCGCGGTCTTCATCGGAAGCGAGCCACACGGTGGACGCTCCCTCGGAGAGTTTGCGGAGTTCGCTCACCACCTTCTTCTTCTCCGGCGGCACGACGTATTCCGGCCTGAAACTGTCTTTCACATCTATGCTCAGGCTCTTCTCCTGAAGGTCGCGTATGTGTCCGAAGCTGGACTTCACGAGAAATCCATCCCCGAGATATTTCTGAATCGTTTTGGCCTTTGCAGGCGACTCGACTATCACTAAATTAGGCTCCATAGTTTCACAAATCGGCTACAAAGTTAAAACAAAACTAAGGTGTTTTTCCAAATTTGTTCGTAAATTTGTGTTTTCAAGTGATAAAATGACAGACAATACAAAACGGAAAATCACCAAATGGTTCTGGATCCTGCTGACGGCTCCGTTCGCCATTGTGTTCGTTCTGCTCCTCTGCGTAGGGCTTTTCGCAAAGCTCCCATCTTTCGAGGAACTGGAGCATCCGGACAGCAAACTGGCCACCCAGGTGATTGCGGAAGACGGAGAAGTCCTGACCACTTTCCATATAGAGAACCGCACGTACATTTCATACGACGAACTCTCCCCCAACCTGGTCAACGCGGCCGTGGCCACGGAAGACGCGCGCTTCTACAAGCACTCAGGAATAGATATGAAGGGTCTGGCCCGCGTGGCCGTGAAGACCCTCTTCCTGCGCGACACCCGGCAGGGCGGCGGCAGTACCATCACCCAGCAGCTCGCCAAGACGCTGTATCCCCGTAACGAGAAGGCCGGCAAGCTGGCCATCATCTTCACCAAGCTCAAGGAATGGATTACCGCAGTGCGCCTGGAAAGGGACTACACCAAGAACGAGATTATGGCGATGTACCTCAACTCCATCTTCTTCGGCAGCGGTGCCTACGGAATCAAGGCTGCATCCGAGACATTCTTCGCCAAGCCGCCCCTGGAGCTGAACGTAGAGGAGAGCGCCCTGCTGATAGGAATGGTCAACAAGCCCACGCGCTACAATCCCGTCATCAATCCCGACAACTCGCTCAAGCGCCGCAACTTCGTAATCGGGCAGCTGGAGAAGGCCGGTTACCTCACCAAGGCCGAAAGGGATTCCATACAGGCGCTGCCCATAGTTCTGGACTACCACGTGCAGGACCACAACTCCGGCCACGCCCCCTACTTCCGCGATATGCTCCGCCGCGACATGAACGCCCGCAAGCCCCGCCGCGCCGACTACCAGTTCGCGGAAGAATATGCCGCCGACTCCCTCAGGTGGATGAATGATGACATCTACGGCTGGCTGGCGAAGAACAAGAAGCCCGACGGAGAGTCGTACAACCTCGACAAGGACGGCCTGCGCATCTATACCACTATTAATTACAAGATGCAGGTGTTTGCCGAGGAGGCCGTCGAAGAGCATCTGGGCGGATACCTCCAGGGTGCCTTCAACAGGGAACTCCGCGGCAAGCGCAACAAGCCCTTCTCCAACGACATAGACCAGGCCACCGTGAACCGCCTTATGCAGCAGGCACGCCGCTGGAGCGACCGCTGGCGCGTGATGAAGAAGGCCGGAAAGACCGACAAGGAAATCCTCGCCTCCTTCGACCAGCCGCAGAAGATGCGCGTGTTCGCCTGGAACAAGAAGGGATATGTGGATACCACAATGACCCCCAACGACTCCATCCGTTACTACAAGTCCTTCCTTCGCTGCGGATTCGTGGCCGTGGAGGCCGGTACCGGCAACGTGAAGGCGTTCGTGGGCGGTCCCAACTACCGTTACTTCAAGTATGACAACGTTTCGCAGGCCAAGCGCCAGGTGGGCTCAACCATCAAGCCGTTCCTCTACACCCTCGCGATGCAGGAGGGCCTGACGCCGTGCGACAGGGTGGTCTGCGCGCCCCAGACTTTCATCAACTGGGACGGCTCCGAATGGACGCCCCGCAGTACCGACAAGCCCGAGGTGGTCGGCACCACCGTCACCCTCAAGTGGGGCCTTGCCAACAGTTCCAACAACATCTCCGCCTTCCTGATGAAGCAGTTCGGCCCTCAGGCAATGGCGCAGATGATGCACCGTATGGGCATCCACAGCCATCTGGATGAGGTTTACGCCCTCTGCGTAGGTCCGGCCGACATAGCGCTATACGAAATGGTGGCGGCCTACAATACCTTCCCGTCCAAGGGCGTTTACGCCGAGCCGCTTTACGTGACGCGCATAGAGGACAACCAGGGCAACCTGATTACCGAGCACACCAACTCCAAGCGCGAGGCCATCAGTGCCTCCTCCGCATACCTTATGGCCAACCTGATGCAGGGCGTCGTTAACGGAGGAACCGGCAGCCGCCTGCGCTACGCATACAATCTCAAGGGCGAGATAGCCGGCAAGACGGGCACCACCAACGACTGCTCCGACGGCTGGTTCATCGGCTACACGCCCAAGATAACCGCCGGCGCGTGGATAGGCGGCGAGGACCGCCAGATCCACTTCAATTCGCTGGACGGCTCACGTATGGCCCTGCCTATCTGGGGTATCTGGATGAAGAAGTGCATCGCCGCCGGCCTCATCAGCGAGGACGACTGCTTCGTGCCGCCTGCAGGAGTGACAATCAACCTCGATTGCAGCGAGGGAGGCACCTTCCTCGGCGGCGACGAAGACGTGAACGAGGCACAGGAAACGGCCAACAGCCAGGAAACCGATTATTATTTCAACTGATATGGGTAAGTATCAATCGATCGCCGTCATCTACGGAAGCGATTCCTCCGAATGGGAAGTGTCCTGCAGGAGCGGCGAATATGTCGCATCCGCCATCGACGACACCGTGTACGACGTGTATGAGATTTTCGCACGCTTCGGCGTGTGGCAGCTCGTGGCGTACCGCAGGCGCAATTCCATGCGCGTCATTTTCCCCGAAGGCTCACGCCCGGAGATAGACAAGAACGACTTTTCCGTGCGCGTGCTCGGAGAGAAGGTGAAGTTCGATTTCGTGTACGTGGTGCAGCACGGAGCGCCCGGCGAGACCGGCCAGCTGGAGGGCTACCTCGAGATGCTCGGCATCCCCTGCAGCACCTGCGATTCAAGCACCTGCTCCATCGTGTTCGACAAGTATGCGTGCAAATGCTACATCCGCGACCTCGGGCTGGCGAAATGCGCCCCCGACGTTTACGTGCGTCACGGAATGGACCACGAGGAGACCAAGGCCCTGGTGGCCAAAAAACTGCGCTTCCCCGTATTCGTGAAGCCTACTCAGGGCGGCTCGAGCTTCGGCGTCACCCGCGTAACCAGCCCGGAAGATATGGAGCAGGCTATCCGTTATGCCTACTCAGAGAACCATACCGTCCTCATCGAGCAGGGCGTCAACGGGCGCGAACTCACCTGCGCGGCCTACTTCGACGGCAAGCAGGTGTCCACTCTGCCGCTCATCGAGATTGTCTCCGACAACGAGTACTTCGACTACGACGCCAAGTACAACGGCCACAGCCAGGAAATCTGCCCGGCTCCCGTATCTGATGAAGTGCGTGAACTCGTGCAGCAGACCACGGCCAGGATTTACTTCCGCCTTGGATGCAGAGGCGTCGTACGTATGGACTACATACTTGCGGAAGACGGACTTTACTTCCTGGAAATCAATTCGATTCCCGGTATGACGAGCGCATCGCTCGTGCCCAGGATGGTACGCACCGCCGGTCTGGATATGACCGCGTTCCTTTCCACCATCATCGAAAATTCATAGTGCTGCTCCCGCAGTTTATACGGGAGGGCGCTGCGGCGCTTGAGGCTCTGTATCCTCCGCAAGAGGCACGGAGCCTCGTTCTGCGTCTGTGCGAAGACCTGTGCGGCTTCAAATCCTACGATTATATAGTACGTCCCGAGCTTGAGGCGCCGGAGGAGCTGGTTGCAGGCCTTGGCCGTCTGCTCGCCGGCGAGCCCCTGCAGCACGTGACCGGCTGGCAGGAATTCTGCGGCCGCCGCTTCCGGGTGGGCCCATCCGTGCTGATTCCGCGCCCCGAGACCGAGCAGCTGGTGCGGCTCGCGGAGGCCAGGAAGCCGGCGTCGGTGCTGGACCTTTGCACCGGCAGCGGCTGCATAGCCTGGACGCTGGCGCTGGACCTGCCTGGTTGCCGGGTTGTAGGCGTAGATATCTCAGAAGAGGCCCTGGCTATAGCCCGTGCGCAGTTCGACGGCGGGCCGGACTTCCTGCAGGCAGACGTCCTGGC
Source organism: Bacteroidales bacterium UBA1197 (assembly GCA_002309995.1). Taxonomy (GTDB): domain Bacteria; phylum Bacteroidota; class Bacteroidia; order Bacteroidales; family UBA932; genus Cryptobacteroides. Next base: position 23,271 of record DBYB01000039.1, read on the forward strand.
CCCGCCAGAACCTGCCGTGGAGCCATTCGACGTGCTCACGGCGAATCCGCCCTACATTCGGGAGAGCGAGAAGGCGCGGATGCACCGCAACGTGCTTGAGCACGAGCCGGATCTGGCGCTCTTCGTGCCGGACGATGATCCGCTGGTGTTCTACCGGGCCGTTGCCGTATGGGCGAAGCAACTACTCAAGCCGGGCGGCTGGGGCATAGTGGAGATAAACGAGGAGTTGGGCGACCAAACGGCGGCCGTTTTCAGCGCGGCCGGCATGGAAAAAGTCGAAAAAGAGGCCGATTTTTTGGGAAAAGACCGGTTTGTGAGTTTCGAAAAAAAGCTTTAGGCGCGCGTCGGAGGCCGATTCTGTAAAATAAGCGTTGCGCGGCTTCAAAACACGCTTTTTTATCCGTTTCTTTGCAACTGAAACCAGAAACTGTTGCTATGAAACGCTTCATTACGCTCCTTTGCCTTGCCCTCTCGGCTTGCAACTTAATCGACCCGGAAACTCCGGCTCCCTCCGGCGCTGCCGCCGAAACTTCAGACCCCAGACTGGAATCCATCGCCAGGATGTTCGCCTCCCTGCCAATAAAGGCAGAGCACGTTCAGGAGGTATATGATGCCGTTTCCGCTTCCTCCGGAAACGGTTACGACGAAGAATATACTATGGACTGCCTCATCACCGACCCTGGCTCAGGGGTGGGAGACAAACGCACCAAAGCAGCAGTATCTTACGGCAACCCCCTCCGCAATCTCATCAGGGCATATCTGGAAGAACACCCCTCAACCAAAGGTGGCGTGGAAGACCTGATGGACAACCTGGCCGCCAGCGGCTACCAGCTGTACTGGCCGGATTNNCAGTCGGACGCGCAGATATACTGGCCGTATTCCGAAGACTGGGACGGAAAATCCTACCCTATAATTACTTTCGACCCGGGCTACGGAGCGGAATCGAATTATGGATTCGCGATCTCGTACGGGAAGGACGGAACGATGGTCGTAGATTCCGTATATGTAGATGAGAAAGTGGCTCTTAAGCGCCCGGTATGGGTAATCAACAACAATCGCGATTCAGCCTTCTCGCCGGTAGATTTCTTCTCCACGCCGTCGCCCTCAACCGCAGCGCCGCAGGCCCGAACCCGTACGCTGCTTATGAAGAGCTTCCGTATGCTGCGCAACTACGACAGCTGGTTCGCCGGGGCGTCGGAATTCTGGATTAAAATCGGCAGCGTGAACGGCTTCTCTGCAAGCACGGAAGCGGAACTCAAGCTCTATTCGCCCAGCGTAACGGAGTTTATGCTCATCGTAAAGCGTCGGCAGGTGGGCAAGGAACTCCCGCTGGACGTCATTCTGATGACCGATTTCACCTCCCAGCTCGAGAAAGTGGCCTTCCTTGTTACGGAAGACGACGGCGGCACACGCACCAACTGGAAGTGCCAGGCGGCTGTGAAAATTCAGTCCAAAAGCTACGGTTTCGACATCGACATCCCCTACCACGACCGGGACGACATCGTCTGGCGCGGCCAGCTCTCCCGCTCCTTCTTCGAGCAAGAAGACATCGTCTCCGGCCGTTTCGGCGACGTTATCATCAAATTCGAACTGGATTAATCAGCTCAGATGTGGATTTCCTTGCGGTAGGTGGCGGTGAGGCAGATGGTGCGGGCGGCGAGGTGGGCGAAGTAGGCGGCGAGGAGGATGTGGAGGCAGATGTCAGCGCCGGGGGCGTAAGACTCAGGGAACAGCAGCCGCCAGCCGAACCAGAGTCCGAAGAAGCCGAGCATTGCCATAAACATTGAGAGGAACAGGCTGCGCGCCTGCGTGGCGCCGAGGTATATGCCGTCCCAGGTGAAAGCTGCGCACCCCAGCGGCGGCATAACCATCAGCCACGGCAGGAAGCGCCGGCAACTCTGTACCACCGCTTCGTCCGAAGTGAACAGGCGCACCAGCGGCGTGCCGGCCAGCGCATACAGCCCGATGAAGAGCACCGCAATGGACATACTCCAGACGAAAACATATTTGACCGTGCGGCGCAGCCTCAGCTCGTCCCGGGCTCCTATGAACCGGCCGGTCAGGGCTTCACCGGCATAGGCAAAGCCGTCGGTAAAATAGGAGAACACCATCAGCAGCTGCATCATTATGGACGAGCACGCCAGCAGGACGTCTCCGAACGACGACGCAATGATGGTGTAACCCATATAGATACCTGTGAAGCACAGCGAGCGGCCCAGGAGGTTGCCGTTCATCTTCAGGAACGGCATCAAGCTGGACGGATGCAGGAGCGCGGCCGCATCGTCCTTCGACACGGTGGCGAACACACGGCGGTACTTGAAAACGCACACCAGCACCACATACAGCAGGCCGGCATACTGAGCCACCACTGTTCCGGCCGCTATACCGTCGAATCCAAGGCCACTCCAGCCGAAGCAGCCGAAAGTAAGCAAGAACGACGCCGCGATATTGGTGAAGTTGACTATCAGGTCCGTCCACATTGAACTCACGGAGTCCTGCATACCCACGAACCAGCCCCGGAAAACCATTAGCAGGAGGGTTGCAGGAGCGGCCCAGATACGTATGTAGAAATAGCGCAGGGCAAGCTCGCACACCCTCGGAGTGGCATCTACCAGCAGGATTCCCAGACGGGCCATTGGCACCTGAATCAGCAAAACGAGCACAGCCGCCGCCAGGGCCAGGCCGGTGCCGCGCACGAAGATGGACGCGCACTCGTGGTCGCTCCCGCGCCCGAAGGCCTGGGCCGTAAGCCCGCCTGTGCCGGTGCGCAGGAAGAAGAAGTTCCAGTACAGCAGGTTGAGCATCATTGCGCCCACGGAGATGCCCCCGATGAACGAGGCCGAACCGCCGCCGGAATCTACCAGATGGCCGGCAATTGCCGTATCCACCATACCCACAAGCGGCACGGTGAGATTGGCAAGAATGCTCGGGAGGGACAGTCTGAGTATTTCCCTGTTGAGATAGCGGTCGGCCATAAACTGCGCGTCGAAAGGACAAAAATATAAAAAATTGCTAAATTCGCACTGCTAAACACTAATATCGAAAATGAAAGCTCTGAATCTTCACGCAGTCGGCGACCTCCGTTACGAAGAAGTCCCCGATCCGGTACGCCAGGAAGGCGAAGTATTGCTCAAAGTCAAGGCCTGCGGCATCTGCGGAAGCGATATCCCCCGCATATTCAAGAAAGGAACCTACCACTTCCCCACCATCCCGGGACACGAGTTCTCGGGAGAAATCGTCGATGCCGACGACCCCGCTCTCATTGGCAAGAAGGCAGCCGTATTCCCGCTGCTCCCCTGCCGCAAGTGCGCCTCCTGCCAGGTAGGCGAGTACGCCCAGTGCAGCGACTACGACTACTATGGCTCCCGCCGCGACGGAGCATACGCCCAGTATATCGCCGTGAAGGAATGGAACCTCGTGCCGTTCGAGGGTATCAGTTATGAAGAGGCCGCTATGTGCGAGCCCGCCGCCGTCGCCCTCCACGCAATGGGCCTGGCAGACGTGAAGATAGGCGACACCGTTGCCATTTTCGGCGCCGGCCCCATCGGAGCAATGCTCGGCCTGTGGGCCAAGGCCTCCGGAGCATCCCGCGTGATTCTCTGCGACATAGACCCCACCAAGGTGGCCTTCGCCGCCAGTATGGGATTCGATGCCGTAAACAGTGCTGAAACAGACGCCGCCGAGTACATCAAGAGCGTGACCGGCGGGCGCGGGGCAGACGCCTGCATCGAAGGCGCCGGCGCCACCCAGACCTGGGAAAGCTGCATCAAGAGCGTAAAGAGCTTCGGCCACGTGGTATGTATGGGCAATCCCTTCGGCGATATGACCCTCACCCAGGGCACCTACAGCCAGCTGTTGCGCAAGCAGCTTACCATACGCGGCACCTGGAACAGCAGCTACAACGACGCGCACAACGACTGGCGCACCGCCCTCGACGCCATCTCCAAGCACATCATCGATGTGCGCCCGCTCATCTCCCACCGCTTCAAACTGGAAGAGTACAAGCAGGCCTTCGATATGATTCTCGGCCGAAAGGAGTTCTACAGCAAGGTGATGTTTACTCCTGAGTAAGCTTCTCCGCCGCAGCGCATAAAGCTTCATAGAATTCAGCTCCGAAAACTTCCGTGAGAGGCTTTCGGAGGAATTGGTATGCCCGCACGCCCTCGCGGGCTCCCTTCTCGAACGCCCGTTTGCATATGTCCCAGCGGTGCAGGTTCAGCGCCATACCGCCGTTCTTGAAACGGGTAACGCGTATGGGATACAGGGAGCAGGAGCGGGGCTTTGTACAACCGCAGCTCTCTATGGCGCACAGACAACTCCCGCCCTCGTTGAAATATGCATAAGCGCATACCCCGGACCCGGGAACAAGCGGGGTGACCATATCGCCTTCACGGTCGATTTCGAAGAATCCGTTCAGGGCCACCGCCTCGCGCCCGGCCTCCGGCATACGGTGGCAGAACCGCGGGTAATCCCTCTCGAGCACAGACGGCTCATCCTCGCCCATTGGCGCTCCGGCGTCGCCGATTATGCAGCAGGCGCCCTTGCATGCCTCGTAATCACAGGCAAAATACTCCAGCACGACATCCTCGGACACGAGAATGTCGCCTATCTGGATTATGGTACCGAATTGCCTGTCGCTCATTGTACGACGTACTCGGCTGTACTGTCGAGGAGGCTGGCGAAAATCTTCTGAATCTCTTCAGGCGTCACGGCCTTGATGCGCTGGGCAAAGCCGCTGCGCAGATCCTGACCTACGGAACTGCGGTCCAGCACGGCGTCGCGCAGCATCTCCGACAGGTTCTCGTCGGCCTTGTACCAGTTGATAAGGATTTCCTTGCAGAGGTCCAGCCTGTTCTTGTCCATCTCTGTCGTTGCCAGACGGTTGATTACCGTACGCACTGTTGCGAGCGTCTGCAAAGGCATGGCGGGCGATACATCGGCAGGCAGGCAGATTGCCGGAATAGGCTCGCAGCGTACGTGCACCCTGAACCTTTCCGCCGGCAGCATATCGAACCGGCCAGATACGGTGGCGAACATACCCTCGCTCATAAGCGCCTTGTCCAATTCAGCCTGGAGAAGGGTGCAGGCCAGGTTCATCTGGCTGGAACCTTCGGGGCCGAAGGGCCACAGGGACTCCATAGCCACGTTCACGCTGACGTTCCGCCATTCATGCTCGGTTGCCACGGTACTCCAGCAGGTGCGGAGCGGGTAAGGCATCCTCGGCCGCATTGTCCTCTGCTGCCCGGTGCGGAAGGCACCGAGATTGTTACAAAGAATCTTCAGCGCAACGTTCTCGTTCAGGTCGCCCACCAGCACTATCACGGCAGATTTCATATTGGACGTCTTCTTGGAGAGATACTGGCTGAGACGGAAGTTGAAGTCGCCGGGCGGCAAATCGGGCATACTGCCGATAACGTACTCATATTTAGGGCACAGCGTACTGTCCAGCGATGCCATTATGCCTCCTTCGTAATACTTGTCGCGAGCAAGCCTGACGCGCTTTTCCGCCAGGTAGCGCTGATACTCTTCGGGGTCGGGCGAGTAGTTGTTGGCATATGACGCCAGCACCTTCAGCAGCAGCGAGAGGGAGGAACTGCGGGCCTGCCCCACAAAACGCACGTCCGTCATCGTAACCCTGGGGTTCAGGACAATGCCGTTCGCCGTAAGCAGGTCAGTCACGTGGGAGTTGCTGAGCCCGGACACCATTCCCAGACGCAGCACCTCATCGGCAAAAGCCGGCTCCGAACCGGAGATAGCAGAAATCTCAGGCCAGCCGCCCTTGATCATCATTCCGTACTGGAACGTGCCCTTGTCGGCCGTCTGCTTGTAGATGACGCTGATGCCGTTGGAGAAAGTCCACAACTTGCCGCCTGTGAAAGTGTCCCTGGCGGTGGTCTTTAGTTTCACCTTGCGCGGACGGCCCTCCAGCAGCACGGTGTCGGACGGTTCGGGGAGGGCGATCCTGCACTCGTATCCGGATTCCCAGCTCTCCTTGAACGCCGCAAGCATACCGGGGCCGTCGGGCCTCACGGGAGCGCCGACCCTCATATATAGGTTGCGGTCCGGGGATATGATGGATGATATGTAATTCCCGAGAAGCTCACATTCGCGCTTTGGCTCGAGCCTGAGGCCTGTGAAGACGGAACTCAGTTCGGAACTTGCGGACAGGTTGGAGCCGTACAGGTAAGACGCGATGCACTTGTCGAGGTACTCATCGTTGGACGTCCTTACGCGGGAGGTCTGAAGTCTGGTCATCTCCGCAATTTCGGTGCGGGCGAATTCCACTTCCTCAACGGTGGGGCCCTCCTCATCGAGGGTAGACAGCACTCCGGCGGCAACACGGACGGCCTGTTCCAGCTTGTCGGGGGCCGTATGGAAACGTATGATGAACTGTTCGTCGCCGGAAGTGGCTTCGCTGCCGATGTAAGAGAACGAGTAGTCTGCCAAAGGAATTCCTGCTTCGGAGAAGGCCGCGCGCATCCTGCGTCCAAGGACCTTGTCCATTTCCATTGCGAGCAGGCGGCTCATTACCGGCTGGATGGTGTTCATACGCTCGCGATCAAAGCGCGGGCTGCGGTAACTGAGGCTCACCGTACCAACGGGTGCCGAGGTAGAGGTGACTATAGCATCCTCCCTGGGCTTCCATTCATAGTTCCAGGTATCCTCCACGCTCTTGCGGCGGGAGATGGTCATAGAAAGTATACGGATGCGCTCCAGCACGGCGGCCACGTCTATATTACCGCTGACCACTATCGCCTGCTCATACTTGGACGAACGGGCCATATCGAACAGCATCAGGAGGGTGGAATCAGTTACCTCCGGGCGCGACACCGGAACGTCGGCAAAACGGAATACCGTAGAATTGCGCGAAAACTCGATAAAACCGCGCCGGCCATAGCCGACACCATTGTCTATCAGGAACTTATACGGCTTGCGGCCATAGAAGTGCGGCAGGCTCACCAGATCTTTTCGGGGGCCGCTGCGGTCTGTACGCATAGGCTGCACCAGCGCAAAATCGGCAAATCCGGGGAAGGCGGTATTGTTTACCAGATAATAGGAAATGCCGTCCGGGAGCTTTCCGGTGACGATTTCGGGGGCCTTGCCCAGGGCGGGCAAATCCTGGGCAGCGGCGGCACCGCTTCCAAGCAGCGCCACGGCTGCGGCTATGAGTATTGAGCGCAATGTTTTCACATCAACAAATATTGCAATTACTTAAGAAGCTCGTGTGAGGCGGTCATTGCTTTGGGATCGAGGGCCTCGTCGAGTTTCTCCCTGGTCATATAGCCGTGCTCGAGCACCAGGTCGTACACGCTCCTGCCGGTCTCCAGAGCCTCTTTCGCCACCTTGGTGGAGGTCTTGTAGCCTATGTACGGGTTGAGTGCGGTTACGATTCCGATGGAATTCTTTACCATCTCGTAGCAGTGGCCGGCGTTCACGGTGATGCCGTCGATGCAGCGGGTGCGGAGGGTGTCCATCACGTTGGTCAGCCAGGTCTGGCTCTCCAGGATGGATTGCACGATCACGGGCTCCATCACGTTGAGCTGCAGCTGACCGGCCTCTGCGGCAAAAGCAACAGTAGTGTCGTTGCCTATCACCTTGAAGCACACCTGGTTGGTCACCTCAGGGATAACAGGGTTCACCTTTCCGGGCATAATCGAGGAACCGGGAGCCATAGGGGGCAGGTTGATCTCGTGCAGGCCGCAACGGGGGCCGGACGCCATAAGGCGGAGGTCGTTGCATATCTTGCTGAGCTTGACGGCAAGACGCTTGAGGGCGGCGGAGTAGCTCACGTAGGCTCCGGTGTCGGGGGTTGCCTCCACCAGGTCGGGAGCCTTCTCGAAGGTGTCGCCGCTGAACTCGCTCAGGCGGCGGGTGCAGAGTTCGGCAAAGCCGGGAACCGCGTTAAGTCCGGTACCGATAGCCGTTCCACCCATATTTATCTCCTTGAGCAGCACCACGTTGCGCTCCAGGTTGGCGATTTCCTCCTCGAGGTTGTTGGCAAATGCGTTGAACTCCTGGCCGGAGGTCATAGGCACTGCGTCCTGCAGCTGGGTGCGGCCCATCTTGATGATGTCCTTGAATTCCTCGCCCTTGGCGCGGAAAGAGGCGATGAGGTCTTTCAGGGCCCTCTCCAGGTGGCGGTTCATACGCACGAAGGTGTAGCGGAAGGCCGTAGGATATGCGTCGTTGGTGGACTGGGCGCAGTTCACGTGGTCGTTGGGAGAGCAGTACTGGTACTCGCCTTTCTTGTGTCCCATAAGCTCCAGGGCGCGGTTGGCGATTACCTCGTTGGCATTCATATTCACGGAAGTTCCAGCTCCGCCCTGCATCATATCCACAGGGAACTGGTCGTGCAGCTTGCCGTCCACGATTTCCTTGCAGGCCGCGATGATGGCGTCGGCAATCGTGCGGTCCAGTACTCCCAGCTCGGCATTTGCCGCGGCTGCAGCCATCTTCACATAAGCCATTGCCACGATGTACTCGGGATAGTGGCACATCCTGGTTGTGGAAATTTTGTAATTCTCAAGGGCCCTCTGGGTCTGGACTCCGTAATATGCGTCAGCGGGAACTTTCAGTTCACCGATAAGGTCGCTCTCGACCCTGTATTTCATTTCAGACATAACAGTAGTTTGGCGTTAGTTGGGCAAAGTTACTACAATTTGGCAAATTTTTTGTTACATTTGCCGTTCGAATCTAAAAAAGACGAGATATATGAAAAAGATTTTAGTTTCTCTCGCAGCATTGTTAGTAGCTGTAACCACGGTATCCGCACAGAGCATGGCGGAAGCAACCGAGACCGCAAAACTTGCAAACGAATCCCTTTCCGCAGGGGATCTCGGCACCGCCCTTGATGGATTCAAAATGGCCCTTGTGATGGCACAGGCCTGCGGCGACGAAGGCGCAGAACTCGTAAGCACCTGCCAGGGCATCATTCCCAAGATTATGAACAACCTTGCAAAGGGTCTTTACAACGAAAAGAAATACGACGAGGCTATCGCCAAGTACGAAGAGACCATAGCTGTTGCCAAGGAATACGGCGACGAAGACACCGCAGCCAAGGCAGAGTCCATAATTCCTCAGCTTTACGTAGAAAAGGGCAAGGCTCTCAACTCCGCAAAGGATTTCGAAGGCGCAGTGGAGGCTTTCCGCAAGTCGCTCGAGCTCAATCCCACCAACGGCAACGTGGCTCTGCGCCTCGGTATGGCCCTGGAGAGCGCCGGCAAGGGCGATGAGGCCATTGAGGCTTACAAGCTCGCCGCCGCCAATGGTCAGGAGAAGAACGCCAACGCCCAGATCGGCAAGCACTATCTCAAGCTTGCCGTAGAGGAGCTCAAGGGCAAGAAATACGCCGACGCTGCCAAGGACGCTCTGGCCAGCCTCGAATATGCAGAGACCCCTCAGGCATACCAGGTAGCAGGCCAGGCTTCCCAGCTCTCCGGTAAGAACGCCGACGCCGTGAAGTACTTCGAGAAGTATCTCGAGCTCGCTCCCAACGCCAAGAACGCAGGCCAGATAGCCTACACCATCGGCGTTCTTGAGATGCAGGCAAAGAACAACGCCAAGGCCAAGGAGTACCTTACCAAGGCCCTCTCCGATCCCAAGTACGGCGAGGACGCCAAGAAGGCTCTCAGCACCATTAAATAATGTTTGCCCTCGAGCTCCTGGCTCCGGCAAAGGACAAGACGGTCGGCATCGCGGCAATTGACTGCGGTGCCGATGCCGTTTACATCGGCGGGCCCGGCTTCGGCAACCGCTATGCAGCTGGCAACAGCATAGAAGACATACGGGAGCTTTGCGGGTACGCCCATCGGTTCGGAGTGCGCATCTATCTCACCGTAAACACTTTGGTGTACGACGACGAGTGGGATGAGGTGCACTCGCTTATGCTGCAGGCTCAGGATGCCGGAGTGGATGCATTTATCTTCCGCGAGGAGCGGATGCTCACTTTCGACGACATCCGCATACCTATGCACGCATCCACCCAGTGCGACATCCGTACCGTGGAGAGGGCCCGGCACTTCGACGCTCTGGGATGCAGCCGCATCATCCTGGAAAGGGGTATATCGCTCGACGACGTGAGGAAAATCTGCGCAGCGGTGAGTTGCGAGGTGGAGTTCTTCGTGCACGGAGCCCTCTGCGTGTGCTACAGCGGTGACTGCCGCCTGTCTGCATACCTCGACGGCCGTAGCGCCGACAGGGGCGAGTGCATACAGGCCTGTCGTTCGCTCTACGACCTGCAGGACGCCTCCGGGCGCACTTTGGTGCACAACAAGGCCCTGCTGTCGATGCGCGACTTCAAGCTGCTGGACAGGCTGGAGGATCTGGCCGCCGCCGGCGTGTGCTCGTTCAAAATCGAAGGCCGGCTCAAGAATGCCTCATATGTAAAGAACGTCGTACGGGAATACAGCCTGGCCCTTGACACCTTGGTGAAAAAATACCCTGAGCGATACTGTAGGGCATCTTTTGGCAAGGTCAGCGGGGGCTTTACGCCCGATTCCGACAAGACCTTCAACCGGGGCTACACCCAATGGTGGATGGACGGGAAACGCGACCGCTGGTCCAGTATGGATGCACCCAAGTCGATGGGTGAATACATCGGCGAAGTTGCGGCCGTGCGCCCCTCGGGAGGCGGCCTGCAAGTGAGCGTGAAGCCTGCCGGGCGCGGGCTCTTGCTGGCCAACGGCGACGGCTTCGCGTTCTCCGACGCATCCGGCGTACACGGCTTCCGGGGCGACCGCTGCGAGGGACTCACGATATTCTGCAAGCGCACGGACGGGCTTAGGCCCGGGCTGCGCCTGTACCGCAATGTGAACGCTGCCTTCGAGAAGGAAATCGAGGCCCGGAGCCCGCACAGGGAGCTTTCGGTCGATGTGGACGTGAAGATTTCCGGCGACTTCTTGATTGAACTTGCGGCGGAAACCGAAGACGGGCGCAAGGTGGTGAGCAGCTTCAACGCCGACGTGGAGCGGGCCGAGAACCGCGAGCGGGCGGAGGCTATGCTGCGCGAACAGCTGGGCAAGCGGAGCGGGGCTTACAACTTCCGCGTGCGCTCGCTGAGCGTAGATACGAAGGGCGGCGCAATGCCCCTGCTGAGCGCCTCCACAATCAACTCTATGCGCCGCTGCCTGGCATCTGACATTCCTGCCTGCGAGCGGCTGGAATCGTTGCGTAAACCAGTCCGGATAAGCCCTGCGTCAGCGTTCGGAGCCGGAGTGATGCAGGAGCCGCTGATGCTGACACGTTACTGCATCAGGTACGAACTCGGACTGTGCCCGAAGCATCAAGGGGCAAAGCCGACCGGCGATCTCTTCCTCGTGAACAACGGCCGCAGGCTGGCCCTGAAGTTCGACTGCACCCGCTGTGAGATGTCCGTTTGTGCTGAAAAATAACTATCTTTGCGTCTGCAATGAGGAATTGGGTAAAAATAACAATGTGTTGCCTGGCTGCGTTAACGGTTGGAACGATAAGCGCGTACAGCCAGAACAACGACTGCAACTGCCCTTCCGTAGCCGTGGAGAAGTACCGGGCGGAGATTCTGGGGCTTGCGAACAGTATGCAGGAATCCGCATCTGAGCAGTGCCGGGACACGACTTTTATGGCCGTCGGCATCAACCTTCTCTGGGCCGGAATCGCTACTCCCAACCTCAATTTTGAATTCCCGGTAAGCGATCATTTCTCCGTTGGTCTTTACGCCGGTCTCAAGCCGGGCCCCGATGCCGGAGTGCTGAGCTGGCCCCGCTGGAGCCCGTTCGACAAAGACCGCGAGAACCCCGTTAAATGGGCGCATCTGGCGGTTCTCCCCTATGCCCGCTGGTGGTCCAATGAGACCTTTGACGGCTTCTTCGTGGAAGGGGACCTTATGTACGCCCACTACAACATCGCCAGCATCCAGATGCCCTTCGGTATCTATCCCAATATCGCCAAATATCGTATGCAGGGCGATTTCTACGGCATCGGCGCCTCCGTTGGCTACTCCATCTGGCTTACACGCCACCTCAACCTGGTGCTTTCCGCAGGCGCACTGGGTGGCTACAGGTATGCAACCCTGTACGAATGCCCGTGGTGCGGTACGGAAATCGGCAAGTCCAACGGCCTGTCGGTGGCGCCCAAGCTGGATGTCAGCATCGCCTACCACATCTTCAGGACCAAGCACTCCGAAAAGTAAGAGCGACTATTAGTTTATATTTGTACAAATTGCCTATATTTGTACAAACTAATACCGCTATGATCCGCAGAGACTTTCTTAAATCGATAGGCGCTATTTCCGCCGGCGCTGCCCTGGGCATGCCCGCAGCCGGCGCTATACTCCCCGCTCCCCTGGTGCTTCCCGACGATGCCGAGTCGCTGAACGACCTGGAACTCGGCCTCCGCTCGCTCCGTCCGCAGACCGACCGTCAGATCAGCGTCGTCATCATCGGCGCAGGCAACCGCGGCAACACCTACGCCCGCTTTGCCAAGATGTTCCCGGAGAACATGAAGATAGTGGGCGTGTCCGACATCCGCGAGCTTCGCAAGACCAGGATGGGCGACGCGCACGACATTCCCGCCGAGCACCGTTTCGGTGACTGGAGCGAGGTGTTCAAGGTGCCCAAGTTCGCCGACGCGGTGGTCATCTCCACGCCGGACGACCTGCACTTCGCCCCCTGTATGAAGGCCCTGTCGATGGGTTACGACGTGCTGCTGGAGAAGCCTGTGGCGCAGACCGAGAAAGAATGCAAGGCCATACGCGAGCAGGCTCACAAGTACAACCGTATCGTGGCGGTGTGCCATGTGCTGCGCTACGCCCCTTATTTCATTGCCCTCAAGCAACTTGTGAAGAGCGGAGCCGTCGGCGAACTCGTGAGCATCCAGCATATGGAGCCCATCCAGTACGCCCATATGGCTCATTCGTACGTTCGCGGCAACTGGCGCGATTCCAAGGAGACCACTCCGATCATCCTTGCCAAGTCCTGCCACGACCTGGACATCATCCGCTGGATCGTAGATTCCCCCTGCAAGAGCATCGTTGCCGACGGCTCGCTGCACCTCTTCAAGCCGGAGAACGCCCCCGAGGGAGCGCCTCTCAAGTGCACCGACGGCTGCCCTCATGAGAAGAACTGCCCGTATTCCGCCATCGACATCTACACCCGCAAGAAATGGCACCTCGGCGTGTTCGACCTGGCCGGCAACCACGATTCCGATTTCATTATGCAGCGCCTGCTGACGCCTCCGTACGACAGTTATGCCCGCTGCGTATATCATTGCGACAACGACCAGCCGGACCACTACGTAAGCGAAATGGTCTTTGAAGGAGGCCAGACTGCAGCCTTCTCGATGGAGGCCTTCGCCCCTTACGGAGGCCGCCGCACCCGCATTATGGGCACCACCGGCTACATCGAGGGCGACGGCACCCAGTTCACCCTGTGGGACTTCCGCACGCTCAAGCCAAAGGTGTGGAACCGCAAGGTCAGCGAGATTCCTGAGTACAAGGGCTCCGGCCACGGCGGCGGCGACCTGTGCCTGGTGCGCGACTGGATCGAGGCGGTTGCCGCCCACGACGACAGCAAGCTCTCCAGCACCATCGACGTGTCCATCGAGAGCCACGTGATGGGATTCGCCGCCGAGCGCTCCCGCAAGAGCGGCCGTAAAGAAAAAGTGTAAGTAATTCAATATGAAACGCATACTCCTGATTATCGCCCTGTCTGCAGCCACCGCGCTGAGTTTTGAGGCAGGCGCCTGCTCAAACGTTATCGTATCCAAGGGGGCCAGCAAGGACGGTTCCTGTATGGTATCCTATGCCGCCGACTCGCATATGCTGTTCGGCGAACTGTACTTCCGGCCCGCCGCACGCTGGGCCGCTGGTTCCCGCCTTGCCATCCGGGAGTGGGACACCAACAAGCCGCTCGGCGAGATCGCCCAGGTCGCCCGCACATTCCAGACCGTGGGCAATATGAACGAGCATCAGCTTATCATAGGCGAGACCACCTGGGGCGGCCGCGAGGAGCAGGTCGATACATTGGGTATAATGGACTACGGTTCACTGATTTACGTAACGCTCCAGCGCGCCCGCACGGCTCGCGAGGCCATCCAGACCATAGTGGACCTGGCCAACGAGTACGGCTACCCTTCGGAGGGCGAGAGCTTCAGCATCGCCGACACGGAGGAGGCCTGGGTGATGGATCTCGTGGGCAAGGGCTCCGGCGGCAACAAGGGCATCGTCTGGGTTGCGCGCCGCGTTCCCGACGGATACATCTGCGCCCACGCCAACCAGTGCCGCATCACCCGCTTCCCATGGAATGACCCGGAGAACTGCCTGTACGCCCCCGACGTGGCCGAATACGCCCGCTCGATGGGTTGGTACGAGGGCCCCGATGAGGAATTCAGCTTCCGTGACGCATACAATCCGCTCGACTTCGGAGGCGCCCGTGCCTGCGACGCCCGTGCCTGGGCTGCCTTCAATATCCTCTGCGACGGGCAGTTCACCTATATGGACGGCGACAAGGAAGTCACCCGTCCCGCCTCGGACTGGCTGGAGTACGCAATGGGGTACGACCTCAAAGGTGAGATGCCGCTCTTCGTCAAGCCGTCCCGCAAAATCGGCGTGAAAGACGTAGCAGACGTGATGCGCGACCACTTCGAGGGCACGCCTATGGATATGCGTGTCGATATCGGCGCCGGCGGAAACGCCTGCCCTTACCGCTGGAGGCCTATGAGCTTCAAGGTGGACGGCAAAACTTACGTGAACGAACGCGCAATCGCCACGCAGCAGACGGGATTCTGGTTCGTGGCGCAGTCCCGCGGCTGGCTGCCCGATATGGTGGGTGCCCTCGTGTGGTTTGGCTGCGACGATGCGGCAACATCTTATCTCACACCGATTTACGTTAACACCAAGAAGATTCCGGAGTGCCTGCGCGAGGGCAACGGCGATATGCTGCACTACAGCCCTACTTCGCAGTTCTGGATCAACAACCGCGTCACAAACTCCTGCTACCGTATGTACGACGCAATGGAGCCTGTGGTGCGGGCCGAGATAGACGCCTTCGAGAACCGTATGATTGACGAGGCCGTGCCGGAAATGGACGCCAAGCTGGTCAAGATGGGCAAACGCAGGGCTCTGCGCCGCCTCACCCGCTTCAGTGTGAACACCGCTCAGGAGCAGTTCGGCAAATGGGTGGCCCTGGAGCAGATGCTGCTGGTGAAGTTCATCGACGGCAACGAGAAGGCCCAGGACGCCGACGGCCGCTTCGTGCACTCCGAGTATTCTGAGGGTATCCCCAAGGGAATCAAGTATCACGGATACAATGAACGCTGGAAGCGTGCCGTAGTCAACGACAACGGTCCGGTGCTGGAACAACGTTAAAAATTTTCGTATCTTTGCCATCCATATGAAAAAAGCGCTGCTCATATCTGCAATCTGCCTGCTTGCGTGCTCATTTTTGATGAAAGCGCAGGAGGGACCGAAGTCCCCGGAGCAGATGGAGAAGGAGTTTTACGAGGCCATCGAAAAAGAGGTGGAGCGCCTGACTGACCAGCTGAATCTGGACGACTGGCAGGTGTTCTACGTAGACAGCATCCTCACGCACGACTACAAGGCAATGCAGGATGAGTTTACCCGTATGTCGGCGGCCAAGATGTCCAACGCAGACCTCTTCTACGATGTGCAGGACAAGTGGATGGAGCAGATTTACCAGTCTTTTCGCAAGATATTCAACGACGAACAGTGGGCCAAGTACGAGAAATACGGAGCCGCAAGGAATAAAAAGGCACGCGATAAGCGGGCAGAGAAAAAGAACAAAAAAGCCAGGAAATGAAAAGGGAAGACATTGACAGGATACTTCAGCAGCTAGAAGAACTCAAGTGTAAGACTCAGAAAGAGGTAGAAGAGGCGCGCGTGCGCTTCCTTGGCAAGAAGGGCGAGGTTACCGCCCTCTTCGAGGAATTCCGCAGCATAGACAAGGCCCAGAAGGCCGAGTTCGGCAAGCCCCTCAACGAGCTGAAACAGAGAGTGCAGGCCAGGATTGAAGAACTCAAGGCAGGCACCGCCGACGATGGCGCCTCCTCCGGCCCCCGCCAGGACCTCAGTATGCCCGGCGACCCGTATGAACTGGGCTCGCGGCATCCTGTCAGCATCGTTCGTCAGGAGATTGTGGATATCTTCCGCAAGTTCGGGTATGATGTAGCCGAAGGACCCGAGATCGAAGACGACTACCACGTGTTCGAGGCCCTCAACTTCCCCGCCAACCACCCCGCCCGCGATATGCAGGACACTTTCTTCGTGTCTGCAGGTCATCTCAATCCGCTGCTGCTCCGCACGCACACTTCCAGCGTGCAGGTGCGCACGATGGAGAAGATGACCCCTCCCATTCGAGTTATCTGCCCCGGCCGCGTGTTCCGCAACGAGGCCATCAGCGCCCGCGCGCACTGCATCTTCCATCAGGTGGAGGGTCTCTACATCGACGAGGGCGTGACTTTCGCCGACCTTAAGCAGGCTATCCTGCTCTTCGCCCGCGAGATGTTCGGGCCGGAGACTCAGATCCGTATGCGTCCGTCGTACTTCCCCTTCACCGAGCCTTCCGCAGAGGTTGACGTAAGCTGCAACATCTGCCACGGCAAGGGTTGCAATATCTGCAAGGGAACCGGCTGGCTGGAGATTCTCGGCTGCGGTATGGTTGATCCCAACGTGCTGGAAGCCAGCGGCATCGACTCAAAGAAATACAGCGGATTCGCGTTCGGAATGGGCCTGGAGCGTATCGCGATGCTCAAGTGGAGGGTCAACGACCTTCGCCATTATTTCGAGAACGACCTC
Source organism: Bacteroidales bacterium UBA1197 (assembly GCA_002309995.1). Lineage (GTDB taxonomy): Bacteria > Bacteroidota > Bacteroidia > Bacteroidales > UBA932 > Cryptobacteroides. Next base: position 40,057 of record DBYB01000039.1, read on the forward strand.
CGCTTCCTGCAGGAGTTTGCAAGCGCCCCCGAGGTTTAATTCAGATTCGGGATGATAATAATAGTAGAAAGCGGCGCCACCAAAAGTGACTGGCGCCTGATTGCCCCTTCCGGCGAGCAGCTGCAGAGAAAGCTGCTGGCAGGCATCAACGTGTCCACGGCCTCTATGGAGCATAATCTGGAGACCATAGCCGCCGGCCTGCAGGAGTTCGGACGCGAGGCCCTGGACGGCATCTATTTCTACACCGCCGGCATCGTCACACAGGAAATACGCACCCAGCTCGAGAGCTTGATTCGCTCCCGGGCCAGCGTAGGGGAGGTCGAAATCTGCACAGACCTCGTTGCGGCGGCGCGCGCCGTTTGCGGACACGAACCGGGAATCGCCGCCATAATCGGCACCGGTTCCAACACCTGCTTCTACGACGGGTCTGACGTCTCTCAGAAGGTGCGCTCAGGCGGCTACGTGATAGGCGACGAGGGCGGCGGCGCGGCTCTTGGCAAGCTGTTCCTGGCCGATTATATCAAGGGGCTCGTGCCCTCGGACGTGGCCTCCGACTTCGAGTCGCGCTACGATTCGAGCTACGAGGGAATCGTGGCAGGAGTGTACCGCAGCGAGTCGCCGGCGGGCTTCCTTGGGAGCTTCGCTCCGTTCATCCTTTCGCACTACGGCAGCAGCGAGTACGTGCGCGAACTGGTGGACGGCAACTTCCGGTCGTTCATCCGTAGGGCGCTCAAGCGCTACGACACCGCGCGCTACCCCGTGGGCGTGGTGGGGGGCTTCGGCTGCGCCTGCAAGGACATCTTCGTGCGGCTGTGCTCGGAAGAGGGCGTGCGCACGGGGTGTTTCCTCCCCGAACCTATCGACGGACTGATCAAATACCACTCATTATGAGAAAGAAATATATTATCCCGGATTCCTGCTGCGAGCCGATGGAGGCCCGCCTGGGGTTCCTGGCCGCCAGCCACGAGGGCTACGACACAGACCCTTTCGAGACCGGCTTCGTAATAGCACCTGATACTAACTGGCTATGAGAAAGAGACTGATTCTTGCAGCGTTGGCCGCAGCGGCCGGCGTCTGCCTCGCTTCCTGCGAAAAAGAGGGTTTCGAGATTCAGACCCCTTCCATAGAGGTTGAGGGAGCAACTGTGCTCCACGCTTCCTTCGACGAAGAGAGCACCAAGACCTACCTCTCGATGAACGACGCCGGCACGCACGCCGACGTGCTCTGGGAGGCCGGCGACCAGATAGAGTTGTCCTATTTTTCCGGCAACCAGTACGGGCATATGACCCTGACGACCCAGGACGGAGGAACCTCCGAGGCGGTTTTTGCCACAAGCCAGTATAATTTCGGCGAATTAACACCGTTCATTGCCGTTTATCCTGCCTCCAGATTCTACGGATTCGGCAATTACAACGGCCTGGCCCTGCCAATCTGCATACCCACCACACAGAACGCCGTAGCCGGCGGAGTGGAGCGCGGCATGCTTCAATCTTCGGCTTATACCGAGGATATCAGCGACGGTCTGCTGAAGTTCAAGAACTTGTATGCCCTGCTCAAATTCAGGTTGGCCGGAAGCAGTGCCGGACAGGTAAAAAGGGTACGGTTCAGCGCCAACGTCAACATCGCAGGCGACGGCACATACTACCCCGAGACCCAAGAGTTCAATATGAATGTCTGGTTCACGACCACTTATGGCGGGCCGCAGTCATCTGTGGAACTGACCGGCGACTTCAAGGCGGGCGTGGATTATTACATCGCTCTGGCCCCCGGCACCTCGAACGGCTTCTCGATGCAGTTCTTCAATTCTGCCGATGAGCCCATCACCAAGATATCGGACAAGACCCTCACGCTCAACCGCTCACGCATTACCGACTTCGGCACCATCACTCTGAACGAGACCTTCGGCGGTCTTCCTGATGGCGTGGAGCAGTATATGACTCACACCAAGGGCGCCAAGCCCGTTTGCATTGCGGTTATCGCGGAGGCGTTCAAGGCTTCCGAGCAGGATTTGTTTACGGCGCGGGCAAAGCAGGCCGTGGACGCACTCTTCGCCACCGAGCCGTACAAGACTTACCGCGACTACTTCAACGTGTACATCATGCACGCAGTATCCAACGACTCCGGCGCATCCAAGACCGACGGGAACGGCAATATCACGGAGTATCACGACACTTACTTCGGTTCCAGCTGGGGAGCAGACAGTTACGGAGATATGAGCTCTAACGCCAACAAGGCTTTCTCCTTCGTTTCCGTCCGCTGCCCGGAAGTTTACCGTGGAGAGATTCCTATTGAAGAAGTGCCAGTCCTTATGCTGATCAACGACACCCGCTACGGCGGCATCTGCTGGAACTGGTCGGACGGCTCCTGCATCGGCCACGTTCCCTATGTTTATGGCGGGACGTCAATGGGGTGGGGCCATCCCGGAACCACGGCCTCCAGTGAGGAGCCCGGCGCCAGTGTTATCTCCACGCCTCAGTCCATATATGACGAGTGCGGTTCTTCTATCGGCGACTGGCGCAATGTGGTCATTCACGAGTTCGGCGGCCACGGATTCGGACGCCTTAGCGACGAATACTGGGGCGGTTACACCTCAGCAACGAGCGAGACGATAGGCAGCCATTCCTGGACCGTGCCTATGGGACTCAACGTTTCCGGAACCTACGATGCAGTGCCCTGGCAGACCGAAGTCCTTGATGAGCTGATGACCCGCCGGGCTCTGTGCACGGACAATCCTAATCCTTACGATATCTACGCCGCGCGCGTCGGCAAGTTCCAGGGAGGCGACAATTGTGCGCTGGGCCGCTGGCGCTCCGAGCGCATCAGCTGTATGATAGACAACCGCCAGTACTTCTCCTGCTGGCAGCGTATGCTGATTGTCAAGCGCATTATGAGCCTGTCTGGCGAGACCTTCGACCTGAACGCCTTCTACGACAAGGATGTCGCCATTGACCCCGTGCGCGACAAGAGCGGAAACGCAGCTCCCGCCTGGGGACGCATACCTGAGAAGCCTCAGGTCACAATGTGTCCTCCCCTGCCGCCGCCTGTGCTGAAGGAGACCCCGGGCCCGCTGCCGTTAGGATTATAAAAAATTGACTAACTTTGCCGGCGTTATGAAAAAGTTCATCTATGCTTTGACGGTGCTGCTTATGACTGCAGCCCTGTCCTCTTGCGACGGAGAGATTAAAAACGTCACCACGAAGAACCTGGTCGGCACCTGGGATCTGGTTTCCGAGACAACCGTCTTCACCGACGGCACCAAGACTACCACCGAGAAGAGCGGCGAATCCATTATTATAGGAGAGAACACTTACACCGTTGTGAGCGGCAACCGCCAGACCGAGTATTCCTTCGAGTTCCGCGACCCGGACTTCCTTATCAACGGCTCCAACCTGTACGACCTCGTAAGCGTTACCCGCAAGGAAATGGTCCTTCGCTCCAACCTCACCCTCGGCATCCTCATCTCCGACCAAACCTACACCTACAAGAAGAGGTAAGACCAGGTCGCTTTGTTGAACAAAACGCCAGCCACTGCGGTTGGTGTTTTTCGTAATCTCCTGTCTCTCAGTCACATCCGTATCTCCTATGCGCATTTTGGAGCACAGGAGAAAAAATCGGTTTAAAGCCGGTTTTCAACTAACATATCGCAAAAATATTGTAAGCTTTGTACAACTCAGAGGGCACTGTTACCTGTAGTAAAATATTGTCAAAATTAAAAATTGTATTATATTTGCGAAAATCCAAGCATCATTCTTTTGATTGTGAGTAGGTCATAATCACTCCCGTCAAGTGATGGTGGGAATTTGATGTGTAGATAAAAGTGGTTATTTGTGCCTTTTTATGGAAGTCTTCATAATAACAATTTTAAACCTTTAAATATTTAACAAAATGAAAAGATTTGTTGCTCTTTTTTTAGCTTTAGCTACGGCAATGACCGTCCTTTCCTGCGAGGTAGTCAATCCAGACCCTGAACCTGTCATCAATGACGATTACGGAACAATAGTTAGTGGAGTATACACTGGCAAACTTCATTATGGTACGGAGACCATTGAAGATGCATATGTGGTTAGAATTAGTCGCGTCTCTAAAACTGTTGTAACGATGACGGCTGAATTTTTAGATGGTTCCGCCAACTTTAATGTGACAAAGACCGGAGAGACCTATACCTTAAGTTCTGAAACAGTATACAACATTAATACTACAATCGCTGGCAAACAGATTCATATCAGTTATCTTACTACAGGCGGATATATGTTCACCTTCTCAGGTGCTAAGGACTAATGCTATCGCGTACCGCCTTTATTCTATTATTACTTAATATGTTTAATGGCAGGCGTGTTCTCCTGCCAGCAAGAGCCTGAGAGCAAAGACCAAGACTGGCTTTTGCTCTCAGTTTCATATTTTTCGTTTAACAAAAACGCCAGCCCTTGTGGTTGGCGTTTTTCGTAATTTCCTGTTCAAGGTCTATGGTTTGAACGCTAGACCTTGAACACTGAATATGGGCTCATGCGCAAAACCCTGTGT
>DBYB01000018.1:0-1405 GCA_002309995.1 Bacteroidales bacterium UBA1197
TATCCGCTCTGCGGCACGCACAAGAGCGGGAGTGCAAGCACTTCCAGCTGGAGATATAATCCAAATATCGCCAACAACAAGCAGGTAAATATCGTGAGCAACAGCTACGGGACTATGTACAATGCATCGGCTTATGCCCGCGGACATCAGTGCCCCAACGCCAGCCGAAAGAGCGATGACACGATGAACCTGCACACCTACTATTCCACCAACCAGACGCCTCAGTTGCAGAATAAGTTCAACGGCAGCATCTGGGGCAGTCTTGAGACGGCGGTGCGCAATCTGGTTACAAACGCAACGGATACGGTGTACGTTGTCACCGGCCCTGCCTACCGCAAGGTCGGAGGTTCGGAAACCATCAACTATCTGCATGGGGCCGATAGCAAAGCCAATCCCTCCGAACTGCCCATCCCCAATTATTATTGGAAGGCCATTCTCAAGGTAAAGCGTAACGTAAACGGTGCTGTGACATCGGCAAAGGCCATAGGCTTCTGGTTCGACCACAGGGAGTACGAAAGCACAGAGCATTACAATGACGCCGCCAACGTAGTGAGCGTGGACCAGATAGAGCAGTGGACGGGCCTGAACCTCTTCCACAACCTCCCCGGCGACGACAGCTCCGGCATCGAGCAGTCTGCCGAGTCCAACACCAACTGGTCAAGCTTCCAAAGCTTCTGATAAAGCCTCAACCAACAGCAGTGGCTGAATTGAAGAAGAATGATTATCTTCGCAAAAAGATTGGAAATGACAGTAAAATCGGCCAGAGTCCTTACAATAACGGCAATTCTAGCCGTCATTGCCTGCAAGCCACAGCCTTACGGGCCCATCCCAAGCCAGGCACAGATGGAATGGCAGAAGATGGAGTACAACATGTTCGTCCACTTTGGGCCGAACACCTTCAGCGGAGCGGAATGGGGGGAAGGAACGGAATCGGAAGACATGTTCTGTCCAACGGCTCTTGACTGCCGCCAGTGGGCCAGGATTGCGGCCGATGCAGGCATGAAAGGCATTATTATCACGGCTAAGCACCATGACGGGTTCTGCCTTTGGCCATCGGCAACAAGCACGCATACGGTAGCCCAAAGCAGCTGGCGGGACGGGAAAGGCGACGTCCTGAAGGAACTCTCAGAAGCATGCCGGGAGTATGGGCTCAAATTCGGCGTATATCTTTCTCCCTGGGACCGAAATCATCCCGCATACGGAACGCCTCAGTACAACGATATCTACATGCAGGCACTGAGAGAGATTCACGGCGGTAACTACGGCCCTGTCTTCGAACATTGGTTTGACGGTGCGTGCGGGGAAGGCCCCTCGGGAAAACGCCAGGAATACGACTGGCCGTCCTTTTGGAAAACCGTACGGGAGCTTAGTCCGCAGGCCGTGATGTTCAGCGACATCGGCCCTG
>DBYB01000018.1:1452-2217 GCA_002309995.1 Bacteroidales bacterium UBA1197
ACCCAAGGTTTTACGCCAGGTGCCGGAGCGCCGCCAACGGACACGCTTCAAAGCGGCAACGTGCACGGGACGGAATGGATTCCCGCCGAAACGGATGTCTCCATCAGGCCGGGCTGGTTCTGGAGGGAAAGCGAAAACAACGCCGTCAAGTCGTTGGAAGAGCTCCAGGACATCTGGCTTTCCAGCGTGGGCCGAAATTCCCTCCTGCTTCTCAACGTTCCGCCCGATAAGATCGGCCGAATCCATAAGGCCGATTCAGTACGGCTGATGGAATTCCGCGCATGGAGGGACCAGGTGTTCGGCCGTAACCTTGCCGGCGATGCCAAGGGCCCTGCGGCCTTATTGGACGGCGATTTCGACACCTACTGCTCTACTCCGGCGCTGGAAATTGAGCTTCCTCAGGAACGGACCTTCAACCTTGTGATGGTGCAGGAATACATCCCGCTTGGGCAGCGTGTAAGTGCCTTCCGCGTAGAGGCCCAGCAAAGCGGCGGGTGGGAAACCATCGCAGAGGGAANNNCGGCTACAAACGGATTATCCCCACCAGCGACTGCACAGCTAGGCGCATACGTCTTTGCATAACCTCCTCCTATGCACCCCCAATCCTGAGCGAAGTAGGGCTGTATAAAAGGTAGTTTCTTGCCGATAATCGGCCAACGGTGGCAAAATCAGTTTGCATCAATCCAGAATAATCCCTATCTTAGCACCATAGTTGGCTTTGAAGGGATTCAGGGTTGGTTCGTAACCCCCTTGCGTGCGGGGACC
>DBYB01000018.1:2240-37577 GCA_002309995.1 Bacteroidales bacterium UBA1197
ATGTCAGGCTGCGGCAGTGTCGTCCAGAGTCGCATATCCGGGACATGGTACCTGATCCCGAGCCTCTATAAGGGTAACGCAGCACCGCCGTGGAAACTCCGCGGTGCGTATTGTTTATCTTAACCCTTATAGCGTTATGGATTATTCCGTTTCCTACCCCATGTATGTCAATCCGATGATTGACGCGAAGGCCCTATTTGGCGCCGAAAAATACAATAACCTTTTAGACATAGCCAGAAAAAATGCCATAAACCAAGTTAGGGCTAAAGGCTTAGATGGAGATTATGCCGAAGGATTTATAGAAGGATATGTTGAAGGATATGTCGAAGGATATGTTGAAGGATATGTTGAAAGGTGTGTGGAATATCTGGACATGGCCAAAGCCATGCTTGCCGATGGTATAGCTCCAGAAAAGATAGCAAAATACACGCAAATATCCATTGAGGTGGAACTAGCACTCTAGTTATGTGTATACCATGTAAAAAGTACATACCGAAAACGGAGCCATACCCAAGTCGGTGTGGCTCCGATGTTTTCACATTATTCAGAAGCGCAGTATGGGCCCTTCTATTACGGATTTGCCGATCCGGTGGTGAACCAGGTGGCGGTGGAGTTGGCTTCAGCGGCGTTTTCGAACTCGTCGGGGACCATGGCGAAGAAGTTGAAGCCGGCCCGCTGCTCTATGGCGTCAATGGTAGTGACATAAGCTGCATCGTAGTAGTTGCCGGTGTGGGCTTCGTTCGTGTACACAAAGGCAATGCCCTGGGCGCCAGTTACCTGACCTGAGCCGTTGAACGTGCAACGCATAATGCACTTGTAGAAGTGCGAAGGGATGGGCACGTTCAGACTGCTAGAAGGCAACGTGGTAATAGTGTCCTCGTACAACACGCCGGTTATCACATAAAGCATAGTCGTCCCCGAAGGGGTCATGGTCTTCACACGAGCTTCCAAAGTCGACCACACACCGCTGTTAAAGCTGTTCTGCCACTGCGGCGCCTGGTTGGTATAATAGAAGGTCTGGTCGTTGGCCTCGCGCGTGGTAAGCCTGTCGGCAGATGCGCACAGGTGCCCGCGGGCGTAGCCGTTGCCACCGTTGTAGTCGCTGGTGGAACCGCTGGACTGCCACGACGCAGGAATGGCGGGATCGTAACTGGTCTCCACGCTGAAGGAGCCTCTGCCGACCCCGTTGTTAGGGTAAGGGCCGTAATGCATTGCATAAGCCACCCAGACTGCGCAGCGCTTGTCCCTGTGCACGCACGAAGTGTAGTTACGCACTACCCTGCCATCGTACGCGAAGGTGTGGGTGACGACCTTGAGAGCGGTCTGCTCCAGGTCGAACTGGTACCAGGAAGTCTCCCCGAAGGTTTCTGTGCCGGAAGACGACCCCGTAACAGTGAGCGCCGGAATCTCGTAGCATCCCAGATAGGCGGTGCCGCCGGTCGGACCCGGATTGGGCGGCGTAGGAGGCGTGGGCGTAGATGAAGGCACGTAGGTTACCGAGACGGCGGTGACTTTCATATTCCCCGACATCATATTGAATGATACGGTCGAACCGGAAACAGCCTGCGGAACGCCGGAGGCAGGCCCGCCGAAGGTATAGGCGCTCGCAGAGGCGGAGGTCTTATCGTGCGTGACAGTCACCTCGCGCAGTTCGAACCCGGATGCAGCCGAAATCACGATATTGCCACCTCCTGCGGTGTATAGGCGCCAGTCGCGGTTCGGGGCGGTTCCATACACCTTGCCGCTGTTGCCGGTGCCGGTGGTGGAAATGGTGATGACTTCGTCCATTATGAGAGACGGGACCACGGTGCCGTTGGACACGGAGCCCTGGCCCTGGGCGTCAAGCATCTCGTAAATCGTCTTGCTCACGGTTACGGCGCCCTCATTGCTCAGGGGCACGATGTCCTTGCAGGTGCTCAGGTTGACTCCCAGGGAGCGTATCGACGAACGCTTGAAGGTCTGCTGCGACTTCAAAGGAAACCTGTACACCGCCCTGTCGGTAGATACGGAAACGGTGCCGCCGTAGGTGCCCGGAGCCAATATCATATAGACTTTGATGGCGTCGGCGGCTGCGGAATGAAGTTCCGGGGAGTTGGCCACCGAAGTGGTGACGGCCGTTGCCGAATATCCGGAGATGGCCAGGGTCGAAGGATCGTAGATATTCACACCGGCCAGGTCAACACTGAAGCTACCGGCAATGGGCGCATCGGCGCTGAAACTCACGGACGTAATCTTCTCACCCGCGAACTCGGAGCTGCCGGCGTAGATGCGGAATTCGGCGACCGAGGCCATGTTGGCCATACAGAGCTTTCCGCTGACGGGGTAAGTCATACTGTCGAGGGCGTCGGGTATGACGTACTTACCACCCACCATCGGCATAGCGTCAAAATCGAATACCAGGCCCGACTGCGACTGCTCCGCGGGTATGGACATCTTGGCCGAAAGGGTCTTGGTGTCGGCGCTGAAGGGATAGTAGGCATAGACCTCTTCCCCGCCCTTGAACTTCTTGTAGCCGTTGTACACCGCCACCGAGGCCGGAGAGCCGGGGGTGATAGTGGAACTGCCGGCCGTGAGGCTGCTGCCGGTCACCACCACGGTTCCCATACGGTCGTTGGTCTCCCACTGGGCGAAATAGCCGTTGGCGTCGGAATCGAGTATCGCCTTGGTCTCCTGATTCTCAATGGTAAGGATGAAGGGCTGAATGGGCTCAGAGACCTCCACTTCCAGGCCGGAGCACCCGGCCAGGGCCAGCGCCGCCGCTGCGACGGCGCTTATCTTCTTAAATAAGTCCGCCGTCTTCATAATCTATGTATTCTGAATTGTTGTCGGAATTGTAGCTGTATGCGAGCATATCATAACTCACATACGCCTGAATCTCCGCCTCGGGGGGCGTGTAACGCAATCTGTACATAAAAATGGCTTTGCTTGCAATCCCAAAATTAGGAATAATTCCACACAAAAAAAAGAGACCGGCCCGATTGGGGTCTGCCTCTTTCAACCTATAATCTTCACAAGCAATTATTTCTTGCGGGACTTGTAACGCTGGTAGAACTGGTCCACACGGCCGGCGGTGTCGACGATCTTCATCTTGCCGGTGTAGAAAGGGTGAGATGTGTTGGAAATCTCAAGCTTCACGAGAGGATATTCAACGCCCTCAATAGTTATCGTCTCCTTGGTGTTGGCGCAACTGCGGGTGATGAACACGTCTTCGTTGGACATATCCTTGAAAGCTACAAGTCGGTAGGTTTCGGGATGGATTCCTTCTTTCATAAAACTAGTTTTAAAAAATCGGCCGCAAAGATAATGATTATTTGCGAATTTACAAGCGTGTTACGGAAGGATTTGCGTAGTCTTCACCAGTTCCATCGCCATATCCCTGCTGACGATATACTTGGGAATGTCGTTCTTTTTCCTATGTAAATCGGTTATTTGATTCTGTACGGGGCGTCTTCGTAGAGCAGGAAACGCTTTGCCTTGCGAATCCACTTCTGCTCCTCGAGTTTAACGTGTTCCTGTACTATGTCGAAGGTGATTCCGCCACGCAGGTATTCGGTGATGACGGGATCGTTGATGCGCGCGAGCAGTTCCGGGGTAATCTCGAAGCGGGAATCCCGGTCGGCTATCCAGCGCATCAGCTGGACGGTATGCAGCAGCGAGTGGTACTGCGCGCCAGGCAGGAGGATGATTTGCCACCCGTGGCAGACCTCGCAGGCGTACATTCCATACGACGGCACGAACGAGCAGGGGCGCATAAGCACGCCCTGCGGGCTCGGGGGGATGGAGGCGTTGCTGAGGTAAGGCGCGCCAACGTACTCGTAGGGGCGTGCGGTGCCGATGCCTGCGGTGACGGAGGTGGCGCTCCAGAGGCCGCCGCCGCTGTACATATCGCAGGTGAAGAGGCCGGGGATATCCGGTGCCGGAGGTATGGTCCACGGCAGCAGGTCCTTGCCCACTTCCCCCGCCAGAGCAGAGATGATGTGGAGCGGGAACTTCGCGCCTATCTCGGAGCACCAGAGGTTGCACAGCTCCGCCAGCGTAAGTCCATGGCGATGAGCCACTTTAGGTGTCCACGACTCGGGCTCCAGAACGGGAATCGTACCTTCTACCACGCGGCCTGCGGGGTTGATATGGTCAACTATATAGATTGACGGGCCTTCCTCCATACGCGCCCGGAAACTCAGCAGGCGCAGCACGTCGCGGGTGTATCCGAAATACCGCGAACCGACGTCCTGAATCTCCACCACCACGGCATCGAGGCCTTCCAAATCTGCGGCGCTGAAGTCTATATGGCCTGATTCGGATCCGAATTCCGCACCTGAGGGGCCGAATACGCGCACCAGATTCCCCCTCTGACGGAAAAGGTCGCAGAGGTAGGAACGGCTGGCGCTGTCCCAGCAGTTGGGGGTGCAAAAACAGGCCACGCGGCCCTCAGTGAGGCTGCGGTCGAGCTGCTCCCCTATCGGCGTGGTACGGAAGCTAAACATTGCCGATGATGCTCTGGGCAAGGGCCACCACTTCGGCGGCCAGTGCCTCTGCAGCCTCGGCGGTCGGGGCCTCGGAATAGATGCGGATGATGGGCTCGGTGTTCGAGCGGCGCAGGTGTACCCATCTGCGGCTGGCCTCGAAATCAATCTTCACGCCATCTATGGTGTTGACCTTCTCGTCCTTGTAGTGCTCCTTCATCGCGTTCAGGATGCGGTCGATAAGGGCGCTGTCGCTCAGGTCGATGCGGTTCTTGGCGATGAAGTACTGCGGGAGCGTTGCCTTGTAGGCGCTGGCACTCATCTTCTTATGGGCAAGCTGGCTGAGGAACAGGGCCACTCCGACCATAGCGTCGCGGCCGCAGTGCGAGGCGGGATAGATGACGCCGCCGTTACCCTCGCCGCCGATGAGGGCGCCCACCTTGTGCATCAGCGTGGTTACGTTGACCTCGCCGACGGCCGATGCGTAATAGGTGCCGCCGTGGGCCTCGGTGACGTCGCGCAGGGCGCGGCTGCTGCTGAGGTTGGACACGGTCGCGAGCGGCTTGACGCCACGCTTAACGGCATCATCGAGCAGGTAGTCGGCAACGCTCACGAGGGTGTATTCCTCAACGAAGGGCTCGCCGTTCTCGCAGATGAAGGCCAGACGGTCAACATCCGGATCGACGCTCACGCCCAGGTCGGCCTTCTCCTTCACTACTGTCTCGCTTAGCTCGACGAGGTTCTTCGGAAGCGGCTCGGGGTTGTGGGCGAAGTCGCCAGTCGGGTCGCCATTGAGGGTTATACATTTGACGCCCAAGCGCCCCAGCAGGCGCGGCATAATGATTCCGCCCACGGAATTGATGGCATCCAGCACCACCGTGAAGCCGGCGGCGCGAATGGCCTCTGCATCGACCGCCTCCAGTTTGAGTACGGCATCGATGTGCTCGTCGGTGAAATCGTGATCTTCGATTACGCCCAGGTCGTCAACGGGTGCAAAGTCGAAGTCGCCGCTCTCGGCGCAATCCAGTATGGCCTGGCCCTGCACCGCGGTGAGGAACTCGCCGTGCTCGTTCAGGAGCTTGAGGGCGTTCCACTGGCGCGGGTTGTGGCTGGCGGTGATGATTATGCCGCCGTCGGCGTTGCTGAAGGTGACGGCCAGTTCGGTGGTCGGCGTGCTGGCGAAGCCGCAGCGTACCACATCGACGCCACAGGCAATCAGTGTGCCTATCACCAGCTGCTCCACCATCTCGCCGCTGAGGCGGGCGTCGCGGCCCACTACCACTTTATAACGGTCGCCGAAGGGCTGCTTGCGTTCCTTCAGGCATTTGCAGTATGCGTAGGTGAATTTTACGATATCAACGGGGGTAAGATTGTCCCCTACAGGGCCTCCGATGGTTCCGCGGATGCCGGAAATTGATTTGATAAGTGCCATATATTATGCGGTTTGCACAAATGTAACGATTATTGCTCAACTATACAATAATGATTTACAGGCGGCCAAGGCTGTGGCGGCCCTGCTTCTTCAGCCAGGGGATGAGCAGCGACGGGCGGTCGGTCTGGATCATCGAGACGCCCGCATCCAGATACTGCTGATACACCTTGCCGGGGTCTTCGGCCACGTAGGCGGCGTCATCGTCATTGCCGTCGCCTCCGCAAAGGCTCGCCCAGATGGTGTTCACCCATATCTTAGAGCCCTGGGCCAATATCTTATGGCAGGCGTCTTCGAATGCGCCGTCGTCGTTATTCTGCCAGCAGACCTCGTAGGCCAGGGGCACGACGCCCTGCTCCAGGTAGGAGTTGAGCAGAGCGATGCCTTTCGGCTTCTGGATATCCACGATGGGCATATACATCATATTGTGCTCGTAGGCTGCTTCGTGCGCGGCGACCACCTCGATGGGCTTCTTGCCCTTGATGAGGACCTGGTCGGTCACACCGAGTTCCTCGGTGATAGCCAGCACCTGGTCGTAGAACTCGTAGCCCTGGTCCACGTTCACGCAGATACGGTCCTTGCAGCACTCCAGAGCCTCGCGGAGCGTCGGCATATGAAGGGTATCTATCGCCACGCCGTGTGCCCGCTTGAGGCTGAGGCGCTGTATCTCCTCGTAGGTGAGATCCTTGACTTTCGCGCTCTTGCCGGGCTCGCCCTTGAACACGACGCTGAAGTTGGTGCAACGCTTTACGTCCGCATCGTGGCTGAGCACGAGCACGGAGTCGGACGTCATCTTGAGGTCGAGTTCCATAATGTCCGCGCCCATTCGGATAATGCTCTCGATGGCCGGGATGGAGTTCTCAGGGAAGTTGCGCCAGTCGCCGCGGTGGCAGGCAACCACCACGTACTTTGAATCCGGATTGTGAATCTGCGCGGCAATAGCATCCGCCCTGTTGGCATATTCACTCTTGCCGTAGGAACACGCTGCAGCGACGAACGCCAGCGCGATGATAAGAATCTTTTTCATTACTCCCAGTATTTATAGAACAACGCTATGCTTTCCATACCGCCGAAGAACTGCTTCAGCAGGTAACTCTCGTTAGGTGAGTGGATGGTGTCGCGCTCCAGGCCGAAGCCCATCAGGAGCGGGTCGATGCCGAGTATCTTTTGCACCTCGGCAAGGACGGCGATGCTGCCGCCGCCGCGGGAAGGCACGGGTTCGATCCCGTAAACCTCCGCGATGGCGCGGCTTGCTGCCTTGTAGGCGCTGCTGCTGATGGGGATCAGGAAGCCGTCGCCGCCCTCGCAGGGTTTGACCTCAACTTTCACGCACTTGGGCGCTATCTTCTTGAAATGACGCTCGAAGAGCTTCGTAATCTCGCCGCTGCGCTGGTTGGGCACCAGACGCATCGATATCTTGGCGTGAGCCTCGCTGGGCAGCACGGTCTTGGCGCCCTCGCCGGTGTAGCCGCCCCAGATGCCGCATACGTCGAGGCACGGGCGGATGCCGGTGCGCTCCTGGGTGGTGTAGCCCTTCTCGCCACGCACGGCGTCGATATCGAGGAACTCCTTGTACTCCTTAAGGTCGAACGGAGCCTTGGCCAGCAGTTTGCGGTCGGCGCGCGAAAGTTCCACCACCTTGTCGTAGAACCCTGGAACCGTCACGCGGCCGTCAGCATCAATCAGGGTGGAAATCATCTCGCAGAGCACCTGGATGGGGTTTGCGACCGCTCCGCCGTAGTGGCCGGAGTGCAGGTCCTTGTTCGGGCCCACGACCTTCACTTCCAGATAGCTCAGGCCGCGCATACCGCAGTTGATGGAGGGCACCTTCTCGCTTATCATCGTGGTGTCGCTCACCAGGCAGATATCGGCGGCGAGCAGCTTCTTGTGAGCCTTGATCCACGCTGGCAGCGACGGGCTGCCGATCTCTTCTTCGCCCTCGAACAGGAACTTCACGTTATCCTTCAGCTGGCCGGTGCTAACCAGGTATTCAAATGCCTTTATATGCATAAACAGCTGCCCCTTGTCGTCGTTGGCCCCGCGGCCCCAGATAGCCTCCCGGCCGGTTGCGTCCGGGCCTATGACCGGCTCGAACGGGTCAGTACGCCACTTCTCCAGCGGCTCCACCGGCTGCACGTCATAATGACCATAGACCAGCACCGTCTTCAGCTTCGGGTCAATCATCTTCTGCCCGAACACCACAGGATGCCCATCGGTCTCATACACAGCGGCACTGTCGGCCCCCGCCTCCATCAACAGTTCGCACAGCCTGTCCGCGCAGGCATACATATCAGCCTTATGCTCCGCCTTCGCACTCACGGACGGAATCCTCAGCACCGAAAACAGTTCCTCGAAGAACCGCTCCCTATTCTGCTCAATATACTCTTTCATGGTCGTAAATATAATCATTTTTCGGCAATTCTTCACCTGCTACCCCGGCATAAATCATCAACAATCTTCCACCCCGCCCCCTCCCCCGCTCCGACCCGACGGAAAAACACCAAAAATCCGTCAGAATGGGCTACTATGCTCCCAATCTGACGGATTTCTCGACTAAAGACGTCAAAAAGCCTATCTTTTACCTGTGGGATCCTTCGCTACGATCAGAACGACAGAACTAAAGTTCGCGGAACTTTTCGGAGGTGATTTTCTTCTCCTTGAACTTGACGGTCTCCTTGATCTTGGAGATGACCTTGTTGTCCTCGACCTGCTCGGAGAGGCGCTCAAGCTGGCGGCGGTCCTTCATAATGTTGCCGACGGCTTCCATAAGCATATCGTCCGGCACCTGAGGAAGGCCGTACATTGCGTACTGGTATGTGACATAGGCCTTTGCTGCATCGACAAGGTCTTCGTGGGAAATCTCGAAGCCGAAGTCCTTCATCATCTTGCCGCGGACGAGCTGCCACTTGAAGTCCTCGCAGAAGCCTGCGAAATCCTTCTCGATGTCCTCCTTGGAAATCTTGCCCTGGTTGGCAGCAAAGAGCCACCTCTTGAGGAATTCCTCGGGGAGCTTGACGCCGGCCTTGGCCACGTAGAAGTCGCGGATTTCCTTGCTCAGACGCCACTCGGCGGCCTGCTTGTGTTCTTCCTTAAGACGCTCGGTAACCTCTTTCTCGATTTCCTCGTCGCTCTTGGCCTCGCCGTCCTTCTTCTCCTCGTAGAACTTCTTCATATTCTCCACCATCGAAGCCTTCTCCTTGGCGGAGCTGGTGATGCTGTACTTGACTATCTCGTCGGCGGCATCGACTGCAACAGAGACCTCAGGAGACAGGGCGGCATCGAAAACGAAGGTGAAGGCATTGCCGTCCACCCACTCTACCTCGGGCTGGTTCTCGCTGCCAAGGGGCTCGCCGAGAAGATGCAGCTGATTGTCGTTGATATACTTGTCGAGGGACTCGGTAACCACTTCGTTGACCGCATCCACGAGGGCCTGCTCGCCGTACACCCTCTTGATGAGGGATGCGGGTACCATACCCTTGCGGAAGCCCTTGAATTCTGCAGTGCGCCTGCGTTCTGCCAGGTGCTTGCGAACGGTTTCCGCATAATCTTCAGGTGCGATCTCAAGAGTGAGCTCGAGATTCAGGTCGTCAATTTGTTTCTTGGTAAGGTTCATAATATTATTTAAGATTTAAAAATTTCTTACGTGTTGCAGGATACACCACGCGGCCGTGATGCATCTGCGCAAGATAGGCCTTGATAGCCTTCTTCACCTCGTTGAGTTCCTTGATGGTTATCTCTGCATTCAGGAACTGTCCCTGGTCAACCTTGCCCTGGACTATCTTCTCAACAAAAGCGGAGAACGCCTCCGGCGTATAGTCGGTAAGCGTACGCGAAGCGGCCTCGATACTGTCGCACAGCATAAGGATAACCTGTTCCTTGGTGGTGGGAGCAGGGCCGGGATAGGTAAACCTGGGTTTCTCATCAGCACTGCCCCTGGCAGCCAGATGCTTGCCCCAGAAATAGCCGGTGACGGAGTTGCCATGGTGCGTGCGGATGAAATCCACAACTACGTCGGGCAGCCTCTTCTTCCTTGCCATCTCTACACCGTCGGTAACGTGCTTGATGATATCCTCGGCACTCTGCGCGGGCGTAAGGTGGCTGTGGTACTTCTGGTCGTCGGCCTTGTTGAGCAAGGATTCGTTCTCCACGAAGCAGATGGGATTGCACATCTTGCCTATGTCGTGATACAACGCTCCTACCCTGAGCAGCAGCGGATTGGCGTCGATGGCGCGGGCAGCAGCATCAGCCATATTCATTACCTGCAGGGAGTGCTGGAAAGTTCCGGGCGCCTTCTGCTCCAGTTCGCGCAGCAGCGGCGAAGACGTATCTGCCAGTTCCGCCAACCTCGAATTGGACACGAGGTTGAATATCTTCTCAAACAGATATATGAGCGGATAGCCCGCCACGGCCAGGAACGAAGCCACAAACAGGCGCAGCATATCCAGCCAGACGGGGTCGTTGATGGCTCCGACAAAGTGGAGCGCCAGATAAGCCATCGCCATAGCTCCGAAATTGATCAGCGCCAGCAGGAACTGCTTCCAACCGTGCACAAGATAACGGGAGGAATAGATGGACACCATACCGCCCACCAGGAACACGATGAAAAGCACCGCGCCGTGATCGGCATAAATCAGCAGCGGAAGGATGGAAACTATGTACACCGGCACAATCACCCTTGCCCGCACGAACGCCTGCAGATAAAGCGCGGCAAGCGTCAGCGGCGCCAGGAATAACCAGGCCGTATTGATTCTCGAAATGATGGTGATGGTGAGCGTGGACAGCGCGAACACGAACACCAGATAATAATAGCGCGTACCCTCGAAGAAACTCTTCCCGGAGAACAGCACCCCGAGGAAGAACAGGGTCACGAACATAAACGCAACAAGCAAGACTCCGAGGATGTTGAGGTACGACGAAGTGGTGGAGCCCACCCTGCTCTCGTATTCTTTCCTATAGGAATCGAGTATCTGTTCAACATCTGCCGTTATCAACTCGCCATTGCTCACAATCAGCTGACCTGCAGCAATATATCCGCCCGTAGGCGAGATGCTGCTGACCCGCTCGGCGCTCACCGCATCGGTGGTCTTGGCATCAAACACGAGGTTCGGAGTAATCAATCCATACACCCCGGAAGACTTGAGCAGGGAGTCTGCGGCCGGGAACTCACCCTCCTCCATCACCTCGGCGAGCAGCCTCTCACGGGCCTGCGTCAAGCCGAGCACCTCGGAGGCTGGAACCTTAACGGCCCTCCTGTCTCTCTGGATATAGATGACATCCGTATTGGAAGGAACCTCGTCGTCGGCCAGCACGCCTTTCTCGAGTATTGCCTTGAGGGAGGCTATGACCACCGGCCTGGCCGCTCCCAGTTCGAGCGCACCTGCAGCTGCCAGGCTCGAGCCTGTCACCGCAGATGAATACTTGTAGTAAGGCACATAGGAGCCTAGCGCGTGCAGCCTCTCGTCCTGAATCTGCTCCGCCGTCTTGTAGATTGGGAAATCGAACGGGGCGAAGAGCGTCTCGTACTTCCAGGTGCTACCCTTCTTGTAGTCATAGCCGAACTTTGCCGTCCGCGGAGATGCGACCGCAATCAGGAGCGCTACCAGCACCAGCGGCAATATCCTGTCTAACCGGAAATAAGGCTTCACGATTTATGCGTCGATGTTGGCGTAGTGTGCGTTTTCCTCTATGAACTGACGGCGGGGCGGGACATCGTCGCCCATAAGCATCGAGAAGGTGCGCTCGGCCTGGGCTGCGTTCTCTATGGTAATCCTGCGCAGGCGGCGCTGGGCGGGATTCATTGTGGTCTCCCAGAGCTGCTCCTCGCTCATTTCTCCCAGACCTTTGTAGCGCTGCACGCTGTAGCCCCTGTCGGTACCCTTGCCGAGCTTGAGGGCCGCAGCCTCGCGCTGCTCCTCAGTCCAGCAGTATATCTCCTCCTTGCCCTTCCAGACCTTGTAGAGAGGAGGGGTGGCAAGATACACGTAGCCGTTCTTGATGAGGTCGTACATATAGCGGAAGAAGAACGTGAGGATGAGGCAGGCGATATGGGAACCGTCCACATCGGCATCGGTCATAATGATGACCTTGTGGTAGCGGAGCTTGCTGAGATCCATATGCTTCTCGCCGGTCTCGTCTTCCATTGCCACGGTGACGCCGAGGGCGGTGTAGATGTTGCGGATCTGTTCGGAATCGAACGCCCTGTCGCCAGCGGCCTTCTCTACGTTGAGAATCTTACCCCTCAACGGGAGGATGGCCTGGGTGCGGCGATCGCGGCCCTGCTTGGCGGTACCGCCTGCGGAATCTCCCTCAACGAGGAAGAGCTCGCAGCGCTCGGGATCCTTGTCGGAGCAGTCGGCCAGTTTGCCGGGCATTCCGCCACCGCCGAGAGGGCTCTTGCGCTGCACCATCTCGCGCGCCTTGCGGGCCGCGGCACGGGCAGTTGCGGCCAGAACTATCTTATCAACTATAGTCTTGGCGAACTTGGGATTCTCCTCGAGATAGGCGTCCAACGCCGCTGCCGTGGCCTGCGATACAGCAGACGTAGCCTCGGGGTTGCCGAGTTTCGTCTTGGTCTGGCCTTCAAACTGAGGCTCGGCGACCTTGACGGAAATGACGGCTGTAAGGCCCTCGCGGAAGTCTTCCGGAGCGAGGTCGCCCTTGAACTTCTCGAGCAGCTTGTTCTTCTCCGCATACTGCTTGAGCGAGCGGCTTAGGCCCATCTTGAATCCCTGAAGATGCGTACCGCCTTCTATCGTATGGATGTTGTTGACGTAAGAATAAATCTTCTCGGAATAGCCGTTGTTATACTGGAGGGCTATGTCGATGGGGATGATCTTGTCGGAAGAGATGCAGACAGGCTGGGGGATGATGGTCTGTGCGCCGGCGTCGAGGTACTCGATGAACTCGCTGAGGCCCTTTTCGGAATAGAACACGTCGCTGCGGAGCACCTTGCGGCCGGTGGCCTTGGAGTCGCCTGCCTCGTCCAGCACGAATTCATCCACCATCTCACGCTCGTCGGTGAGGGTGATGCGGATACCCTTGTTGAGGAACGCAAGCTCGCGCAGACGGGCGGCCAGGGTATCGTAACGATAGACGGTAGTCTGCTGGAAAATCTCCGGATCGGGATGGAAGGTGATGATGGTTCCGGTATCGGAAGCCTCGCCGATGACCTTCACGTCTCCGAGGGGCTTGCCCTTGGAATAGCGCTGCTCGAAGATCTTGCCCTCGCGGTGCACCTCGGCAATCAGCAGGTCGCTCAAGGCGTTGACGCAGGAAACGCCCACGCCGTGCAGACCTCCGGACACCTTGTAGCTGTTCTTGCTGAACTTGCCGCCGGCGTGGAGCACGGTGAGCACGACCTCGAGTGCGGAGCGGTGCTCCTTCTCGTGCATTCCGGTAGGGATACCACGGCCGTTGTCGGTAACCCTGATGGAGTTGCCTTCGAGGATGCGCACGTCGATGGTGTCGCAGAAGCCGGCCATGGCTTCGTCTATACTGTTGTCCACGACCTCATAGACGAGGTGGTGGAGTCCCCTCTCGGAGACGTCTCCGATATACATCGAAGGGCGCTTGCGAACGGCCTCGAGGCCTTCAAGTACCTGGATACTATTGGCGGAATACTGCTCTTCCGCTTGTTTCATCTCTTCCTGATCAATCATATTCTTTCAAAAAAACTCACAAAGATACACAATTCTTACAAACTAAGGCTCACGCCTGCGATGACCGACTGGCCGGCCTCGCTGATGAGCGGGCTCACGCGTATGTCCTGGTTGAGCAGATTCTTGCCCTTGAGCCACACGGCCAGGCTGTCGGTGAAGCGATACTCAGCCCAGACGCCCAGGTCGATATAACCCGGGAGGCTGACGGTTTCCGCGCCCGACACGGCATTGCGGCCGGTAGCTCCATCTATGGACAATCCGACGTAAATTCTCTTATTCCAATTATATCCGCCCTTTATGTTTCCATAAACCAGCGAAGGCTCGAACACTCCCTCGGGCACCCCCTCGGGCAGCATAACCAGATGCACGCCGCCGTCGAAGTTGATACGCTCGGACACCCAGCTGAGAGCGAGATCGGCATGGAACAGGCCGCAGTCCTGGAAGGAAAGGCTCTCGAGGCCATCGTTGGATATCGTCCAGAACGGAGAATCCTGAAGGAAGCGATAGCCGGCCCTGAGATCGTACTGAAGGCCGAAGTCGCCGTGACCGCCGAGACCCAGATACAGGTCGGCAATCTCCTTGACGGCGCGCGGCTGGGAATAACTGACCTGATACCTGTGGGCCAGCTTCTTGTAATCCCAGTACGTGGTATAATGGTCCAGCCCTACAGCTCCGGCGTAAATCCTCAGGTAATCCTTGAGCACGCGCACCTTGGCCGTTACGTCCGGGCGGATTGAGAAACTGTCTGCCACCCAGCCGATACGGAAGCCTGCGTCGAAATCGAAAGCCCCGACGCTGAACATTGCGTGGGGATGCACGTTGCCTGCGGTGTAGAAGGTGTTGTACACGAAGGTCAGGTCTGTGCCGACCGTGTAGCCCTCGCGGAAGCGCACGTTAACGGAGGCATCCGCTTTCACCTCGTGGTCCTGCATTGGGCCAAGGCCAGAGATCCAGTCGTTGACGTACCTGTACGTTGCTCCGCCCGAATAGGAGAACATCGCTCCGGTATCGTACGCGAAGCTCAGCTGCGCGCTCGGCGCGTGGCAGTTGCCGTTGCGGTAAAGCTCGTGGCCGGTGAAGATGCCGTCATATCCGAGTATCGCCCGGAGTCCGACTTTGCCGATGCGGAAGCGGGTATCGACTCCGCCGGCGGCGCTGAAATCCCACCCGTTGCTGAACTTGCCGTCCTCAACCACGAAACTGCCGGGCACCACGTTGCGGTACTTGCCATAGTACCCGTTGCCGGTGCCGAACACGTTGACGGCCAGATTCTTATTGTCCACCGCGGCCCACAGCACATCGAGCTCGGGACGGAGGGTGTACCCCGCTCCCGCACTCAGGTAGAGCCTGCGGCCGTCGTAGGTCCTGGGCTCCGGGGTGATGGTGACGGAATATGGCGAGAACTCGTACGCCCCCTTGTACGGGGAGTCGAAGACCGAATAGTCGAAGTGGTAGTCGAAGTGGCGCAGCGAGTCGGGGATAAGCATCTGCGGACCCTGCTTCGCAACGTCGTCCAGACGCGTCTGGTACTCGTTGGTAACCTGTACTTCCGTATTGATGCCCTGTGCGGCAAGAGTGAGGCATGCCAGCACGGCGGCTATGGATATCAAAAACCTTTTCATTCTCGGACGGGGTGCTAAAGTTTGTAAAGCCTGGACTGGACGAGACCCGGTATGTCATCGTCGGCGTTTTCCGGCGTATAGCCGTCGCGTATGCTTTCCAGCGTTGCCTTTGCCTGGTCGGACCTGCCAATCTGCACGAAGGCGTCGGCCAGGGTGACGTAGGCACGTGCGAGCCAGTAGTTCTGGCCGCCCGCCTTGCCGGAGAAGTCGTACACCGCCTTCTGCACGCCGGTGTAGTCGGCACGGTCGAAGGCATCCTGAATGAGGATGTATGAAGCCTCCGCGCCCTCTGCGGTGGAAGGCTCGGACGACAGGGACTTGAAGATCTCCAGAGCCTCGTCGCGGCGGCTGCAGGACAGCAGGGACTTGGCCTTTATCCAGGATACTTCCCTCCTCTGGTCGGCGGACAGGCCGGGAAGCGCAGCCACGGCGTCCGCTGCGGTCACGGCATTCTCGTAGGAACGCGCCTTGAACGCCGAGCGCATCATACCCCAGCAGGCCTTAACCCGGTTGTCGTCGAGCTTGGCATTGTCGCGCAGGAGCAGGAACGAATCGTAAGCCTGCTGGAAGCGCTCGAGGCCGATGCAGAGTTCGGCGCTGCGCAGCATCGAGGTCTCGGCGAACGGGCCTCCGTCGGGAGCCGCGATCACGTAGCCGTAGAACTCCAGGGCCTTCTCCTTGTTGCCCAGGGCGCCGTAGGACTCGGCCATATAGAACAGGGCATTGGTCTGGTGACGGCCCTCGGGATAGGTATCGAGGTACTTCTGGAGCAGCGAGGCCGCCTGCACGTAATTGCCGGACAGATACACCTGCTCGGCGGTGTTGAAGTACAGGTTCTCCTTGTCGGAATCGGACTTGCCGGCGGAGAGGTTGTTGGACTCCACGTAGGCCAGGTATTCCTCAGGTGTATGGAGGGTCTGGTAGATGGATTCGATGGCGATGAGGGCGTCCTCGGCGTACTGGGTGCCGGGAAGCAGGCTCACGACCTCCTTGTAGCAGGTGAGCGCATTGTCGTAATCCTTGGTGTTGCGGCTCACCATACCTATGCCTATCAGGGCCTTGGCGCGCGTTTCCCGGTCGGTTGCAAAGTCGCGCAGGATGGTGAACGCCTCCAGGGCCTTGCCGTTGTCGGATATATCCATATTGGCGCGGCCGAGCTCATAGAGGCCTTCGGCGTACATCGGGGTGGTGGGCTCGGCGTGAAGCACATATGCCAGCACGTCCGCCTTGGCTTCCTTGTCGCCGACGAGGCCCAGCGAGAGGGCCAGCTGGCTGTACGGATAGATGTCTTCCTTGACGGGAATCTCACGGATAGCGTCGCGGTAGGCCGGAATGGCGGAATTGTAGTCGCGCCCGGCGAAGTAGCAGTCGGCGCGGCGCACCAGGGCGTCCTTGCGGCAGCTCGTGTCGCCCTCCCTCAGGTAGATGTCGAACCAGCGGATGGCGGACTTGAGTTCTTCCGACTTCATATGCGCATATGCGGTGTTGTACGACAGCACCTTCCCCTCTGGCAGGTTCTCGAGGGCGGATATGTTATAAAGCTCGGAGAATATCTTTGCAGCTTCCTCGTAGTTCTCGGTGCGGTAGAACGCCTCGCCCTGCCAGTAACGGGCCATCTGCCCCAGGGGATCCTGCTTGGGCAGATAGTATGCGGCAGCACGCAGGCACGGGATGGCGTCAGTATATGAGCCGCCGGAGAACAGCTGCTCGCCCCTCAGGTAGTAGGCCTTGATGTAATTGCCCTGCTGGCCTGCGTCGAGGACGTCTATCTTGTCGTACGCCTCGACTGCGCCCGCGTAGTCGCGGTTGTACAGGGCCGTAAGGGCCATATAGTTGTAGATTTCGTCGCCACGGCGCGAGGTGTTGTAGGTCTCGATGTACTGGGCGAAGGGGGCCGTATCCTTGTTGAGGTCGAAAGCGAGTTTGGCGTAGTTGAAGAGGGCGTCCTCCTGCATTGCGGCGTTGAATGCCGGCAGGGCGGCGTCCCTGAAGGACTTCATCGCGGCAACGTTGTTGCCTGTCTTGAGCCAGGCGTTGGCCATCTGGTAGTTGGCTATCTGGCCGAGGGAATCGCTGCGCTCTTCCATTGCGGAGAAGTTCTCGATTGCGCCCTTCCAGTCATCCACGGCATAAAGCACTGAGCCCGCGTAGAAATAATCGGAGCGGGTCATGTCCTGCATTGAGGTGGCGGAATAGAACTCCTTGGCTTTCTGCTTGTTACCCTTTACCAGGTAGGACTCGGAGATGATGCGGGCAAGGTGCGCCTGCCGCACTCCGGGCTCGCCGGCGAAGATTTCGGTACCCTTCTCGATGGCGTAGTCGTAATCTTTCTGCATAAAGCGGCAGTCCACCAGGTAGAACGATGAAAGGTCGGCAAAACGCGGGTCGGTTGCGGAAAGCTCGAACCACTTCCGGGCCTGCTGGAAGTCCTTCTCCAGATAACTCATATAGCCCAGCGCGTAGCGGGCGGGAGCCTTGAAGTCCGACATAGGGAGGGCCTCAACCTCTTCGAAGGCCTCGCGCGCCTTGTCGTACATTCCGCAGTTGAAGCAGGAATAGCCGGTCTTGAACGCCAACTCGGGCCAGACGGACTCGTCGAGGTATTTGCGCTCGACTCCCGAAAGGCGGCGCCAGGCGTCGGTATAATTGCCGCGGTCGAACAGCACGCGGGCGTATTCGTAGTCTATCAGATTGGAAATGGAAGACCTGTGCCAGTCTTTCTCGTATTTGGCAAGCTTTTTCTCGAAATCGGGGCTCTGCATCTTGATGGCGCAGAGGAGGGCGTAGCCGTCGCTCATAGGGTCGCCGGAGATCTGGCCGAGCAGCGATGCGGCACGTTCGTACATGCCGTTGGCGTACAGGGAGACTGCCTGACGGTAGATATCCGTACGTTCGTCCGGCGCCGCGAAAACGGTAAGAGACAGCAATACGGAAGCCAATAATATCCTAACTCGCATAAATTTACTATTTAACTTACAAATTTACTCAAAATAACTTATATTTGCAGAGTTTAAGGCCAGAATTTTTATGAAAAATGTGATATTTTTCAAAGATGCTGACATCACAAGCGGAGAGGGCATCGTCGTCTACGGAATGAATATGGAAGTCCATAGCCGCGACCTGGTCTATATCGTCGGCAAAGTCGGTACCGGAAAGACATCCATAATCCGTACCATAATTGCAGAAAACCCCTTGCAGAGCGGTCAAGGCGAGGTTTGCGGGTACAACCTGGCAAAGCTCCGCAGCCGCGACATACCTATGCTGCGCCGCAAACTTGGCGTGGTTTTCCAGGACTTCCAACTGCTGATGGACCGCAGCGTCGAAGCCAATCTCGACTTCGTGCTGAAAGCCACCGGCTGGAAGGACCGCGAGGCAATGGACAAGCGCATCGCCGAGGTGCTGGAAGCCGTGGGGATGCAGACCAAGGCCCACAAGATGCCGCACCAGCTCTCCGGCGGCGAGCAGCAACGAATCGCCATCGCGCGCGCCATCCTCAACTCCCCCGAGGTCATCATAGCCGACGAGCCTACGGGCAACCTCGACTCCGAGACGGCCGAGGGCATACTCCAGCTGCTTATGCGCATCAACCAGGAGAGAGGCACCGCCATCGTGATGGTCACACATAACCGCAGCATAATCGACCGCTACCCCGGTAGGGTCTTCGAAACGAAACACGAAACTTGCCAAGAAATATGAAAGAATTTGAACTCAAAGTACAGCACTGGCTCGACGGAGACTTCGACCAGGCCACCAAAATGCAGATCCTAAAACTCCGCGCGGAAGATCCCGCCGCACTGGAGGATGCCTTCTACAAAGACCTGGAATTCGGTACCGGAGGCCTGCGCGGCATAATGGGCGTGGGCACCAACCGTATGAACAAGTATACGGTCGGTATGGCCACCCAGGGCCTTGCCAACTACATACTGGCGAATTGCAACGAAGACGACCCCAAGGTGGTCATCTCCTACGACTCCCGCAACAACAGCAAGGACTTCGCCAAGATAGCCGCCGAGGTGCTGTCCGCCAACGGCATCCACGTCTTCATCTTCGACAACATCCGCCCTACTCCCGAAATGAGCTACGCGGTGCGCCTGAAGAAGGCCGTGGCTGGTATAATGATAACCGCCTCCCACAACCCCAAGGAGTACAACGGATACAAGGTCTCCTGGTCCGACGGCGGTCAGGTCACTTCTCCGGTAGATAAGGCAATCGTGGCCGAGGTTGCAAAGGTCAGCGACCCTTCGATGGTCAAGTTCAAGGCGGGCCTGCGCTGCGGCGAGATCGAGTCCATGGGCGCCGACGTCGATGAGCAGTATCTTGCCGACCTCCTTTCCCTGCGCCTCAGCCCCGAGGCCGTCAGCAAGCACAAGGATATCAAGATAGTCTATACTCCCCTGCACGGATGCGGCGTACGTCTCGTACCCGAGATCCTCAAGCGCAGCGGCTTCGAGAACATAATCCACGTGCCCGAGCAGGACGTCTCCGACGGCAACTTCCCCACCTGCGTCTCCCCCAACCCGGAGGAGCCGGCGGCGCTCAAGCTGGCGATCGAGAAGGCCGAGGCAACCGGCGCCGACATCGTAATCGGGACCGACCCTGACGCCGACCGCGTGGGTATCGCCGTACGCGACAACGACGGCAAGATAGTCCTCTTCAGCGGCAACCAGACGGCTTCAATGCTCACCTACTACATCCTCAGGCGCTGGAAGGAACTGGGCAAACTTGTACCCGGCAAGTATGTGGTCAAGACCATCGTCACCACCGAGCTGATTACCGATATCTGCAAGAGCTTCGGAGTGCCTGTGTATAACGTACTTACGGGCTTCAAGTACATCGCCGAAGTGGTGAAGCGCAAGGAAGCCGAGGGCGGCGAGTTCATCTGCGGCGGCGAGGAGAGCTACGGCTTCAACGTGGGCCAGTTCGTACGCGACAAGGATGCACCCGTCAGCTGTATGATGATTGCCGAGTGTGCCGCCTGGGCCGCTGAGCAGGGCCTCACCCTCTACCAGCTGATGCAGAACATTTATGCTGAATTCGGCTACCGCAAGGAGGGCCTCGTGAGCCTGGTGCGCAAGGGCATCAGCGGCGCGCAGGAGATTCAGCAGATCATGGTTGACCTGAGGGCCAATCCTCCGGCAGAGCTCTGCGGCTCACCCGTCACCAAAGTGATTGATTATCTGGAGCCTGAGAAGACCGGCCAGCCGTCTTCCAACGTGCTGCAGTTCTTCGACGAGGCAGGAGACGTGGTCTCCGTGCGTCCTTCCGGCACCGAGCCCAAGATCAAGTTCTACTTCGGAGCCAAGGGTGCCGACGCCGACGCCAAGATCGAGCAGCTCAAGGCCCAGTTCGCAAAATAAACACTACAGCAAATGACCGATAAGAACATAAGCATCAACTACCAGGAATTCGCTTCTATCGACGAGCTGGACGCCGAAGACCGCGAACTGGCAAACGCCGCCATCGAGGGGATGAAGGGGTCCTACGCCCCCTATTCCCACTTCAACGTCGGCGCTGCCGTCCGTATGTCTAACGGGCAGATAGTCCGTGGAGCCAACCAGGAGAACGCCGCCTTCCCTTCAGGCCTTTGCGCCGAGCGCACGGCGATGTTCGCCGCAGGTGCAAAATATCCCGACAAGGACATGTGCAGCCTGGCACTCGCGGGAGGCATCTACGGCCGCATCACCGACGAGCCCGCAACCCCTTGCGGGGCCTGCCGTCAGGTGATGGCCCAGTATCAGGCCAAGTCCGGAAAGCCGATGAGCGTAATTATGGTAGGAGGCAAAAAAATCTGGAAATTCGAGAAAGTTGACGACATTCTGCCGTTGATTTTCGACAGTATCTGATTTTTTTGTATCTTTGCCCCTTAGGGAAAGTCCTGTACGACCAGCTCCCTCAAAACTCCCCCAGGGCGGGAACGCAGCAAGGGTATGAGGTTGTAGCGGTGCGATACTAGGTAGCTTTCCCTTTTTTCGTGCCTTGACGGCACTCAAAAGGGAAAGCTTCGCTTCCTACTATCCCCCTGCACCCCCAGGGGACGGGGGGAAGGTTCCCCCCGCCTCGCTTCGCGAGCCCCCTTCTATCTCCCGCATCTCCCAAAATGTCCACTGACGTGACTCTCAGCCTCCCGCAATCACGTCGCGCCTGGTTTTCCGCGAGATTGCGCCCCAAAATGTCCACTGACGTGACTCTNNCTCTCAGCCTCTCTCAATCACGTCGCGCCTCACCGTCCACCTCATTCCGGGCTTGACCCGGAATCTCCTCACTGATGCATCCACAAAATAGGCGTTATTTGTGGACGAACGGGCGAAATTGGCTGGTTTTTCCACAAAACAAGCCGTTTTTGTGGAGGAAAAGGCAAAAAAAGAAAGTGACTGCCAGTATTTCGACTTGACAGTCACCTTAATTCAGTTATTCTTGATTATCTCCCGGTTCCGGAGGCAGAAGGCCGACACAGGGGGTGACGGGGGGATTCCCCCCGTGCCCCTGGGGGCAGCAGCGGAGCTGCGGGGGTTGGAAGTTATACCTGCATCGACGACGAAGTCTAGATGCAGGTATAACCTCCGTCGACGGCGATGTTCTGGCCGTTGACGTAGGTGCTGGCGGGGGAGGCGAGGAAGAGGGCACAGGTGTCGAGTTCGCCGCTCTTGCCGTAACGGGCCATAGGGATGCTCTGCTTTGCGATAGCCTGGAAGTAGTCGCTGTCCAGGGTAGCGGTGGTGAGGTCGGTGTAGAAGTAACCAGGGCAAATGCTGTTGACGGTGATGCCGTACTTGCCCCACTCGGCTGCGAGTGCGCGGGTCAGGTTGACCACGCCGCCCTTGGCTGCGTGATAGGGAGAGCTGCCGCAGATGAGGTTGCCCACCAGGCCATACATGGAAGCGATGTTGATGATGCGTCCGTAACCGGCCTTGATCATCTCCTTGCCGAATTCACGGGCACATACGAAGGTTCCGAACAGGTCGATCTGCAGCTCGTGCTTGAACTGTTCGTCGGTAATCTCCTCAGCGGGAGCAACTGCGCCGGTGCCGGCGTTGTTCATAAGGATATCGACGCGGCCGAACTTATCCATAGTGGCGGCAACGGCGGCCTTGACTCTCTCAGTGTCGGTAATATCGCAGGCGAAAGGAAGAACCTCAACGCCGAATTCTTCGTGAATAGACTTAGCGTTCTCTTCGAGAAGGTTCATACGCCTGGCGAGGAGCACGAGGTTTGCGCCCTGGCTTGCGAATGCCTTGGCCATCTGGAGGCCGAGTCCTGTGGAAGCACCGGTAACAACTGCAACACGACCGGTAAGATCAAAGTAATTCTTCATGATTTGTGTTAGTAAATAAAGGTTATTGAATGTCTTTGTTGAAAGTCTTGGGACGGATCAGTGTCTCCTCGTGGAGCACCTTTCCGGAAGCGTCCGTTACCCGTATGGTCACGGGAGCCGTTGCCGTGGACGCGGTGGCAACGAAACTGTGGGGCGTCTTGCGGTCCTTCATAGCCGACTTCGACGCCTTGCTGTCTGCGGTAAGTTTGGGAGTGATATAGGTAATCACGTACAGCGGCTCGTCCAGCTTGGATTTCTTCACCGCCAGAGGTTTGCCGTTCTCGAACATCTCCACTTTCTGCCCGGGAGCATAACCCCAGTAGTTCACGTATATCATATTCCTGAACGCCGGATCGGCATACCAGCTGCGCTCGGGATACAGTTTATGGAAGATGCGGCACTGAGGGTCGTTGCGGTAGAACTCCCCTACCTTGTTTATGTCGTACACACGCATCATCGCGGGGCTGCCGTTCACGGCCACATAGCGGGGCGCCGGTTCGGCCGCACTGCAGTCCAGCACGTTGAAGGACTGGTTGCAGGAATCGGAACCGATGGGCTGATACCCCTCGGGGTTCTGCCACATACTGCCGGAAGTTGCGCCGAAGATGAACTGCCGCATACGCGTGTACTGCTGCATATCGGTGTTTATGTGCTTGTGCGTGTGCCCGGAGAAAACATACACCATCGGGAAGCCCGTGAACGCCTCATATAGCTTTTCGGTTTCGCCGGGCAGGAGCTCCTCAGCGTGATATGCCCCGTTCACCAGAGGTACGTGGGTGCAGAGGAACACGCGGGTGTCGCGGCTTACGTATTTGAGATCCTCCTTCAGCCAGGCCAGGTCCTTGTCGAGTATGCGGCACTCGTAGTTGCGCTGGCCGTTGATGTTCTTGTGCCTTGCGTCGGGCGCCCCCTCATTGAGGTACACCACCGTATCCATAAATATCCAGTGGTCCTTTCCGATGTTGACCGAGTAGCAGGCCGGACCCCAGGTGTGCCTGTAGTTCCAGGCCGACACGAAGTCGGTGGCCTCGCCGAGCCCCGTTATCGCACCATCATTGTCGTGGTTGCCGGTAACGGAATATATCGGAGTGGGATAGCCAAGGCCGGCCAGATACTGCTCGGCGGCATATTCGTTCAGGCCGAAGTCGTACCAATAGCGGTCGTGGGAGAAATCGCCCAGGTTAATTGTGTACACGGGCCCCTTGGCCGCAGCGGCCTCATACTCGCCGCGTATCACGGGAAGCACCGTATCCTCGAAGGTCTGCAGGTCCTTTCTGGAGGGGTCGCCGGCAAAATGGCAGTCGGTGATGAATATCACGCTGTAAGCATCCTGCGGCTCGGCGGTGAGCCTGAAGTCGTGCACTTCCCTCTTGCCGGGGGCATTGGTGAGCAGCTGCCAGAAACCGGGGCGCACCGCATCGATCATCTCCGCCCTGTAGCCGGACGGGGTGGTGATGAAGACCACGCTGTCGGCCTTGTCGGTGACCATCTTATAGCGACCGCGGGAGTTGGTAAGCACTATCTGGCGGCCGTCGGACACCTGCACGCCGGCAAGCGGCTTGCCGTCTGCGGTCACCTTGCCCTTGACCACGCCGGCCTGTGCAAAAACGGGAAGCAGCATCACGGCTGCGGCAAGTATCAATCCTCTCATTGCTCTGCGTACTTGAGAATCGGCTGGCGGGCGGCAGCAGTCTCGTCGGGACGGCCTATGGGGGTGTTGTGCGGAGCGCCGTGCAGCAGCTCCGGATCCTCGGCGGCCTCGCGGGCGATGGTCCGCATCACCTCGATGAAGCCGTCGATGGTCTCCAGCGATTCGGTCTCGGTGGGCTCTATCATTATAGCCTGATGGAAGAGCAGCGGAAAGTAGATGGTGGGAGCGTGGAAGCCGTAGTCGAGCAGGCGCTTGGCCACGTCCAGGGTGCTCACGCCGTTGTCCACCGCAATACCGTCGAACACAAATTCGTGCTTGCAGACAGTCGGTATGGGCAGTTTGTAGCAGTCCTTGAGGCTCTCCTTGATATAATTGGCCGACAGGGTTGCCAGCGGGCCGGCCATCTTGACGTTCTCGCGACCGAGCGTAAGTATGTAAGCGCATGCGCGGAGGATGATGCCGAAGTTGCCGTGGAAGCCGCTGGTACGCGGGATGTCGAGGAACGGAACGATGCGCTCCGCAACTCCGACGGGACCGCTGCCGGGACCTCCGCCGCCGTGAGGGGTGGAGAAGGTCTTGTGGAGATTGAGATGCATGATGTCGAATCCCATATCGCCGGGGCGCACGACTCCCAGGAGGGGGTTCATATTGGCGCCGTCGTAATAAAGGAGGCCGCCGCATTCGTGCACGAGCGCGGCTATTTCCTTGATATCACGCTCGAAAAGTCCCAGGGTATTGGGGTTGGTCATCATAATGCCGGCGATGTCGGGGCCGAGGAGGGGCTTGAGGTCCTCCACGTCCACGAGTCCGTCGGGGCGGGATTTCACGACCACTATGTCGAGTCCGCAGACGGCGGCGCTGGCGGGATTGGTGCCGTGGGCGCTGTCGGGGACGATGACCTTCGTGCGGGCGAGGTCTCCCCTGCTCATATGGTACTCGCGCATCAGCATAAGGCCGGTGAGCTCTCCGTGGGCGCCGGCGCAGGGCAGGAAGGTGAAGTGCTTCATACCCGTTATCTCGGCGAGAGCCTTGTCCATAAAGTCATAGACGGCACGGACGCCCTTCACGGTCTCTTCCGGCTGCAGCGGATGGATGCCGTCGAACTGCGATACAATCTCTTCGTTGATCTTGGGATTGTACTTCATAGTGCAGGACCCGAGCGGATAGAAGCCCGTATCCACACCGAAGTTCATCTGACTGAGGTTGGTATAATGCCTTACAACATCAGGTTCGCTGACCGATGGCAGATTAAGTGGCGCGGTGCGCCACACACTTCCATCGGCAGAACTACCCACCCCCTGCACCCCCTCAAGGGGGATGGCCGGATGTCCGCTTCCGCGGACCGGCAGCACCTCCGAACTAACGGTCGATGATTTTTCTGAAGAAAGCGTCCCCGCACTACAAAGGTCCCCACTCTCCCTTGCCGAGGGCGGCAAACTCCATCGGGTCTGGCTGCCGCAAGAAGAATCCGGCAACGAGTACCCGCATCTCCCGGGTTTCGAGAGTTCGAATATCAGTTTGTCGTAGTACTTCATAGCGCGGCCTCCTTTACGACTTTAACGAGCTGGTCGATCTCCTCGATGGTGCGGCGTTCGGTGACGCAGAAGGTCACATAACCCTCTTCCGTTTCCAGCGCACCGAAGAATCCGGCGTCGAGCAGGGCCTGCTGGAGCTTCTTCACGTCGCATAGCGGCTTGAGGGCGAACTCCTTGAGGAACTCGCGGCCCTCGAACGGATCCGAGAACTTGCCGGTGGCAAGCAGGGCATCGTGCAGGTAGTGAGAGCGCTCGTAGCAGATCTCATTGACCTTGCGCATACCCTCAGGGCCCATAAGGGACAAGTAAACGGTGCACCAGAGAGCCAGTAGCGACTCGTTGGAGCATATGTTGGAAGTGGCCTTCTCGCGGCGTATATGCTGCTCGCGGGCCTGGAGGGTGAGCACGAAAGCGCGACGGCCCTCGGCATCAGCAGTCTGCCCCACTATGCGGCCGGGCAACTTGCGCATCCACTCGTTCTTGCAGGCCATAAAGCCAACATACGGGCCTCCGTAGCAGAGAGGTATGCCCAGGCTCTGGCCGTCGCCCACGGCAATGTCGGCTCTCCATTCGGCGGGAGTCTTCACCACGGCGAGGGCGGAAGGGTCGCAGTATTCGACCAGAAGGGCTCCGGCTCCGTGAACCAGATCGGCGAGGCCGAGATGACTCTCGATGATTCCGAAGCGGTTGATAGACGGAACGATGACGCCGGCGAGGTCGAGCGTGCCTTCAGCCACCGCCTCGTGGACCTCATCCGTAACAACCAGGTTGATGCCGGAATACTTGGCATAAGTCCCGAGAACGGCTATAACATTAGGCAGCAGGCGCGCAGACGCGACAACGGTGTTACGCTTGCGGGTGCAGGCGATGCACATACGCATTGCCTCGGCGGCGGCGGTGGGACCGTCGTACATCGAAGCGTTGGAAACGTCCATACCGGTGAGACGGCATATCATCGTCTGCCACTCGAAGATGTAGCGCAGCGTGCCCTGAGATATCTCGCACTGATAGGGAGTATAGGCCGTCAGAAATTCGGAACGCGATGTGATATAAGGGATTACGGACGGAGTGTAGTGATCGTAAGCTCCGGCTCCGGCGAACACCTTCAGGCTGGTGTTCATCCCGGCCATACGCTTGAACCAGGCCCGGACTTCCTCCTCGCACATTGCTGACGGCAGGTCGTATTCGCGCTTGTGGACGAACTCTGCCGGCACGTCGGAGTAAAGGTCATCCAGGGACTGCACGCCGATACGGTCCAGCATAGTCCGGATGTCCTCCTCAGTGTGGGGGAAATATGAAAAGGGTCTCATCTCTACTTGGCGATGGCTGAATAACCGGCGGCGTCCAGCAGGGCGTCGAGTTCCGACTCGTCGCTGATCTTCACCTTGATGATCCAAGCTCCGTAGGCATCCTCGTTCACCTTCTCGGGAGCGGCCTCGAGTTCGGAATTCACCTCGACGATTTCTCCGCTGACGGGGCTGTAAAGTTCGCTTGAAGCCTTAACGCTCTCGAGAGCGCCGAATTCCTCACCGGCGGCCACTTCGTCACCCTCGGAAGGGAGGTCAACATAAGTGATGTCGCCCATTTCCGCCTGGGCGAAATCGGTTACGCCTATGACGGCAATGCCGTCTTCAAGTTTTACCCATTCGTGTGACTCGCTGTAGAGGAGTCCTTCGATGATCTTGCTCATTTCTTATAATTGGTTTTGTAGAATCTTTTCTTAACGACTTCGCCGGGAAATACGCGCTTGCGTATGCGGATGAACAGAGGGGTGCCGAGGGCCGAATACGCGCTGTCCACGAGGGCGAAGCAGATACTCTTGTCGAGGGAGATGGAATGATATCCGGTAGTAACGACGCCGACGGGTGTTTCATCTTCCAGCTCTACGGGATAACCGGCACGCGGTATTGCATTGTCTTTCAGTTCAATACCCACCAGCTTGCGGGCCACGCCATTAGCCTTCTGCTCAACCAGGGCGTCCTTGCCGATGAATTCAGGCTTGTCCAGCTTGCAGAACATCGAGAGGCCGGCCATAACGGGGCTGATTTCCGGGCTAAGCTCGTCGCCGTATAGGGGCAGGCCAGCCTCGAAACGCAGGGTGTCGCGGCAGCCGAGGCCGCATGGCTTGATGCCGTCTTCCAGGAGGGCCTCCCACATATCCTTGATGTTCGCGGGAGCGGCGTAAATCTCGAATCCGTCCTCGCCTGTATATCCGGTACGGCTCACGATGATGCGGCCGCCGTCTTCGTCTTCCAGGTCGTAGAAGGTATAGAATTCAAGTTCACGGAGCTCCTCGATGCCGAAGTAGCGCACGAGGGCGTCCTCGGACTGAGGCCCCTGGAGTGCGATCTGGCCCCAGGACTCGGAATCGTTGAAAATCTCCACCTGATAGCCGTCGGCGTTGTCCAGCATCCACTTGTAGTCCTTCTCGATGTTGGCGGCGTTGACCACCAGAAGGAATCCGCTTTCGAACTCCTTGTAAACCAGAAGGTCGTCCACCACGCCGCCGTCGGGGCAGCACATCATTCCATAGAGGATATGGCCGGGTCCGAGGCCCCGTACGTCGTTTGTAAATATGTGGTTCACAAAAGTTTCCGCATCAGGGCCGTCGATGAAGATCTCGCCCATATGGGAAACGTCGAACATACCTGCGGCTGTCCGTACGGCATTGTGTTCGTCAATGATGCCTGAATACTGTATTGGCATATCGAAGCCTGCGAAGGGGCTCATTTTGGCCCCGAGTGCGACGTGCTCGTCGTGCAGGCAAGTGTGTTTTAATTCGTGGTCCATAGTTTAGCAAATATACGTCTTTTATCGGGCTTTTCCAAGAATAAAAGACGGCTCCCTGTAGCATTTCTCGATTTTGCTGATTTGCACCATATCGGACGCATCCATAAGACGCTCTCCGTCGCAGAAAGCGGCCACTATAGCTCTTGATATTTCCTCCATTGGAAGAGCCAGCCCCAGGTCCGTGAGATTGGCCACCCGCTGGCGCACGGACTGCACCCCGTGCTTCGCCAACTTTGCCTCCCCTGGGGTGATTGCCTCTGCCAGCATATCAAAATCTACTGAATGAAGGAGCGTGCCGTGCACTATGCTGCCGCCAGGAAGGCTGAAAAACGCATTGCCAGAGACCTTACATCCGTCCACCAGGATGTCGTTGTGGGAGGTGCACACCGCAGGCAGGCCGAGGGAGCGCAGGACGTCAGCGAACCGGTCCAGATATTCTTTAAACACCGCCTCAACTCCCTTGCGTGTTGTAATGTAGGAAGTCATAAGGTTGCCCCTGTCGGCATACACGCAGCCTCCCCCGCTCTTGCGGCGGACCATATCGATTCCATGCTCCCTGCAGAAAGGCATATTGACCTCAGCCTCCATCACCTGATTTCGGCCGAAAATCACGGTAGGGGCCACGCTCCATACAAAAAAGCCGCAGCCATAAGCCGCAGCCACGTGCTCTTCCATCGCCAGATAGAAGGTCAAAGGCCTCTCGATGGCATCCGGAAGGATTATGTGATCCATTTTACTGAAGGAGTTTGAGATCTTTCTTCAGAATCATCTTGGGCTCCATCATCGATACTTTCTGGAAAAGACGGATGCGGTTACCAAGGGAAAGATAGACCTTGTCTTCGTGCTTGCCTTTACGCCACCATTTGTAGAAGCCCACGGGGTCGTTCTCGTAAGGAATCTTGGCAAGTATGCCCGTGCTGTAACCAGGGAAGTCGATGATGAGCTGAAGACCCATAAAGCGCTTGTAGTATTCGGGATCGGCCCGGCGGAGCTTGCTCACGAGGGGGTTAAGCACCTCAAAATTATCTACTTGCAGCACTTTTTCCTTGACTATCATACGATGGATGCGCACGGGGTCGGCGTTGAGCCACGCCCCGATTTTCATAGTGACCGGACCTTCGTCGGTGTCGAGCGTGAGCTCGTCCATCGAGTAGTAAACCTTTTCAGGATCCAGCGGGAACAGTGCTTCTGCTTCCATCTAAAAAGTGCGTTTCACGGGTATAAACTTGGCAAAAATAAGAATTTTTTTTAGATTTGAAAAGTTATGAACATATTTATTAACATCAGCGGCGTTTATGACGACGAAGCCTGGGCTCCGAAGGACGCCCGGGCGATAGACCTTCGGGACCTTGAAGGCTGCTGCTGTTACTGTGACCCGGAAGCCGAAGCCGCCATCCGCCAGGCCATCTCCCCCTTCCCCGCGGAGGGCGTCCACTGGATAGACACGGGCGACTATCATTACATCAGCAAACTGTGGCTCGAGAAGATAAGCGAGCCCTTCGTGCTGGCGCTCTTCGACAATCACCCCGACGACCAGGAAACCGCATTCGGAGACCTGCTGAGCTGCGGCAGCTGGGTAAAGGCAGCCCGAGAGTCGCTGCCGATGATGAAGGCGGATTACCTGAATACCGGCAACATCCCCGGAGACCTTCCCGTATATATATCAATAGATATTGATGTAATGCCGCGCAAGTTCGCCCGCACCGACTGGGACCAGGGAGATATGGACCTCAGCACCCTGACTGCCGCTCTGGACCATATTGCAGGGAATCATCGCATCCTTGGGGCGGACGTCTGCGGAGGTCTGGTTTCGGCCAAGGGAGCCCTGGCCGAAGACCTCGCAGTAAACTCCCGTACCCGGGAGCTGTTGGAAGCACACCTCCGTCATTTGATATAAACCATATGGGAAGCTGACAGTTTGCCGTCCCAGGAAGTCACGTCTATATACAGGCGGGAATCCGCATACGCTGTGTTGCGCGCTGTCACCGTAAAGATGCCCATGTTGTCATCCACGCTGGTTTCAAAGAACTTCCGGTTGCCGCTGAACTCATAACTGTAATCGCCACGGTAGCCGCGAAGGTTGGTAGACAGCTTGATATCCTTTGTCTCACCTCGGGAAAGTCCTGTAGATGGTTCCTCAAAGGCCAGCCACCTGCCGTCGGCAAGCGAGCATTCCATCTTCCAGTCTGTCCGGAAGCAAATATCGTCCGTCAGCGCCAGCCTCACCTTGTAGCGCCAGTTGCGGTTTACGCTGAAATCCGTGCAGGCGTCCTCTCCCAGATAGAACCTGGCAACCACCGGCTCCCCTATCATCGTTCCCGTAAAATCGGTATATACCGCCTCGACTTCCAGATAGGTACAAAGTCCCGGGTCTGCACCCACGGCCCTCAGGCTTTCGGGGTTCTTGAGGTCCGGATCGGCATTGCCGGGCAGCAGGGTTCCCTGACGGTTCTCCAGGATGTAGAAAAACGCTTCCCATCCGGAGTTCAGCAGTTTGATGTCTCCCGTCGTACACAAGTCGCCGTCGCACACGTCCGCAGCCGATACCGCCTTCCCTTCGGAAAACAAAGGGCAGGAAGTGTTCATCTGGCAGACCTTGGCGGAACGTATCTCCACGTTGCCGTGCTGCAGGCCGGAGCGATCTATGTCCATAGCCAGCCAGGCGGCCAGACGCGACAGGCTGATTTCCACATGGGAAGTCTCCTTGGATACCAGAACCGTCTTGTGAGCACACATCGGCACCCCGAGTTCGACCATCGGCGACATCCCGTCGGCGCGATACACCATCGTATCCAGGGCCGTCTGCAGCGTGGCGGGCGGATTGAGCACCGGGTAGTTGGCGATCACGAGTATATCGTAGGTCTCCCCCACCATAAGGCTCGTGGAAACGCTGAGGCTGCTGGCCCCGCCCGCATCCCTGGTTGTGCTGAGCAGACGGCGAAGGTCTCCTTTCTGGTAAACGAGTATGTCAACCCTGTTAAGGATACGGTAGGCAGGTCCAAGCACGCTCTTGCCCACAGGCTCCATAACCTGTCCTGAATCTATGATGAATCTGACTTCCTTCTCCTCTCTGCCCCCGGGAAGGGACGAATCGCAAGCGCACAGGCAGACCAGAGCAGTCAGTATTGTTAACAGAAACTGTTTCATACACACTAGAAATTTACGGGAAATGCATCTTCTTCCCAACCTTCCACACTAATGAATGCATAGGATTTATTCATATCCACCGTGATTTCTATATCCTTCAGGTCCTCATCCGCAAAACTGTAGCCGCTTTCCTTAATAATAAGGCCGAGAGGCAGTTCCCGGAGCGTCTCACCATCCTGCAACACGTCGAGAGTAAGGTCATAGTCCAATTGCCTCGGGATACGGATACAATATTCTGCTTCCGGACCGGCGCCGGGGGCGGAGCAGCCGAACAAGCCCTCCCTGGGGTCGCAGTACAACAGGTCATAGCCGTTTACTGTGCCCCTGACTCTCAGGTCCGTCCCCTCAGCGAGGTTCAGGACCTTGAGATTCAAGCGGGCAAAATTCTTATGCAGTTTCACGGTGTATTCGACCCTGTCTCCATTCAGTTCCGCCGTTCCTTTACAGCTGAACAATTCGTCGCACTGGTTGTCCGAACGGATGTCCAGTATGCGTCCCTGCTTAAGGCTCATAGTAGTGATTCCCGCGAAGACGGTCACCTGCGTGGGCCTGCGGCTTACCACTATCTCGCAGCATCCGTCGATGAAATCTTCGCTGCCGAGCAGTTCCTGCCCTACCACAATTCCGTCCTGGACCATACTCACCACCACGCTTCCTTCTGTGCCCAGCCCTTCAGCAGGCCTGACCACCAGCCTGCAGGGGCAGGCCGAGCGGTCCTCCTTCACGGAGCACGCACACAGGAGCAAAGGAACGAGCAGGCAAAGAATACGGCGCATAATATCCTAATTGAAGGTTTCGGTGTACGAGACATTACCATCCCAGGGCGAGCAGGTAATGTTGAAGGTGCAGTTCTGGATGGAAGACACCTCGTCCGCAGGTACGTCGGGATCGGGAGATCCCGGGCGGGTGAGAATCAGGGAACTGATATGATAAACGGTGTTCCTGTCAAGGGTACCCCTGCCGCTGCCCGACTCTGCCGGAAGGGTGATGGGATAGTAGCACAGAGCGCCGTTGTAAAGACACTCCAAGACGAGTCTGGTGCGTCTGGGGCTAAAGTTTTCCCCGCCGAAAGCGTCGTCAGTCGCACCGTTGGGATAGGCGTAGAAGGTATGCGTGGCAGTATGGTCGTCGCCGTCAAAGAGAGTGATGTCGAGTCCGTCATCCACAATCTTGGCCTTCAGGCTGGCGTCCAGGTTTCCTATGATACCCATCTGCACGTTGTAGCTGTCTCCGATTATCGACTGGGCGGCCACGTCGGCACGGTCGCACACGTTACTCAGATATATCTTCTTGATAACCAACGGAATTTCCCCGTATGCAGCCTGGTTGAACTGTCGCACGATCTTGTCGATGACTATCTTGCAGGCCAGACGCTTGAGTCCGAAGTTGAGCTGTCCGGAAGTGGTTACGCTAATGTTTTCCTTGCTGTCGCTCATTATGAACTTGCTGAAGTTCTCGTCTTCCAGACAATATCTGTGATACATAAGGTCATTCAGGTTGCTGACGAACAGTTTGTAAGTCTCGTTACCAACGGCCCAGATGGTCTTGGTTCCGGGGACGACGCTCATTGAGATGCTGGTTCCGAAATCTACGTTATCGGTAGCCGTCTCAAGGTTTCCGTTCTTATCGAAAACGAGCACCTGCACTTTTTCCAAGGTAGTGTCGTCGTGTCCTGTAACATCCGCCTTTGTAGAAGAGCCGGGCAGAATATTCATCTGAAGGGTTACGAGCTCGGGCTCAGGGGTTACGTCGCGAGAGCAGGCTGCGAAAACGGCGAATGCCGCAAATAATACTGTAATCTTTTTCATAGTTATTTTCTCCTGTTTTTTAAGTTTTACATTTCATACTGGATTTCAAATTCATCTGTAATGACGTTCAGTTTGCTGCAAATAACGTCCACATAAGTGCGGTCGCCGTCTTCCGACGCGACGCGCTGAACCTGCAGCCGCCCCCACACGTGCGCTGCGCATCCTTTCACAAGGTTGTCCAGTCCGTGGACGTTCTTGCCTTCGAATGCGGTCACGTTGTGCCACTGCGTCTCGATGACCGGCGCGCCCTCCTTGTTCTTGTAGGCGCGGTTGGTCACCATAGTGAACTTGGCCATTTGTTTTCCGTTGATGTACTGCCGGCGGACATTGCCGACAATACCTAGTAGCTCGATCCGATTGATCTGTTCCATTAGTTTTTCATGATTTAAGTTAACATTCGGGCAACCCGGCGGAGTGTGCCTTCGACCCGGTTGCAAAGTAAAGCAAAGTCCCGCAAACAAACAACAGAAAATCGGCCCCTGAGTGCAGATATTTACGTTTTTTTCGATTTTTGAGACCCCAAAAAAATCGTATTGCGGATTCTTTTTTCGAAAGAATTTTTCTTCTCAAAAGAAACAGCAAAACCTGCATGACGATTCTTTCGGTTTGTTGGAGATGCCGGAATCGTTTTCGATATTTGGGGCTATGTACAAACTGTTGAACGAAGAGGAAGACAGGCACTGCCTGGAATGCGGCGAGCCCCTGTACGGCCGCCCCGACAAGAAATTCTGCGACAAATCCTGCCGCAGCAAGTATCACGGCACCATACGCAGGCGGCACAATATGCTATATACCAGCACCTTGAACGGCCTCAACCGGAATTACGCGATACTGGAGCAACTGTACCGCTTCGACAGCACCGGATGCACTATGGCCGAACTGCGCGCAATGGGATTCGTGCCGGAGTATGTCACTCAGACGGTGGAGAAAAAAGGAAAGCACCTGGAGTACAGGTGCTTCGACTTCGTTTACAATCTTTCAGCCAGCAAACTGTTCAACCTTCGCAGGCTGTAAACCGCCTATACCAGTCCCTGCCCGTGGCAGTTCTTGTACTTCTTGCCGCTGCCGCAAGGGCAAGGGTCGTTGCGGCCTACCCTCTTTTCCACCTTCACGGGAGCATTTGACTTGGGCTCGCCGTTGGTGCTCAGGTCGTTGTGCTGAGTCTGCATCTGCGACATATCAGGCTTGCGCTGCATAGCCCTCTGCGGCGGCTGGTTGCGGTCGCTCAGAGGCACGAAGGCGCGGAAGAGGAAGGACAGCACGTCCTGGTTGAGTTCTTCCAGCATCTCGGAGAAGAGGTTGTAGCTCTCGAGCTTGTACACCACGATAGGGTCTTTCTGCTCGTACGCTGCATTCTGCACGCTCTGCTTGAGGTCGTCCATATCGCGGAGATGCTGCTTCCAGTGCTCGTCGATCTGGTAGAGTATGATATTCTTGCTAAGCGTCTTGGATATCTCCTTGCCCTCGTTCCGGTAGGCCTTCTCAAGATTCACGGAGAGGTTGATGACCTTGCGGCCGTCGCTCACCGGGATAGCGATGTTCTGATACATCGAGCCCTGCTTCTCATAGACCTCTTTCACGATAGGATACAGCTTCTCGTCGAGGCTGTCCATACGGCGCCTGTACGTCTGCTGCATCTCCTCGCAAATCAGCCTCACCAGATCCTGCTTCTTAGTCTTGTCAAACTCTTGAGGCTCAATCTGCAGGTCGATGGAATAACGGGCCATAAGCGACTCGCGGAATTCCTCGCACTGCATACCCTCGGCCTTATCCACGAACAGGCTGGCGGAATCCACCATCATATTCTGGAGGTCGATCTCCACCTTGTCGCCGGAAATGGCGTTGCGGCGGCGAGAATAGATGGCCTCGCGCTGATAGTTCATCACGTCATCATACTCGAGCAGGCGCTTACGGATGCCGAA
>DBYB01000052.1:0-24302 GCA_002309995.1 Bacteroidales bacterium UBA1197
GTACAAAAGGTTGCAAAACTCAGAATGGAACGGTACAGATTAATTGGAAAAAACCTTTTGTTGGATGAAAAAGTATTATGTAAAAGGAGGGATTTTAGTTAATACCCCATTCTTTAAATACGAAAATGCTGGTGCGGGATATGGGGGAGATTCAATGCCCGATGCAGAGATAATACCTACAAATAAAGTGCTGCCGTCAGGAGAGAAATACCTTCTGATAGATGATAAGCACCCCCAATCAATATTTGCAGAGTATTATGCAAGTTCCTTTTTTACCACTGGTTATTGCTGGGCGCCACTATTCCATAAGTCATATAAAGATGACTATGAAGAATACAATGCTCGCATACAAGACGCTCGAATGCTGATGGAGCTCTCTTTAAAATATGGTGATGAAAGAGCTAGGGGGCTTCTTTCAAGAGATTCTTTTCTCGCTGTTATGAATGCTTTTGAAAACTTCATGGCAGATATCATTTTAACAAGAATCACGAATGATGAAAATGTGTTTTATGACTTTGCAAGCAAAAGGTCAGAACAAAAGAAAATACAGAAAGATTTAGCGGCGGGACGTAACGGTGCTGCAGAACAAAAGATTATAGAGTATGTCTTAAGACAATCTTATTGCTCTGCCGATAAGATAATAGAAACCTGTAAAGAATTATTTGGACAAGCCATAAAGGTTAATCAAAGCATTATTAACTTATTTATGACAAGGCATTTAATTGCCCATCGTGGAGGACGGAAAAAGGATGGGACCTATGTGACCTTTACTAATCATGAAATC
The DNA here is from genome assembly GCA_002309995.1 of Bacteroidales bacterium UBA1197. Taxonomy (GTDB): domain Bacteria; phylum Bacteroidota; class Bacteroidia; order Bacteroidales; family UBA932; genus Cryptobacteroides. The sequence goes on from DBYB01000052.1 coordinate 785, forward strand.
GAAGACACAATTAGAAAGATTACTATTTTGGTCGAGACCATAAAGAAGTTCATCATGGAAAGAGATCACAGCTAGTATGTGTCCAACTTTATCCGCTTGTGTGGTCTGGGTATTGTGTTTTTTTGTTATATTTGCCATTGCCATACGGAGTAGTTCATATGGCATGGACGTAGAAATAAAGCGTTTGCTTTGTACGGGTAGATCCTAAAAATCGCCAAGTTTTTATTGTAACCTGCCAAGTATCAAGCGAATGCTCACGCCTTAGGTGTGAGCAGAATCTTGAGAAAAAGGTTACGGGTGTTTGGCGATACCTTAGGATCGAGTTCGATAGAGGACGCTTGCACCTTTTTTTTGACGAACGAACGCGAAACGGAATAAGTAAAATCATATATGAAGCTACCTCGAAAACCACTTCTCCATTACTTCGCGCCACAATGCGAATTCTCAGACGCGTTATGGGAGCAATTGATTTGCACTAGCCCAGAAAATGGAGGCAACGAAGACATCGTATACGAAAACTGGTAATCAAGATTATGGAAACACGTTATATATTCATCGCAGCTGCCGCTCTTATTGTGAGCGCCTGCGCCATAAAATCTGAACCGATAGAAGAGCTTGGTCAGACAATTACCATTGAGGCTATCCAGGTAGGAAACGGCGCTCTCACCAAGACCGCCGTCCAGGACGGTGGAACATCCGTCTACTGGGAGCCTAGTGATGAAGTTAAGGTGTTCTACGATGGGGAGGGAAGCCGATTTGTTTCCAATAACACTGATCTCGTAGGCGTCGCAAAGTTTACAGGCACACTATCCACGGTTATCGGCTTCAATGAGGGATTCTCAAATGATAATCCGCTGTGGGGCCTGTATCCATATCGGGCCGATGCAACTTCTGACGGGTCTTCGGTAACTACAACTCTTCCCGCAGAACAAGTCGGGCGTGCTGGGTCTTTTGCAAAGAATACCCATATTACCATGGGCCGTTCGACCAGCCTGTCTATGGGCTTTTACTCAGTGTGTGGTGGAGTGCGATTCTCGGTCTCTCAAGAGGGCATCAGTAAGGTGGTATTTGAAGGCAATAGCAACGAACAACTGGCCGGTACAATTAAGTTGGCTTTCGAAGGAGGGATTCCGGTCGTCAAATCTGTCACCGACGGTGCTACTGCCATTACTTTAACGGCACCGTATAGCACATTTGAGATTGGCACATGGTACTATATCGAAGCCATACCCGGGGCTCTGTCGAATGGATATACTCTTACGTTCTTTAAAGACAATAAGACCGCAGTTAAATCGGGCAACTGCGTTACTATCAGACGTGGTGTCTTCGGTAGCCTGGAGAATGCCGATGCCGGCCTGGCATTCTCAGACGGAGGAGACACACCCGACCCGAGTTCCTTCATTCAGTTTGAAGATCCTATCGCCAAGTATGCTTGCGTTGAAAAGTTTGACACTAACGGTGACGGAGAGGTGTCTTATGATGAAGCGGCTAAAGTGACTGATTTGACAGGATTGTTCTCTAACTGGAATACTGTGTCATTATTTAGTGAACTTAAGTATTTCTCTTCTGTTACTTCAACAGAAGGAGTCTTTACAGGACTAAAGAATCTTAAAGAGATTGTCATCCCCAATAATATTAAGTCATTAGGTACGTTCAAAGATTGCTCGTCTCTTACTGACGTCGTTCTACCTCTAACGCTTAATTCTATTCCGCCGAGCTGTTTCGAGGGGTGCGAGATGCTTATAAATGTGGTTATGCCATCAGCAATTGCATCAATACCAGACAAGTGCTTTATGGGATGTGCTAGTTTGAAAGAGATGAAGCTTCCGGATACTATCTTAACTATTGGCAATTACGCTTTTTCGGATTGTTCGACTCTCATACGAATTGACTTACCGTCTGGCTTAAATAGTATTTATTCATATGCTTTTCAGAATTGTGTCTCACTTTCTTCTGTTGATTTCCCTGGCACACTAAAGTCAATTGGTAACTATTCTTTTTTATCTTGTACTTCACTCAAATCATTGATTATTAATTCTGGCGTTCAGGTAGGAGGACACGCTTTTAAATTCTGTTCTAGCATAGAATCTGTATATTTAGGGAACAACTCATCATATGGCTCTTACTGCTTTGCATACAATACATGTCTTGGACAAGTTAAGATGGAAGAGGGTGTAAGCGCTGGTAGTTTTATGTTCTATGGATGTAGGTCCTTATCGAGCATTGAGTTGCCTCTTGATATGACATCGATACCCAATGGCATGTTTCAGCTCTGCTGCAATATTAATACAATTAAATGGCCTGAGAATCTAAAAAGTATTAGTAAATACGCATTCTGTAATTGTAGATTTGCTTCATGCGATGGCTCTTTAGTACTTCCTTCTACTATCGAAAGCATAGGGGAAAGTGCTTTTATTGGAATCAAGCATTTAACTATACCATCAACAACACCAGTAAGTATATCTAGCAGTTCTTTTTCTCCCTCTTTTACCCATCTATATGTGCCAACCAGTATGGTGGAGATGTATAAAGTACGCACAAATTGGAGTTTTTACTCGGACTATATTTTTTCAATTTCTGATTATCCATCATCGAAGTCATTACCTATAGGAGAAGCAATTGATTTAGGGCTCAGTGTTAAATGGGCTAATTGTAATTTAGGGGCAGAATCGCCAGAGGACTTTGGCCTTTATTACGCCTGGGGAGAAGTATCACCAAAAATGACTTTTTATTATGATAATTACGAATTGTGGTATGGATCTTATCACTCTATTATCAAATATAATTACACTAGTAATTATGGCGAGATCGATAATCTAAGAGTTTTAGAGTTGGAAGATGATGCTGCATATGTTAACTGGGGCCCTGAATGGCGAATGCCGACTATTGAAGAGATGAGAGAATTATACAATAATTGTACATGGCAATGGATTACGACAGATAATAGTGTATATGGAGTAAAAGTAACAAGTAAAAAACCTGGCTATACCAACAACTCTATTTTTATTCCTGCTGCTGGGATGGCTTCAAACGATTCATCATGGCATAGCGATACACCACAAAGTTTATTGTTATGGACATCATCACTCCAATCATGGAATCAATTTTCAAGCGAATATGGACAGCAGCTTTCATTTAATGACTCTTTCACGCCAGAATGGTATGTATGCTATTCGCGTTCTTATGGCCTACCAATAAGGCCTGTTCACAAATAAGAATTAATCTATATTAATAATAGCAGTCAAGTTCACTTCCCGATAATTAAGCAGGGAGCGATAAACTTGATTCGGGCTGTTGCAGCATTAGAGCTGTTTGATTTTGTATACCTCCATTCTGCCAACCCAGCTGAGAGACTATTCCCTCCGGGCTTAGCCGCTTCGGTCATAGACTCTCGGGCGCTCCGCNNCCGGCTCCGCCGGTCGCATTCCACCGACGTCAAGGAACTCCTGCCGCAGTGCTGAGTCCATAGGGGATGTCCCCCACCCGCCCGTCCATCCTCCTCGTATCGCCTTCGTCCGCATTGGCGCAGCGGCTTCGCCGCGCGCCCGNNTTCGCGCCATCCGCCACCCGGATGCCCATGAGCGGCTGACGCCGCTCATCGTGCTCTTTGGGATGTTAGTGCTATTCCTTATCAGTGTTATTGAGGTGTTTCCCATTTGTGCCCGCAATACTCTATCCTACTGTCTACTGCTATTGGGTGTTCTCTTACTCTATATAGGGAGACCGAGACTCATTGGGCAGAAGGAGCTTCTGATTCAAAAGGTGTGTATGTTTTGGGATAAACGAGGGGCCGGCGATTGCGAGGTTCCGATGCAGGCCCTCACTATCGGGCACTCGTTCGGGCTGATACCGCAGTGCTTCTCCACCGATAAGAAAGTGGTCATCGGTGCAAGGCGCCGCTGGAATCTATGAGCAAGCGGCTTTGGGAAAGCCGCCCCTCCGCAGTCTCGGCTCTCGTCAGTGGCTTCCGCAGGCTCCTGCCACTCACGTCCGCCGGCCTGCTCCGGGATGTTAACGCCAGGGCCGACCTTTGGTCGCACGACGTCCCGATGCCCCGCAACATAACATAACTACTTTTTTGTAAGCACCTCGGGGTGTACGTGCTACCATTGCTCCTAACAGGAAGCCCCTCGGCGTTACAAAAAGCCTTGTAAGTTATGTTAAGTTGCTAAGTGAGGGTGCCTATCGGTCGGTACTTCGTGCCCTGTCGAGGCGGCGGCAGGTTGGGCGCCTGTCAGGGACCACCCGGGCCCCGGCCCGTCCAGGCGCCCAGGGCATTGACTCCGCTGGTCGCTCGCTTCACTTCTGTCTGCAGGCGGCTGCTCCCCCTGCATCCTTCAGTTCCGCCAGCTCCTATCGCTCCGCAAGGCCCCTCCCGTTCTTATGATATCAGTATTGATACGTGCGTTCTCGCTCCCACGTTCTCTGTAATCCAACGTCCCACTGCCGCCTTACGCACTTCGTGCTGGGTCGCGCAGTTGTCTCCGCCCTGCATACGCTAACGCTCCTGCAGCGCTCCGCCTGCCCTTGCTCCGCGGTACTTCGTGTATATGCAGCCCCGCTATTCCGGCTATCGCCGGGCAGGGCAGCGCCACCGTTCTTATGGCGCAACGTGATTCCTATGGTCAAGCAGCACTACCCGCAGTGGAGTCTCCGTCCTACCTCGCTCCCACGTCCCGCCGCCCACTGCCTGCCGCGGCCTATGGCCTTACCGGTTTGGCACTCCTCGGCGCCAGCGCCTCGGAGTACCAAACAACCCCTTGCCCGTTCTCCGCCCGGGCGCCGCTCTGCAGGCGCTGCCAAACGAAACCTGCTACCCCGCTCAGGCAACGAAATCCGGGTTATATATATCCCACCAGGGCAGCGGCTGACGCCGCCGGTCACGCTTTTGTCTTTGCATATAACCTTGATTTTCATTATATTTGTTATACCTTGGAAGGTGCCTATATGGTAACTCCCAACCCAAAAGTACAAAACGGATATATGCCTGTATACTTGCCTTCAATACTGATTTCTGATGCCTATGGCTCAATGGGTAATCTGACATTCTATCACAAGAATGGTCAGTGCTATACTCGCAGACGGTCAAAAGCATCATATCCCGGCACGGCAGCTCAGTTGAATCATCTGGCTGTGCATAGGAGAGCATTGCAGGCATGGGCATCGCTTAGTCATAGCGCTCAGTTGACGTGGAATACTTATGAGACTACTGCAGAGCCTCACCGTCCTCCGTTTGATAACAAAGCTCATATATCAGGCAATAACCTGTTTGTATCAGCATATCACGGATTCGCATTGTTGGGGAATGAGCACATACCTGAGCCGCAACCTTTCGTAAAGTTTCCTCCCTTTGCCGTGAGTTTTCAATCTGCCTCTGATATAGATGGAGTCTTGCAGATCATAGCAAATACATCCGTCAGTGAGTACAACAATCCGGCGAGGTATCGACTATATATCAGGCTGTCGTTGTCGGCTCCAGGAACAGGATACAGTTTCCGTGGAATGAAGGGGTTTGTGGCAGATCAGTATTGTTCCGGCAACATAGTCATATCAATACCAGACTATAAAGAAATCTGGCACCTCGACTTACCGGAGTACCAGATTCATTCTCGCTGCGTATTGTTGGATGTCCTGACTGGATACAGAAACCAGGCTCAAAGGCACTCAGCTATATTGAGATTACACGACTGAGATCTTCCCATAGACTGACCGTGAGAGGTAAAATAACCTTACCATCGTTATTCAGTATCAAAAGCCCATGCCGCTTCCAGTTGTAGAGAGTCTGGCGCGTAACCTTTAGCTGCGTTGATAACTCAGATATGTTCCAGATGTCGCGCAGGCTGGCACATTTCCGCATCAGTTCCAGCTTTTCGGCGCGGTGTTCTATCCGTGGCAAGCAATACATTAGAAGAGTCCCAACGGAGATGGCGCGTTTCCCTTGAGATGCCTCAATCGCCATCATGTCCCGGGCCGACTGGATATCGACCGACAGATTCATAATACGTATCTCGCTTTGCGTCATTGAAGGGCTGATGAACTGGGACAAAAAACCCGTCGCAGTAACTTGCGCCGGGGATTTGAGTTTATTACATCAACAATAGCGAAGTGTGCGTAAAAACTGTGCGTAATTTTACAACTACTTGATTATCAATGTAAATTGTTGAGATAGAAGGACTCGAACCCTCACTGACAGAGCCAGAATCTGTAGTGCTACCATTACACCATATCTCAATGTTGGGACTGCAAAGGTACAACTCTTTTGCAAAAATGCAAAATTATTTTTCGAGTACCACTACAGCCCAGACTTCACAACCCTCGCCGCGGCCTACGAAGCCCAGGCGCTCGGTCGTTGTGGCCTTCACGCTAACCCGCGAAGCATCCACCTCCATTACGGAAGCAAGGCACTCGCGCATAGCAGCAATGTAGGGCGCAATCTTGGGCGCCTGAAGGGCAATGGTAATATCCGCATTGGCGAGGTCCCAGCCCTGCTCGCGCACGAGCTTCATCACCCGAACAAGCAAAATCTTGCTATCTATGCCGGCGAACTCGTCGGAAGTGTCGGGGAAAAGGTGGCCTATATCCCCTATTGCCAGGGCGCCGAGGAGCGCATCGCACAGGGCGTGAATGGCCACATCACCGTCGGAATGGGCTACGAAGCCCATCGGCGACGTAATCTGCAGGCCGCACAGCCACATAGGTAGCCCCTCACGGAGCTGGTGCACATCGTAACCCTGACCTATCCTGCAAGCCATAACCTACACAATTCCTGAGAAGCCAAGGAATGCAAGAGCCATAATACCAACGGTAATAAAGGCAATCGGAAGACCCTTGAATGCCTCGGGGACATTATTGCGCGACAGCTGTTCACGCATACCGGCGAACAGTATCATTGCAAGACCGTAGCCAAGAGAGGTAGCCAGCGCGTACACGGCAGCCTCGCCGAGGTTCAGCATATGAGCCGCATTGCCAAAGGTGAACTCCTTGGTAACAACATTGATAGCCACACCGAGCACGGCGCAGTTGGTGGTAATCAGCGGCAGGAATATACCCAGGGCCTGATAGAGAGAAGGGCTGATCTTCTTGAGCACGATCTCAACCATCTGCACAAGTGCAGCGATGACCAGGATGAACGCAATGGTCTGCAGGAAAGTAAGCCCAAGAGGCACCAGGAAGTACTTGTTGATCAGGTAAGTAACAACGGTGGCCAGAGTAATCACGAAGCACACCGCACCCGACATTCCGGTCGCCGTGGAGAGCTTGTTGGAAACCCCCATGAAAGGGCACACGCCCAGGAACTGGGCCAGCACGATGTTGTTGACGAAAATCGCCGAAACTATAATGAGTAAGATTTCCATAACTATCTCTTGGCCAACTTGTTAAACAAAACCATAAGATACCCGAGCACCAGGAATGCGCCGGGAGCCATCACGAAGGCCAGCATACCATCACCCTCGATGAACTTCCAGCCGAATACCGAACCGCTGCCGAGAATCTCTCGCACGATACCGATTACGGTAAGAGTCACAGTGAAGCCAATGCCGATTCCTATGCCGTCCAGCGCAGAATCCCCAACGGAATTCTTGCTGGCAAAAGCCTCGGCGCGGCCAAGCACGATGCAATTCACCACAATCAGCGGGATGAACAGACCGAGCGTCTCGTAGACATCGGGCGTATATGCCTGCATCAGCAACTGCAGCAGGGTGACGAAGGTTGCAATTACCACGATATAAACGGGGATATGCACCTTATCCGGCACCACCGGAGCAATCAGCGAAATAACTATGTTGCTGAGAATAAGCACGAACATAGTTGCAAGGCCCATCTCCAGGCCATTCAAAGCCGAGGTGGTCGTGGCCAGCGTAGGGCACATACCCAGCACCAGCACAAAAGTAGGATTCTCCTTGAGAAGCCCCTTGGTAACAAGTCCGAACTTACTCATTTTCTGCTAATTTCGAATAAACTGAAACGGCATTTGCAATAGCCTTGGCATAGGCGCGCGAGGTGATGGTGGAAGCGGTGATTGCATCCACGTTGCCTCCGTCTTTTACCACGGCAAGACGCGAGACCGCAGGATCCCAGCCCTTGAACTGGTCAATGAAGGCCTCGTCGGAAGTACACTTGGCACCGAGTCCGGGAGTCTCGCTGTGCGCAAGCACCACGGTGTTCACGATAATCCCCTCTTCGGAGATGCCAACCATCAGCGAGAGAGGTCCGCCGAAGCCACCGACGGTGCTGATAACCGCATAGCCGGCGCCCGGAGCCCTGTAATAGTTGAAATCGATGCCGTCCACATTCACGCTCTCCAGCGAGGGCTGGCCCTCGAAATCGGGAAGCACGCGGGCGATGGACGCAGCCACTTTGGCCTCTTCCGCCTTGCGGATGGGCTCGGCCGTCATGGCGTAAACCACCCCGAGAAGGGCGGAGCACACCAGGCACACCAGCGTGAGGCTGAGTGCCATATTCTTCAAATTGGATTTTGCTGCCATATTAACGTCCGAACTTTTTCTGGTGGAAGGCCCTGTTGATGAGAGGTACGAAGCAGTTCATGATGAGGATGGCGAACGACATACCCTCGGGATACGATCCGAAGTAGCGTATCATCATCACTATCAAACCGATACCTATACCGTAGATAACCCCTCCCCACTTGCTGAAAGGAGAAGTGACGTAGTCGGTCGCCATAAAGAGCGATCCGAGCATCACGCCACCGGTGAGGAGGTTGAAGGCGATGCCGGTGTAATGGGCGGGATCGACCGCGTGGAAAATCCCTGCAATCGCTGCAATCGTCAGCACGATACTGAGAGGTATCCACGGCTTGACGACGCGGCGCACGAGCAGGTAGCAGAAGCCCAGCACCAGCGCGAACGCCGAAATCTCTCCGGACGAACCGCCGATGTCGCGCAACAACATACTCATATCCATACCGTTGGCAGCCAGTACCTCGTCGATGCTGAGGCCCGATTTAAGACCCTCTTTGATGACGGAAAGGGGCGTTGCTCCCGTAATGGCGTCCATCTCGATGAACGACCTGGCGGGCATAGTCCAGTTGGTCATCTGCACCGGGAACGACACGAGCAGGAACACGCGGCCGGTAATGGCCGGATTGAAAATGTTCTGGCCGAGGCCGCCGAAGGACATCTTGGCGACTCCGATAGCCACGAGCGCGCCTATGAGCACCATCCACCAAGGAGCGGTGGCGGGCAGGTTCATAGCGAGCAGTATGCCGGTAACCAGAGCGGAAGTGCAGCTGAATACGGCCGGGCGCTTCATAAGGTAGCGGACAATCAGCCACTCGCAACCGACACAGCCGACGCAACTCACCACGAGCACGATCAGCTGCGCCCATCCGTAAAACAGGAAGGAGACAAGCAACGCAGGCACCAGGGCGATTATAACGTCGAGCATAATCCTGTCCGTTGAGGCAGGAGAATGCAGGTGCGGCGAAGGGGAAACTATGAGTTTATCCATAAGGCTCGTTATTTTTTAGCGTTACGGGCACGGATAATGCCCATCACCTGGGCCTTTGCCATGCGAATGGTGTCCAACAGAGGTACGTAAGCCGGGCAGCTGTACAGGCAGCAACCGCACTCGATGCAGTCCTGAACGGCGTTCTGCTCCAAGGCGTCGGTATCGCCCACGGCGTACAGTTTCTTAAGGAGGAACGGCTCCAGGCCCATAGGGCAGGCGTCGGCGCAGCGGCCGCAGCTGATGCACGGAGTCTCCTTGTGGCGGCGGGTCTCCTCGCCGAGGCAGAGGATGCACGAAGTGCCCTTGACGGTGGCCGCATCGAGGTTGGCGATAGCCTTGCCCATCATCGGGCCGCCGCTCACCAGCTTCACCGTGCCCTCGGGGATGCCGCCGGCCTGCTCCGCGATGAACGACAAAGGCATACCGATGCGGAAGAGGTAGTTGTGCTGACGCTCCGCCGGAACGGTAGAACCGGTGAAGGTCATCACATTGGTTACCAGAGGCTTGTTCTTCTGTACGGCCTCATATACGGCAAGCGAAGTGCCAACATTCTGTACCACGGCGCCCACGTCGATCGGGAGGCCGCCGGACTTGACCTGACGGCGCATCACGGCGTCGATGAGCTGCTTCTCGCCTCCCTGCGGGTAGCGCTTCTTGAGCACCGCCACGCTGATGTTCGGATAGCCGAGTCTCTTGATGGACTCGCGAGCCGCAGCAATCGCCTCGGGCTTGTTCTCTTCTATGCCGATGACGCACTTGCATCCGCCCAGCACCTTCTGCATAATGGCGGCGCCGACGACTATCTCGTCAGTGCGCTCAAGCAGGATGCGGAAGTCGCTTGTAAGGTAAGGCTCGCACTCGGTGCCGTTGAGAATGAGGCATTCAGCCGTCTTGCCGGGCGGCGGGTTGAGCTTCACGTGGGTCGGGAAGGTCGCGCCTCCGAGGCCCACAACGCCGTTCATCTTGACGCGGTCGAGGATGAAGTCGCGGTCTTCGGGGATGGCGGTCACGAGTTCCGGGCTCAGGTCGATACCCTCGGCCCACTCGTCGCCCTCAACATCAATCTCGATATGCATCACGTTGAAGCCGGCCAGGTCCTTGCGCGGAGCGATGGCCTTGACGGTGCCGCTCACCGGGGAGTGCACATAAGCGGAGATGAATCCGCCCGGCTCGGCGATAATCTGGCCCGCCTTGACCTTGTCGCCCACGGCCACTATAGGTTTGGCCTGGGCTCCAAGATGCTGGAACATTGACACATACACCTTGGGCGGCAGGGGCAGCACCTCGATGCGGGCCTCGCGCGCCAGTTTGCTGTCGTGCGGATGGATTCCGCCGATGGAGAAAGTGATCTTAGACATTTTCCGCCTCCTTTTTCTTGCGTTCGGCAATACGTTGTTTCACAGCCTCCTTGTCCAGCGGCTTGGGGAAATTCACCCCGTGGATTGCGCCGGTCGGGCAGACGGCCTCGCACTCGCGGCAGAGCTTGCACTTGTCCGGGTCGATCCAGGCAAGGTTCGCTTCCACGGTGATGGCCTCGTGGGTGCAGGTCTTCGCGCAGATGCCGCAACCGATGCAGGCGTTGGCGCAAGCCTTCTTCGCGACGGGGCCTTTGTCCTTGTTCGCGCAGGAAACGAACTCGCGCATGCCGCGCGGTCCTTTCGGGCGCAGTTCGATGATGCGTTTCGGGCAGGCCTTCACGCAGGCGCCGCAAGCGGTGCACTTGGTCTCGTCCACCACGGGAAGACCGGTGGCGGGATCCATGGAGAGGGCGCCGAACTGGCAGGCCGCCACGCAGTCGCCGCAGCCGAGGCATCCGAAGAGGCAGCCGGTATCGCCACCGTAGAGGGCGGCCTTTACCTTGCAGGACTGCGTTCCTTCGTACGTGTTAACGAGGGGACGGTTGGCGCAACTGCCGTTGCAGCGCACCACAGCCACCCTGGGCGCGGCTTCCTTGACCTCACAGCCAAGGATGACGGCCACCTTCTTCATAACTTCACTGCCGCCTACGGGGCAGAAGTTGGCATCGAGGTTGCCCGCCTTTACGGCAGCGTCTGCAAAAGCCCTGCAGCCTGCGAATCCGCAGCCGCCGCAGTTGGCTCCGGGCAAAGTCTTCTCGATCTCATCTATTCTCGGGTCCTCCTCCACGCGGAACTTCCTGGCGACCCAGAAGAGCACCAGGGAGAGCAGCAGGCCGAGGGCCGTGAGAACAGATACGGTCCAGATGATTGTTTCTGTCATTTCAAATAAAAAGCGTAATCTTTACTGAGTTTCTTGCGGAACAGGAAGATGACAAAGTAGCACACCAGCACGGCTCCTATCGCGCCCAGACCGGCATACAACTCTCCGACGCCCAGCGCAGTGAGCGCCATCAGCGTGACGAACAGCACGACAAGCGGCGTGCCGTAGGCGATGAAAACGGCCTTGTAACCCATGGCCTTCTTCAGCACCACCTCCACTTCGTCGCCCACCTGGCGGGGATTCCAGGCGCTGGTGCGCACCTGTATCTCCTTCACCTGCTGCTCGCCCAGACCGCAGAGGCCCTTGGCGTGGCAGGAAGCGCACGCCGCCTCGGAAACGATCTCGACGGTAGTGATTTCGGGGTCTATGGCCACAATACGGCCTTTGTGGGTTATTATCTCTTCCATTTAAAATTCAGCAGGCTGGGCGAATCCGCCGTAGTCGGGAATATAGTCGGAGTCGCTGTTCATTGCAGACTCCTTGCGGTTATCGGCCATACGGTCAAGCACTTCGTCCATCTCCATGAAACGGATCTGCTCGCTCTTGAAGACCATGTCGATATCCTTGGTCTCGCCGTTGCGGTGCTTGGCAATGATGATCTGGGTCTTCTCGCGGTCTTCCACGTTGTCGCTCAGGCCGACGTAGTCAGGACGGTGGATGAAGATAACCATATCGGCGTCCTGCTCGATGGAGCCGGATTCGCGGAGGTCGCTCAGGAGGGGCTTGCCGCTGCTGCCGGCACGGGTGACGGCCTGGCGGGACAGCTGCGAAAGGGCGATAATGGGGATATTGAGTTCCTTGGCCGTGGCCTTGAGCGTACGGGAGATGGCCGCGACCTCCTGCTCACGCATACCCTTGAGTTCCACGGGGCCCTGCATCAACTGCAGGTAGTCCACCACGATGAGGCGCACTCCCTTGTTCTTCACGAGGTTCTTGGCCTTGGTGCGGAACTCCATAATCTGCATACCCGGCGTATCGTCGATGTAGAACGGGGCCTTGGAGAGATTGCGGAGCTTGAACTCCAGCTGCTCCCACTCGTACGGCTCCAGTTTCATACTGCCCTTGATCTTGTCGGCACTGAGGCCGGACTCGCTGGTCATCAGACGCTTGACGAGCTGGGTGGCCGACATTTCCAGGGAGAAGACGGCCACGGGCATATGATGATCCACCGCAGCGTTGCGCGCAAGATTGAGCGCGAAGGCGGTCTTACCTACGGACGGACGGGCAGCCAGGATGATGAGGTCTGAGCGCTGCCAGCCGTTGGTCACGCGGTCGATGCTCACGAATCCAGACGGCACGCCGCTGAGGCCCTCGGTATTCTGCTGCTCCTGCAGGTCCCCCATCGCTATGTTGATGATGCTGCCGATGTCCTGCACCTCCTTGCGTACGTTGCTCTGGATGGCGTCGTACACCTTGGTCTGGGCCTTGTCAATCAGGTCGTCCACGGGGACGGACTCGTCGTAGGCGTCGCGCAGGATGTCGTAGGAGGCGGTGATGAGGTCGCGCTGTATGGTCTTCTGCTTGAGGATCTTGACGTAGTACTCCATATGCGCCGCGCTGCCCACCTTCTCCGACAGACCGGCCAGCACCACAGGGCCTCCGACAATCTCCAGGTTGCCGTTGCTCTTGAGTTGGTTGCTGACGGTGATGATGTCGATGGAGGTGTGGTCCAGCACCAGGGCGCCCATAGCCTCGAAGATCATACGGTGCTTCTGGTCGTAGAAGCACGAAGCGGTGAGCTCCTCCATTGCCAGGTCCACGCAGGAGGGCTCGATGAGCATGGCGCCGAGGACCGCCTCTTCAACGTCAAGAGCCTGAGGGGGTTTATTACCCATCTCAAGCCCTATCGTGTCGAGGTCGGCCGCCGGGCGGCTCTTCCCCTTTGTGGTCTTGGAACCCGTTCCTGCCATTATTCAGGTTTCTGGGGCGTCGCAACGATGATGCGCCCGCAGTGCTCGCAAATCACGAGACGCTTGCCGGAGGCGATATCGATGAGACGCTGAGGGGTGACGGTATTGAAGCAGCCGCCGCAGGAGTCACCATTGAACACGGTTACCACGGCAAGGTGGTTGTGCACGCTGGCGCGGATGCGGTTGTAGGCGCTGAGGGTACGCTCGTCGAGCTGGGCGGCCAGGTCGTCGCGCTTCTTGGTGAGGGCTTTCTCCTCCTTTGCGGTGGATTCGACTATCACGGCGAGCTCTTCCTTCTTGGCCTCCAGGTCTATTGCAAGGACGTCGAGCTTCTGGTTGACGTTCTCGATGATGTTCTTGTTCTCGGCAATGGCGTCGCGGGACTCGCCGATCTTCTTCTCGTCGATCTTGCGGAGGATACCGAGGTTCTCGAGTTCCTTGTTGATGGAGTCGAACTCGCGGCTGTTGGAGATCTTCTCCAGCTGGCTGCGGTACTTCTCTATCTCGCCGTCCAGGCTAACGATGTCTTCGTTCATAGCCTGGATGTTCTGGTTGTACTGGGCGATTATCCCTTCGACACTGGCAATGCGGGCGTTGCAGGCGTCCACCTCAGCCTCGAGTGCGGCGACCTCGGCCGGGAGCTCACCGCGCAGCTGCACGAGCTTCTCTATCTCGTTGTCTGCGCACTGCAAGTCGTAAAGTATCTTGAGTTTCTCTTCGGTATTGGACTCGGAATCTGCGAAAGTCTTGCGCAGGGATACGAAAGTCTCACGTTCGTCGATCGGAGTGCCGATCTTCTTGACAGGTTTCTTGGTTGCGGCCATAAAATATGATAATTCTATAAGGGATGCAAAGATATAAAAAAATATTCGTTATAAGGAATTTTTTATTTCCATCAGCTGGGCCCTGATTTCACGCAGGGATTCGAGCGCCTTGACTGAGTTGCTGACCTTGGCGTTGCCTGCCACCAGCTGCTTCTCGGCGCCTTCCAGGGTAAGGCCCTTGTCTTTCACGAGATAGTGAATCTGCTTCAGGATTTCGATGTCTTCTTCCGTGTACTGGCGGTTGCCCTTGGCCGTGCGGCGGGGCTTTATGAGCTTGGGGAAGGAGTTGGACCAGAAACGTACCAGGGAGATGGACTCTCCGAGGATTTCTGCGGTCTCGCTGATAGAATAGTACAGTTTTTCCATATTGCGTTAATCCATTGTTTGCTTGGTATGGCGGGCCATATAGACCATATTGGTGTAGTCTTCAGGCGTCACGGTGGCGAAGATATAATTGAGCGGGTCGAGCATTACGGTGTCGCGCCACACCTCGTAATGAAGATGCGGGGCGTAGGAATTGCCGCTCATACCTGCCGTTGCTATGCGGGCGCCCTTCCTGACGCTCTGGCCCTGGCCCACGAAGATGTCGGCCAGATGGGCGTAGCGAGTGATGTAACCACCTTGATGCTTGATTGTTACGGTGTTACCCTCGCCCTTGCGGGAGCGGCTGACGCGACTGACTATGCCGGCTGCGGGAGCATACACGCTCGTGCCTTGCGCGACTATGAAATCGACGCCGTTATGATGCGCCTTGGTGGTGTAGAACGGGTTGATTTTCTCTCCCGTGCCGGCGCCTGTCTGGGTGTAGCTTAGGCTGTCCAGCGGCAGCTGCATTGGAGGCATAACGAAGTCTTTGCGGTTGAGGCTCTCGACTATGACCTTGAAGAGGCTGTCCACCTGTCCGGCATCGGAAAGCAGGCGGTCCGCCTTGTGGGCGGTGTAGAACACCAACTTGGAATCGGGAATGGAATCGCTCCCGAAAAAGATGCTCAGGGACGACATCGGGTCGTCTGCGGGAGGTTCAGCGTGGAAAATGTCCTTGTAAATCCCGTCGTCCTGTGCAGACAGGCTCGCAAGCTCATTACTGACGCCGGCCAGCTTATGCAGGACCTGGGGATACAATTCCTCGTACGACTTGTTCTGAGCCTTGATGGCCTTCTCCTCTTCGGTACTGTAGAAAAGGCATACTATCGCATAGCCAACGAAGGTCAGCGACAGCACGGACAGTATGAAGGTCAGCGGCCTCCATACGAACCTGCGCAGTATATGACGTTTCTTATTGCCTTCCATTTGTACCTTGTTTCTTTTGCCTTTCGCCCATCGTGGAGGTGGTAGGGCGGACCTTGCTGTTCTCTGCCCGCCGCTTGTCTATCATAGCCTCATACTCTTTGTATGGCATACTCAGGTCCATATAACTCACAGGATTGACGGGGCTCTTACGGTATATCACCTCATAGTGCAGATGAGGCCCGGTAGCCTTGCCGGAACGGCCCACCTCGCCTATCTTGTCGCCCCTGTGGACCTCCTGGCCCACGCCGACGTCTATCGTGCTCAGGTGGGCGTATCTGGTCTGATAGCCGAATCCGTGGTCGATGACGACCTCGTTGCCGTAGCCCTTGTACTTGAAGTCCACCTTCTCAACCACTCCGTCGCCGGTGGCATAGACGGGGGTGCCTTTCTGGGCAGCGAAATCCTGCCCGGTATGCCTTGCCGTAACGCCGTAAACCGGGTCTATACGCGTGCCGAACGGGCTGGAGACGTGATAGTTGCCTCGTTTGGGGAGCAGCGGCGGCACGGCCGGTATGCAGGAAACCATATCGCCCGCCGTCTTGGCCACTTTGGCCACCTCGCCCATAGCCGTCACCTGGGAGTCCAGGCGGGCCTTCACCCAGTCGATACGGGCTTCGAGCGCAAGCATATCGTTGGCGCTGCTGTCTGCAAAGGGCTCATATGTGATAGGGTCGAGGGCGAAGATGGAACGGTAAACCTGATTGTTGCGGGCCTCGATGCCGGAGAGAGATTCCTCGTAGATGTCGAGTTTGTGGCGCACGACGCCCATGCGGGCCTGCCACGCGTCGTTGCGCTTCTTCAGCAGTGCGGTCTTGGGAAGATCGTTGCCCAACTGCACGAACCACAACCAGCAGAAAGCGGCGACCACGGCGGCCGCCCCGACTGCCGTGAGACAGGTGTGAAGTTTTGCATACTTACGTGACATCCGGGCAAAGTTACTAACTTTTTGCGGATTAGCAAGCCTTATCTAAAGTTGGGGAACGCGGCGGTTTAGATAAAACGGCCGTCTTTCATTGCTATGCTGCGGTCGCAGATGGCAGCAAGTTCCGGGTCGTGGGTAACGATTACGAGGGTCTGCCCGAGGGTATCTCTCAGACTGAAAAGGAGTTTGTGGATTTCCTGCTTGGTGGCGGAATCCAGGTTGCCGGTAGGCTCGTCGGCGAAGAGTACGGCGGGGTTGTTGACCAGCGCCCTGGCGATGGCCACGCGCTGCTGCTCGCCGCCGGACATCTCGGCCGGCTTGTGCGAAGCGCGGTGCTCCAGACCTACCAGGCCAAGGAGCCTCAAGGCGTCTTCCCTGGCCTGCCTGGTGGTGCGGCCGGCTATCAGCGCGGGAATCATAACATTCTCTGCAGCAGTGAATTCCGGCAGAAGGTGATGAGCCTGGAACACGAAGCCTATGCGCTTGCCGCGGAAGGCCGCGAGGGCATCTCCCTTGAGGGAACGGCCGCCTTCCTGGAACACCCTGGTGCCGTCGATTTCCAGTGTGCCGCTGTCAGGAGTGGAAAGGGTGCCGAGTATCTGGAGCAGGGTCGTTTTGCCTGCCCCGGACGCACCGGTTACAGAAAGGATTTCCCCTTTCGGCACCTCAAGGTCTATCCCCTTCAGCACCTCCAGGGTTCCGAAGCTCTTATGAATGTTATGAGCGGTGATTATCAAAGGATTACTCTTCCCCGTTGACCCATACGAGAACGTGGCGGTCGAATATCCTGTATTCGAGCCTGAGCTCCTCTTCGTAGCCGTCTTTGTTGATGAAGGTAGCGTCCAGTTCGCCCTCCTTGCGGGGACGTACCGCCTCTATCTCGATCTGCTCGGCAAAGTCCACGTGGTACTGGCTCATCTTCTTGTAAACGGCCTCCTTGGCGCACCAGTAGATGGCCAGTTGTGTGCGGCGGTCGTCGGCGTCGTCGTCGAGTTCCTCGATTTCTTCTTCCGAAAGGGCCTTCTTTTCAACGGCGCTGAAGTCGCGGTCGAGGGACTCGCAGTCGATGCCTACTTCTTCCACGTCGTTGAGAATAACGGCGACGTATTTGTCGGTATGGGTGATGCTGATATTGATGGCGTTGTTCTCGATGTAAGGCTTGCCGTTGTCGTGGTGGCTCAGGTAAACCTTTTCTTCGAACATAACGTCCAGAAGGGCGCGCACGGCAAGCTTCTGCTTACGCAGCGATTCGCTCTTGATGTATGAGATTTCCTCAAGTTCGTCGGAGGGGATGGAGGTGAGTGCGCGAAGCTCGGCTTCGGACTCCGTAATTTGCCAGACGCCTAATCGCGAGTGATAGTCGTCGTCAAGATCTAATTTCAGGTATAGTGCCATAAAGTATTATAACAGGGCAAAGATAGTGATTATTTTTATTACGCAAAAAATTTGTATTTTTGCGAGACCTATTGGCGAACCATATTTATCTAAGGATATGAAATATTTGACTAACGAAAAATTGACCATTGTCGGCGCCGGCGGAATGATCGGTTCCAACATGGCCCAGACCGCGCTCATGCTCGGCCTTACTCCCAACATCTGCCTCTATGATATCTATGAGCCCGGTGTGCACGGAGTTGCAGAAGAGATTTACCATTGTGCTTTCGAAGGCGCCAACGTCACCTGGACCGTAGATCCCGAGGTGGCCTTCAAGGATGCCAAGTACATTATCTCCTCCGGCGGTGCTCCCCGCAAGGAAGGTATGACCCGCGAAGACCTCCTCAAGGGCAACTGCCAGATCGCTGCTGAGTTCGGCGACCTCATCAAGAAGTATTGCCCCGACGTCAAGCACGTTGTCGTTATCTTCAACCCTGCCGACGTTACGGCTCTCACCGCCCTCATCCACTCCGGCCTCAAGCCCAACCAGCTCACCTCCCTCGCCGCCCTCGACAGCACCCGTCTGCAGGAGGCCCTCGCCGCACACTTCGGCGTGCAGCAGTGCAAGGTGACCGGCGCACACACCTACGGAGGACACGGTGAGGCTATGGCAGTCTTCGCCAGCGAGGCCCTCATCGACGGCAAGCCCATCCCCGCCATCGACCCTGAGAAGTGGGCGGAAATCAAGCACGCAACCGTGCAGGGCGGCTCCAACATCATCAAACTGCGCGGCCGCAGCTCCTTCCAGAGCCCCGCATACCAGGCCGTCAAGATGATTGAGGCCGCAATGGGCGGCGCCAAGTTCACCTGGCCTGCCGGCTGCTACGTCAACGCTCCCGAGCTCGGCTACTGCAACGTGATGATGGCAATGCCTACCGTAATCGACGCAGACGGCGTACACTACACCGCTCCCAACGGTACTCCCACCGAGATGGCCGACCTCAAGGCCTCCTACGAGCACCTCTGCAAGATGCGCGACGAAATCGTCTCCCTCGGCATCGTCCCTCCCGTCGCCGACTGGAAGAAGGAAAATCCCAACCTGTAGGCCTGACAACAAGCCAGATAACACAAAACCGACTGTGCCGTTTGACACAGTCGGTTTTACTTATGCGATAGCTTTATTTGCGGAGCCAGGATTCGGGGTCCTGGGGGTCGCGGCCTTTCCATAGTTGGAAGTGGACCTGGGTGTCGTCGAGGCCGGTGACGACGTGGCCGAGGACCTGGCCGGTCTTGACTTTGTCGCCGGCTTTTACGGCCACGGAGCCGAGCTTGCAGTAGAAAGTGAAGTACTCGCCGTGCTGCACCAGCACGCACTGGTTGTAGCCGGGAACAACGACTATCTGCTTTACTACGCCGTTGAAGACGGCCATCACCGGGGCATCCTGCTCAACCGCTATACCCACGCCGTTGTTGAAAGGCATTTCAAGCTTAGTATAGACCGGGTGCGGATTGCGTCCGAAGTGGCTCACTACGCGCCCCTCGGCCGGCCAGGGCAGTTTGCCCTTGTTGGAGGCGAACTGGTCGGAAAGGGCTTGATCGATGGTAGTCTTGGTCTTCTTCCCGCCAGATTTCCCCTTACCCTTGCCGGCAGTGCCGTCCATTTCTGCCTGGATGAGGCGCTCTATCTCGCGGTTCAGGGCCTCCACCTGCTTGCGCTTGGCGTTCAGCTGGTTCTGGTACTGACGGCGGTCTTTCTGCAGCTGGGCTACCAGCTGGCGCGAGCGCTCCTCCTGCCGCTTGAGCTTTGCGAGCTCCGAGGCCCTCTCGTCGCGCAGGCGGCGGGCCTGGGTGCGCAGGCTGTCCAGCCTTTGCTTCTCCAGCTCCAGCCTGGCGCGCTCCTCGCCAATGCGGCGGCCCTGCTCGTTCATCGAAGTTGACAGCTGACGCAGATAGCCGTAGCGCCTCAACCCCTGGCCAATGTTCTGACTGGCAAGGATATACATATACCACATACGGGAGTCACGGTTCTTGTAGGCATTGTGGACCAGACGGCCGTAATAATAGGTCATCGTATCCAGGCGGGCCTGCACCTTGTCCACTTCTTTCTGGCAGCGGCGGGCGCTGTCGGTGAGTATGCGGAGTTCCTTCTCGCTGTCCTGCAGCAGCTCCTTGCGCGCAGCGGTCTGGGCCGTGAGGAGGTTGAGCTGGGTGGCGGCGCTGTTGCTCTTGGCAGTGGCCGTCTTGAGCTGCCCCTCCAGCATACGGATGTCCCGCTCCAGCCGGGCCTTCTTGTCCTTGGAGGCCGACAGGCTCTGGGCGCCCAGCGGCAGGCAGCAGGCCGTAAGTACGACGGCTAGAAGTATGCGGGGGATGATTCTCATTTGCTCTTGTTCTCCGAAAGGTTACGGTAATAGGCGGCCAGTTCCTTCTCGCCGAGTTTCTCCAGCACGAGGGAATAGTGCATCAGCACCACGGCGCTGTCTTTGCCGCCGTAGAGCATAGCATGCTTGAAATAGGGCTGGGCCTCCTTCGCACGGCCGCGCAGGTAGAGTATCCAGCCGTAAGTATCCAGGTAGGTGGGGTTATCCGGCTCGAGCGTCACGCATTCCTTGGCCATCTTCTCCGCCTTGGCCATCCGGCTCTTGTCCAGACAGAGGTACCAGGCGTAATTGTTCAGTACAGGGCAATACTGAGGATCCAGTTTGAGCGCCTTATCGTAGGTGCGGTATGCCTGACGCTTACGGCCCTGCTTGTGAAGGGTGTCGCCGCTTATCGACAGGCAGGAGACCACGTTCGAAATATCATCGGGCCGGAGGTCCATCATCGCCTGGCACTCCTCGAGCACACGTTCATCATTACCCAGAGCCGCCGACGTTTCCATTCGGAGACTGTGGGCGTGCATACTGCGGGGTTCTGCCTCAACGTACGCTCCCATCAGGGAGTCGATCTGAGGCAGGAGGGTATTGAAGGTGCGGCTGTCGAATCCGCCGAAGACGCTCATCAGGGCCTCGTACTTCATATCGTCGTCGGCCACCGTATCGCGCACGAGCGAGTGCAGGCACGCGAAATAAGATGGGTAGTCACGCTTCATCCGGTAGGCGCCGGCGAGCATTGTGGAGATGGAGATTTCGGGGAATTTGACGGGATTCTCCTGCTGCAGGCCGCGCAGGAGCACTTCGGCCTGCTTGACCGAGCCGGTGTTCAAGCACAGGTTGGCCAGAGTTTCCTTGTACCAGCTGTTGGACGGATCGAGGACGGTGGCCTCACGGAAGCCGTCGGCCGCGCCCTTGAGGTCGCCGGAAGCGAAACTGCAGAGACCTTTATAGTAGCGCAGGGCGTCGTTCTTCGGGTAGATGGCAAGGAGCGAGTCGAGGGAGGCCGTGGCGGTCTCCAAATCCCCTGCCTCAATGCAATTTACGACGTCGAGAATGGCGTTCTCCACGGCTATGCTGTCCCGTTTCTCTTCCTGTGCGGAGAGGAAAAAGCACGTGGTGAGCAGGGCTAAGCATAGCAGGACTTTCTTCATATCAGTACAAAAGTATTGAATTTTTGTCTATTTTCGCAACATCGTTTGTGGTTTTGAGATTTTTTTGGACCCGATGCAACTTTTTAAAGACAACTCGCATCTTAATACACAGACGCTTGAGAAGGCAAAGCAAGGCGAAAGGCGTGCGCAACGAGCCGTCTACGACGCCCTGGCCGACAAGATGTTCGCCCTGTGCATACGCTATATGGGCGACCGCGAAACGGCCGAGGACGTGCTTCAGGACGGATTCGTGACGCTGTTTGCCAAGCTCGACACCTTTACCGGTGAGGGCTCCTTCGAAGGCTGGGCCAGAAAGATCTTTGTAAACACCGCCTTGATGAACCTGCGCAAGAACGACGTGCTGAAGGAGAGCGAAGACGTGGACAACGCTATAGCCGTCACAAGCGAGGCACCCACCGCCATACAGGATATCGGCTATAAGGAACTGAGCCGTATGGTTGCCGAACTGCCGGCAGGTTTCCGCACCGTTTTCAATATGTATGTGGTTGAAGGCTGGTCGCATCAGGATATCGCAGACGCCCTCGGCATAAGCGAAGGCACTTCCCGTTCCCAACTCAACAGGGCCCGGGCAATGCTGCAGGCGAAGATCAGGCAGAGAGAGGAATAGTTTAAAGTTATATACAGATGCAAGACAATTGGCAGGAATTCGACCGACAGATGAAGTCGGTGCTGCAGTACGCCGGGGAGAAAGCTCCCAGGCGCGTGTGGCGTGCCGTGTCTGCGCGTCTCGATTCGGCAGCGGCCGCCGCCCTCTGGTGGAGGTGGGCCGTGCCTGCCCTTGTCGCAGCCGCCGTGGTGGCGGGCCTGTTCCTCACCGGAACGTTTGGCTCCCGCACCTCCGGCGCCGGCGACGTCGACATACTTGCTGTAGCCACAGACCCGCTGCCTTCGGGAGAAATCTCTGTGTCAGAAGCAGTTGCGCTCCTGGATGAGCCTGCGCCTGAGCAGATTGCGCCCGTGAGTGCGCGGCGTGCTTCCGTCAGGCCTGTGAGAACCGGCTCTGAAGGGGCTGCGCCGGAGACCGCTCCCGCAGAGGAGGGTGAGGCTATTGCGCCTGCGGCAAATAGGCCTGCGGCAAATAGGCCCTCTTCTAATGAGGCAGAAGCCGCTCCGGCAGACAATGGCGCTGCAACGGCAGAAGGCAAGAAGGCAACTGAGTCCGTGGAGGCATCAGACAACGCGGCGGTATGGGCCCGGATCGAGCAGGAAGAGCAGAGCCACAGGCGCGAGGGCGTCAGGCTCCGCAATATGTACGCGCAGGGCAGCGTGGGAGGTAACGACTCCAACTTATCATACGGAGGCAACGGCATCAGCCGCCTGGCTCCGGGCGCAGGCTCGGTGGATGCAGGCATCAGCGAGGCCGGCCAATCAACTTACGGCGTTCCGTTCACCGTCGGCCTTGGTGTTCGCCTCGGCCTTGGCAGCAAGCTTTCGGTCGGCACCGGTCTGGATTATTCCCTCCTCACCCGCACTTTCCAGGGCAGCTACACCGGAAGCGCCGCATCGGCATACGAAGGCCAGATTTCCCACTCCGTGAGTTATCTGGGAGTACCCGTGAACATTTATTACGATTTGTTCCGCACCCGCGACGACCTCATCAATATCTATGTCTGGGGCGGCGGAGAGGCCGAATGGTGCCTTTCCAACAGCTACAGGCTGATGAACTCCGCGTTTACCGCAGTGACCGACAAAGCCGGCGGATTCCAGTACTCAGCCGCCGCAGGCCTCGGTATGGAGTTCAGGCTTAGCGAGGTTCTCGGGCTTTATGCCGACCCGTCCGTGCGTTACTATTTCCACGGCGAGCAACCCAAATCCATCCGCACCGACAAACCTTTTATGTTCAACTTCAACGCAGGTCTGAGGTTCAACTTCTAGGTTTTGCTTTTTAGCTAAAGCGTTGTTAACTTTGCGCCATATCTCGTTTCGGGGTGTGGCGCAGTTGGCT
>DBYB01000052.1:24318-34230 GCA_002309995.1 Bacteroidales bacterium UBA1197
CAGGTTCGAGTCCTGTTACCCCGACGATTTTCTAGAACAGGAAGCGGAAACCTGCAGAGACACTGAAGGAAAGCGGATGCTCGGTGTAGAAGGTCTCCGTGTTGCCGTCTCCGACAAGATGCCAAGACAGTCCGGGCTGCAGGAACAGTCCTCCGAAATCAGTAACCATCCACTGTGCACCTAAGTTCAGCCCTAAGGAGAACACTGCGTCGCTCTCCTTGCCTGTGAATTTGGTCTCCTCTACCTTCTCGCTGCCGAGATAATTCTCCTGCTTGCCGAAGCTCCGGAAGCCGTACTCGAACATCGGGCCGGCCGAGGTATAGATGCTGAGCCGCTCGAAACGCAGGGGAGTATAAACCACCATCAGCGGCAATCCTATATAAGAAATAGTCTTGTCCGTGGCTGAAGTAACGGATCCCGTTGTGGTCTTGGTGCGGGTCTGGAGGTTTGTGAGCTGAAGACCTGTTTCTACGCCCCAGTGCTCGCTGAACGAATAGTTGAACAAAGCACCCACACGCAACGCCACCGAATGGCTGACATCAGTGGAACTGGGTTTGTTCCGGCTGAGTATTGCCGCAGGGGCCAAAGATGCTGATTGATTGGCCATAACGGCCTTGCCGGTACTGGCGGCGGTGACTCCATAACCGTTGAAAGAGTGAGAGGCCGAACCGGGGAGACCGCCCGCAATGAGCTTCGCGCTCATCGACGGCTTGCTGCGGCGCACGGTCGGCTGAGGGACGATATTGTCGAAAGGCTGAGGAGTTGTGATATCCTCTTTGGGCGTAGTCTCCTGCTTACCTTGTTGATTATTTGCACTGTCGGATTTGTCCGGCTGAGTCTCCCCTGCGGCCGATTCGTCAGCGACGGCTGATTCGTCGGGTTGGGTGTCTGCAGCATCGGATTCGGAGCCGACTGCTTCGGCATTAATGACATTAGAGGAATCATCAGCATTATCAGAAACTGAGGGAACAACAGCAACTTTAGGTGCAGATACATAATGAGATACCGGTTCTTTCCCGGAAGGCTGGGGGGCAGCATCTTCGGCATTATCAACAGGGACGGTCTCGGAAAGCACGAGCTGCCCGGGCACTTCGGACGGCTGATCGACTATATCGACAACCGCCACGGCATCGGCCTGCACGCGGGGGGCAGGATTCCATATCAACACGACGGTCAGCAACGCCGCAGCCGCACCGGCCAGCGCCCACCACCAGGGGAACGCTGCGGCCCGGCGGCGAGGGAGTCCGGCCTCGACAGCCTCCCAAAGTCCTTCCGGAGGCGTCTGCTCAAATCCCTCCATCTTCCGACGGAGTTTCTCATTCCATTTACTATCAGCCATTTTTCCTGTATTCTTTTATCTCCTTTGCCAGTATGGCCCTGGCCCGCAGAAACTGCGATGCGGAGGAGTTTTCCTTAATCCCGAGCAGCTTCGCAATCTCCTTATGCTTCAGTTGCTCGAACACAAACAAGTTGAACACCGTACGGTATCCGTCCGGGAGGTGGCTGATCATATCGTGCAGCACCTCCATCGGCACATTATCAACGTCAGGCTCTTCATCCGGCGGCACCTCCGGCAGCTCATCGACCGCCTGCAGCCTTCCCTGCTTGCGCAGAACCTGCAGGGCACCATTCGCTACCACCCTCGACATCCAGGCCCGTAGCGAGCCCTCTCCCCTGTAGCGGAAGCTGTCAAACTTCTCGAATATGCGGATGAACGCATCCTGGAGCACGTCCTTCACGGTATCGGAGTCGGAGAGATAGCGCGAGGCCACCGCAGTCATCATTCCGGCATAGCGGACGTACAGCTCCCTCTGGCCACGGGGATCACCGTCGCCTACCAGCCTGACCAACTCCTTCTCGCTCAGGCTATTCGCGGGCTTTGAATCCAAAGTGTGCTATCCCTTCAGTGCCGTCGAGTTTAGTCCATTTAAGCGTTATGGTTGCAGCCGTTCCGGCGGTATCGGAAAGGCTGTTTATATCGAAGCAAACGAGACCCTCGGAGCAGACTTCCTGCTTGTCTGAGTGGCTGTCCTGGCGGAGTTCAAGGGTGAACGGATCTTCCGGATCAACGCCGGAAAGCAGGTAGAAATCGTGATGGACTGGTTGCTCCCCCCACCACGTCGAGTACATCAGGCTGAGGAATCCGTCCTGAAGGGTGGTGTATTCGGAGGTGAGGTCTATGTCCAATCCGTCTCCCACAGCCGGAACGCCTTTGGCCTCGGCGAGCGGTACGAATACCCCTTCGTCCAGCGGTTCGAGCCAGCCCACGGTGCACACGTAATACTCATCGACAATCTCCGGATAGATGGTAAAGTCGGCCAGAGCCCTCTTGCCAATGGTAAACTCCTGATTATTACGGGGAAGCAGCTTCCAGTGATTGAACTGGAGGAAGCAGCGGCCGGCGTCGTCGGCCTTTACCGTAACCAGGCCTGAGAAATTCGTAGGCTGGCTGAAACTGTAATTATTGGGCCCCTGCCAATCCGCCTCGGGAGCATAAATATCATCCCTGGCCATACTGCACGCAGACAGTGCCACGGCAACCGCCGCGAGCATTATTATAATATTGAGTTTTGCCTTCATTCTGCCTATTAAATCCCGGCAGCGCGGAAATCTTGCACGGGTCAGTCCGCCTTTTCGCCGATAAAGCGGGTCAGCTCGACAAAAACTTCCACGCTCAGCCGCTCTGCCCTTAGTTCGAGCATCTTGGCAATGCTGTCCCGGTTGATTTCCGAGGGCAGCAGCGGTTTAAGGGCGTTGCGCAAAGTCTTACGCCGCTGGTTAAAGGCCGTCTTCACGACGGTCTTGAACAGTTTCTCGTCGCAGCCCAGGTCGGTGCGGGAGTTGCGGGTCAGACGGATAACGGCAGAATGGACCTTTGGCGGCGGAGCGAAGGCCCCGGGGCCCACCGTGAACAGGTATTCGATGTCGTACCACGCCTGAAGCAGCACGCTCAGTATTCCGTATGTCTTGCTGCCGGGCTTCTCTGCTATCCTTTCCGCGACCTCTTTCTGAATCATACACACGACCTCCGGCACGCGGTCCTTGTCGTCGAGTATCTTGAAGAATATCTGGGACGAGATGTTGTACGGGAAGTTCCCTATCACCCTGTACGGCCCGGGAAACACCTTCCGCATATCGAGACGCAGATAGTCCGCCAACAGCAACCTCCCCTGCATCCCCGCAAAGTGAGTCAGCAAGTAGTCCACACTCTCCCCATCTACCTCCACCGCCTTCAAATCGATATCTTCACGCTGAAGCAAATACTTCGTAAGTACACCCATTCCAGGCCCAATTTCCAAAACTGACGTTCTGGAAACTGGTCCATTCTGGACTACCATCCCCCGCTGCTCCGCAGCTGCCCCCAGGGGCACGGGTGGAGTACCCCCCGATCCCCCCCGTGTCGCTTCGCTCCTTACACCTTCTTTTGAGTTGCCGGCGGCATCGGAGGCTGGTGGTGTTTCGCAAAACAGTGGCCGCCCGTGGCCACTTGAACGGGAGGGGCCCGCCGCATCTGCGGTGGGAGGGATGAGCGAAGCGAAGTTTTGCGAAATACTACCAGCCGTAGTGTCCGTCGGCAACGGGGAGGCAGATAAAGAAGCGACGATTCGCTGGGCGATGGACTGGTCGGTCAGGAAATGCTGGCCGAGGGCTTTTTTGGCTCTAACTTCCATTCTTGTTCATTTTGGACACAAAACAGGCCTTTTTGTGCCCGGATTATCCGAGTTTGGCGGCCAGGCGTGTGGCGAGGTCGAGGAAGGCGGCGGCATCGGGGCGGGTGCCGAGGGCGGCGGGTTCGCCGACGTCGCCGGACTCGCGGATTCCCTGCACCAGCGGGATGCGGCCAAGCAGCTCTATGCCAAGTTCTTCCGCCATTCGAGCACCACCGTCGCGGCCGAAGATGTAATACTTCTCATCGGGATGCTCGGCCGGCGTAAACCACGCCATATTCTCAATCAGCCCGAAGATTGGCCGCTCGATATTCTTGTTGCGGAACATCGCCGCGCCCTTCTCAACGTCGGCCAGGGCCACCTCCTGCGGAGTGGTAACGAGCACCGCCCCCTCGAGAGGGATCTCCTGAAGCAGGCTGATGTGGATGTCGCCGGTTCCCGGAGGCATATCGACCAGCAGGAAATCCAGCGGGCCCCACTTGACCTGCAGTATCATCTGTTTGAGGGCGTTGCTCGCCATCGGCCCGCGCCAGATGAGAGCCTGGCCGCGTTCGGCGAAGTATCCGATACTCATCCACTTGACGCCGTATTTCTCCAGCGGCACGATGAGTTCGCGGCCGTCAATCTCCTCCGCCATCGGCTGGGCGCCTTCCGTGCCGGTCATCAGAGGCACGGAAGGGCCATAGACGTCGGCGTCGGCCAAACCAACCTTATAGCCAAGGCGCGCAAGGGCGCAGGCGAGGTTGACGGCCACGGTGGATTTACCCACGCCACCCTTGCCGGACGCCACACCAACGATGTGACGCACGTTCCGCAGGCACTCGGTGTCGAATTCCGCGGCCTTCTTCTTGGGAGCGGCCTCCTCGAGCACCACCGTGCGCACCTCCGGGTCCTTGATGCCGCCGCGGATGAGTGCCGCGCGCGTGGCACCTATCAGGTATTCCGCCAGAGGGTCGCGCCGCTTGGGAAAAGCCAGAGTAACGGTGGATCCGTCAACAGAATGCACCATCCCGAGTTCCACGATATCCTTGTCGCCACGGCCGGGATGACGCACGTCGCGCAGGAGAGCAAGTATCTCTTTTTCAGTCATTATCGCACAATGTTCATTTCGTCCAGCAGGTAGCCGGCGCCGCCGAATTTATCCATCATCAGCAGCACGTAGCGGATATCGACGCAGATGCAGCGTTGGAGCTGCGGCTCAAACATCACGTCGCTGCTCATCGCCTCCCAGTTGCCGTCGAACGCCAGGCCGATGAGGTTGCCGTCGGCGTCCATAACGGGGCTGCCGGAGTTGCCGCCGGTGATGTCGAGGTTGGTGAGGAAGCAGGTTACCAGTTCGCCGTTGGCGTTGGCATACTGGCCGTAGTCGGCCGTCTCGTATATTTCCTTCAGGCGGGCGGGCACACGGAACTCATAGTTGCCCGGGTCTTCCTTCTCCATCACGCCCTTCAGGGTGGTGTAGTACTTGTACAGCACGCCGTCCTTGGGCTCGTAACTCTTTACGGTACCGTAGGTTAAGCGACAAGTCATATTGGCGTCGGGGTAGGACGGCTCGCCCTTCTTCCACTCCATAAGGGCGGCAGCATATGCCTTGGCAGCAGGGGCCATACCCTGGCGGCCCTTCATAACCACCTCGCGCATCGGGCCGGATGCGGCAGAAATCGCCTGGCCCAGCTGCACGGCAGGATCGGCGGCCAGCATCTTCTCAGTAATGGGCTTGGAGCGCAGTTTCTCTTCAGACACGAAGATGCTCTTCTTGAACATATTGTCCACGAACTTGCGGGTATCCACGTCCAGCAGGCTCTTGCCGTTCACCTTTATGGCGTCTTCCGGTTTCACGTTTGCCTTGTAGAAATCGATCATTGCGATGGCGGCATCCTTATCGACGTCGGCGTCGTAGTCCTTGTAGGCATTGCCCAGCATATCAAGCAGTTCGTTCATATCGGCACCGTCCCTCTGCATACTGCGCTGCAGCGTCACGGCGAATCCGAGCAGTTCGATGCGTCCCACGCTCTCGCTCAGGAGGGTTATGGCCTTCATCGGCTCGGCGGTGGCGCTTACAGATTCGGCAATGCTGTCGATGGCACCGCCGTAGGCTTTGGTGCGGGCTTCGTCCCCGGCGATCCAGGCTTCGAGTTCCTGTTCCTTCTGCTTCTGGCGGGGGATGATGCCGAGGGCTTCGAACGCCTCCCTCATACCGATCCATTTCTTCCAGCCGTTGGCGGATCCGGCATACTTGCTGGCGTACTGCAGGCCCACTTTCTCATCAGCCCGCATAGCCTTCCAGAGAACCTCCTGACGTACGCCACGGGCGGCGATACGGATGTTGTTGGTCTCCAGCATATCCTCCAGCTGGGCGGCAGTCTGGAAACGCTGGGTGCTGCCGGGGTAGCCCATAATCATAGCGAAATCGCCTTCCTGCACGCCCTTGAGCGACACTCCGAGGAACTGACGCGGGACCATAGGGACGTTTGCCGGAGCATAGTCGGCGGGCTCATTGTCGGGGCCGGCATACACGCGGAAGCAAGAAAAGTCGCAGGTGTGACGGGGCCACATNNTGTCGGTCTCGCCGCCGAACTTGCCGCAGGATGCAGGAGGGGCGCCCACGAAACGCACGTCGCGATAGACCTTGGACACGATGAGGTACTGCACGTTCTCGTTGTAGAAGCTGACTATGCGCACCTGGCAGTTGGGGTTGGCCTTCTCCGCATCGCTTATGAGGGCCTTGCGGGAGGCGCCGGCGGCCAGGGTGTCGGTGACGTCGGTCATACTCTGCAGGAAGCGCACGGTGAGGCCGGGAACGGGGATCTCCTCCTCGCGCGACTTGGCCCAGAAACCGTCTTCCAGGTAGTTGTGCTCGGTGGTGGAGAGCGCCTGGATGCTGCCGTAACCGCAGTGGTGGTTGGTCAGGAGCAGGCCGGAGCCGGAGACAATTTCGCCGGTGCAGCCGCCGCCGAACTGTACGATGGCGTCCTTGATGGACGAATTGTTGATACTGTAGATTTGCTCGGGGGTGAGGCGGGCGCCGAGGTTCTTCATTGCGTCGGCGTTCATCTTCTCAAGAAGGGGCAGGAGCCACATACCCTCGTCGGCACGCATTGTAGCCGGCAGGAGCATAAGGGCGCTTGCGATAGCGATTATAACTCTTTTCATATCAAAATAATGTTGGTTCTAATTCTTTGGGGTGGAAGGACTTGCGGTGCTCGGGGGTGTATCCGAGACGCTTTATTGCATCTATGTGTTCAGGGGTAGGATAGCCGGCGTTGTGCTCCCAGCCATACCCGGGATACTGCCTGGAGAGCTGCTCCATACGCTCGTCGCGCCAGGTCTTGGCAAGCACTGATGCGGCGGCGATGCTGGCATAAGTGGCATCGCCGTGGACGACCGTTTTGTAGGGATAACCGTCGAACGGGTAGAAGCGGTTGCCGTCAATCAGCAGGAAATCCGGTTTGACTTTCAACGCGCGGACAGCCCGCTGCATACCGGTGATGCTGGCCTTCAGGATGTTGATCTGGTCTATTTCCGAGGCCTCAACAGCCACTACAGCCCACGCCAGAGCCTCTTTTTCTATAATGGGACGGAGCGTCTCGCGGGCCTTGCGGGACATCTGCTTGGAGTCGTTGAGCAGCGGATGGCGGAAATCTTCCGGGAGTATGACGGCGGCGGCGTACACCGGCCCGGCGAGGGGCCCGCGGCCCGCCTCGTCGCATCCGGCCTCCAGACGGCCTTGCTCCATATAAGGAAGAAGTGAAACAGTTCGCTGCATATCCCCACAAATATAATGAAATTGCGGGAACGAGCAATTGATTATTTCTGCGATTGAAGCAGTTCCAGGACTTTGTCCAGCTTCTCGGAAAGGCGGTCAAGCTTGAGTTCCTGCGCGTCTATGCGGTCTTCCAGCACTCCGGCCTGCAGATAGCCGGCCGTGAGCGGTGAACCGTCAAGGAGTATCTCTTCCTCGCTCATTCCCAATGTCTCCGCAAAGCGGGTCATACACTTTGCGAAGAGTTTGGTCTTGCCGAGCTCGAAGTTGCTGTATGTCGAGCGCTCTATGCCCATAAGGTCTGCCATATCGTCCTGGGAATAACCTTTTTTGAGCCTGGCCCTGCGGATGTTTTCGTGAAATCTGTCCATCGTTTTGCTTCAGACACAAAATTAATTCTGCGTTGCGGCATAAACCATAGCGTTTTCGTGGACATTTTTCTATAAAATTTGCACAAAAACCATAAAAATCGTAAAAAAGTGCATTTTACCCCCTTTTTTACCACCGGCCGAAAGTTGCGTTTTTCGAGACAAGTGTCCAATTTTGCCGGACAAAACAACGAGGAATTATGAAGGAAAAGAGTTACGAAAAATTTGCGGCCCTCCTCGAGAGCGGAGAGTTCGACAGTTATGAAGCCATTTGCTCGCATCTCGGGGTGTGCCCGGACGACATGGATGAAACCCTTATGGCAGAGCTCGGATACACGGGCGCGCAGGTATACGATGAATATTTTGGTAATCAGTGCGAAAATTATTAGATTTGCAGGCTACTGTGAAATAATTAACCACTTACGATACAAATGAAAGAATATTCCACCAAAGACGTACGCAATGTTGTCCTGCTCGGTTCCACCAAGTCCGGCAAGACCACGTTGGCAGAAGCTATGCTCTTCGAAGGTAAAGTCATTACCCGAATGGGCTCCATCGAGGACAAGAACACAATGTCCGACAGCAACGAACTCGAGAAGATCAACCAGCGTTCGATCTACGCAACCCCTCTGTACACCGAGTACCAGGGCTGCAAGATCAACTTCATCGACGCTCCCGGTTCCGACGACTTCATCGGCGGCGCATACTCCGCATTCCGCGTTTGCGAAAGCGGCGTGCTGCTCGTAAATGCCCAGCAGGGCGTTGAGGTCGGCACCGAAAGCTTCATCCGCCGCGCTGAGGAGCAGAAGCTCCCTATGATCGTTGCCGTCAGCCAGCTCGACGCCGACAAGGCCGACTGGGACAACGTGCAGGCTTCCCTGAAGGAGACCTTCGGAGGCAAGATGATCAACGTGCAGTTCCCCGATGCCACCGGTTCCGGTTTCAGCGGCATCATCGACGTACTCACGATGAAGTATTATAAGGGTAGCGAGGTCCTCGACATCCCCGCACAGTTCGCCGATCAGGCCGAGGAGTACCGTCAGGAACTCATCGAGAAGGCCGCCGAGTTCGACGACGCTCTTATGGAGAAGTTCTTCGAAGAGGGCACCCTCAGCGAGGAGGAGATTCACTCCGGTCTCAACAAGGGCATCGTCTCCGGTGACGTATATCCCATTTTCTGCGTCTGCGGCAAAAAGGACGTCGGCGTAAAGCGCCTGCTCGAGTTCATCCGCGACGTGGCCCCCGTCCCCGAAGTTAAGGAAAATGGCCCCACCTCACTGTTCATCTACAAGAACGACGTGGAGCAGCACCTCGGTGAGGTTTCCTACTTCAAGGTAATGAGCGGCACACTGACCACCGGTATGGATCTCGAGGATCCCGTGAGCGGTAACAAGGACCGTTTCTCCGCCATCTACGCAGTGGCCGGCTCCAAGAAAGAGGCCGTCACCAACCTGCACGCCGGCGACTTCGGCTGCGCTGTCAAGCTCAAGAACAGCAAGTCCAGCACCACCCTCGCCACCCCCGGCTCAGGCATCAGCTACGACAAGATCAAGTATCCCGCTCCCAAGTACCGCTGCGCCATCAAGGCAAAGGTACAGCAGGACGACCAGAAGCTCGGCGACGCTCTCAAGAAGATCGCTTCTCAGGATCCTACCGTCATCGTAGAGTACTCCAAGGAACTCCGCCAGACCATCCTCTCCGGCAACGGTGAGCAGCATATCAACATCGTCAAGTGGCGCATCAACAACGAGTTCGGTCTCGAGGTCGAGCTCTTTGCCCCGAAGGTGCCTTATCGTGAGACCATCACCAAGGTGGCTTGCGCACAGTACCGTCACAAGAAACAGTCCGGCGGCGCCGGCCAGTTCGGTGAGGTTCACCTCCTCGTCTGCCCTGCCGAAGGTGAGCTGAACACCAAGTTCGTTATCAACGGCAAGGAGACTCAGCTGAACGTCAAGAGCCAGGATGTTACCGAGCTCGAGTGGGGCGGCAAGCTGGAGTTCTACAACTGCGTTGTCGGTGGTGCCATCGATCTCGGCTTTATGCCCGCTATCCTCAAGGGTATCAAGGAGCGTATGGTCGAGGGTCCTCTTACCGGTTCCTACGCCCGCGACAT
>DBYB01000007.1 GCA_002309995.1 Bacteroidales bacterium UBA1197
CCGATGACGAACTTGCCGGTGGGGTTCACGTGCAGTATCCAATCGCCCTTGAAGAGAGCCGCCGTGCGCTCGGGCAGTGTGGCTGTCATTCTGGGTATTACGATATTCCGAACGTCGGCAGTGATGCGTTCGTGCATCTCTTCATCGGTTCCGAAGTCGTCGTGCTGGGTGCTCAAAACTATTGTGTGAACGCGTACGGGATGATGGTGCGCGGAAAATTCTACGGTGAACTGTGCCTTGGCGTCGGGCCTGAGGTAGGGCATCAGCTCCGGCTCATTGTGGCGTATGTCGGCCAGCACCTGCAGCAGGCGGTGGGAGAGGCTGAGGGCGAGGGGCATGTACTCCTCGGTGTCGCGGCTGGCGTAGCCGAACATCATACCCTGGTCACCGGCGCCCTGCTCGTCTTCGCTGGCGCGTACCACGCCGCGGTTGATGTCTGCGCTCTGCTCGTGAATAGTGCTGATTATGCCGCAGGAGGCCGCGTCAAAGCCGTATTCGGCCTTGGTGTAGCCGATTTTGCGTATTACGTCGCGCACCGTCTTGTGGATATCTACGTATGCGTGGTCTGAGCGCACTTCGCCGCCCACGACCACCAGTCCGGCGGTACAGAAAGTCTCGCAGGCTACCTTGGATTCAGGGTCCTGGGAGAGGAATTCGTCGAGGATGGCATCCGAAATCTGGTCGGCAACCTTGTCGGGATGCCCTTCGGAGACTGACTCCGATGAAAAGAGATAGTTCATTTTAGCATTTTTTTAGGCGAGGTTGCAATCAGGCAAATCTGTCCTCGCGGGGTAAAAGTTCGCAAAGATACTAAAAAAATGTTAATAACTTGTTTATTTCTCGCTTGTGCAGATTTTTTTCTGTGAGTAAATTTGCATCACTAAAAAAACACAACTCATCGTTATTGTTTATTTTATGAAAAAATCATTCAAAGTGATGTTGCTGTCCCTGGCAGCAATGTTCTTCGTCGTTTCCGCCTACGCGCAGGTTACGACTGCGTCTCTCGCCGGTAAGGTTACCGATGCCAGCGGGGTGGCCATTCCCGGAGCCACTGTCGTGGCCGTACACACCCCCTCGGGGTCCCAGTACTACGGGCTCACCAACAACGAAGGCCGTTATGCAATTAACGGTATGCGTTCCGGCGGCCCTTATTCCGTTGAGGTCTCCTGCATGGGTTACCACAAGGTGAATTACACCGACGTTACCCTCCAGCTTGCCGAGGTCTATGCCCTCGATGCAGCCCTGAAGGACGACGCCGAGCTTCTGCAGGAAGCCATCGTTATCTCACAGGCCACCTCCAAATTCTCCCAGGAGAAGACCGGAGCTTCAACCAACGTGTCCAACGATGACATCCTCGCCTTGCCTTCCGCAAGCCGTAACATCTCCGACATCGCCAAGCTTTCCCCTTACGGCGGTAACGGAATGAGCTTCGGCGGCGGTGACGGACGCAGCACCAACTTCACCATCGACGGTGCCAACTTCAACAACAACTTCGGTCTGTCCGAGGCTCTCCCCGGCGGCGGTATGCCTATTTCAATGGATGCCATCGAGGAAGTCCAGATCGTTGTTTCCCCTTATGATGTGCGCCAGTCCAACTTCATCGGCGGCGGCGTGAACGCCATCACCAAGTCCGGTACCAACACCATCAAGGGTACGGCTTACGCTTACTACCAGAACGCAGACATCCTGCGCGGCAAGACCGTTGCCGGCCAGGAGGCTTCCGGGACCTACAGCGACAAGACCGTCTATGGTGTGACCATCGGCGGCCCCATCATCAAGAACAAGCTGTTCTTCTTCCTCAGCGGCGAGTACAGCGGCAACGAGCGCGAAATCTCCTATGCATCATGGCGTCCCTCCGAGGACGGCGTGGCCGTGCCTGAGAAGAGCATTTCCCGCACCACCGTGGCCGACATGCAGCGCGTCTCCGACTACCTG
The DNA here is from genome assembly GCA_002309995.1 of Bacteroidales bacterium UBA1197. Classification (GTDB taxonomy): domain Bacteria; phylum Bacteroidota; class Bacteroidia; order Bacteroidales; family UBA932; genus Cryptobacteroides. The sequence goes on from DBYB01000007.1 coordinate 1,936, forward strand.
AAGGACACCTACGGATACGATACCGGCGGCTGGACCAACTATATGCGTCCTTTCAGCAACCTCAAGCTCCTCGGCCGCATCGACTGGAACATCAACCAGGATCACCATCTTGCAGTCCGTTACAACTACACCAAGAACCAGTCCTGGACCGGCACCAACGGCAACTCCGCCGACTTCAACTCCAAGACCGACGACGGCTCGGCATCCCTCAACGGTACCCGTCTGAGCCTCAACCGTCTGTCTGAGTACTCGATGGCCTTCGCCAACTCCTGCTACTCCACCGAGAACAACGTCTGGTCCGTTTCCGTCGACCTCAACAGCCGTCTCGGCAACAACGTTTCCAACCAGTTCCTCGCAACCTATTCCAACATCGAGGACGTCCGCGGTTCCGATTCCTCAAAGTTCCCGTTCATCGACATCATGGCCGGCTACGAGGTTCTCGGCGACGGCAAGATCAAGCAGACCCTCGAGCCTTATATGGCCGCAGGTTACGAGCTCTTCACCTGGTACAACGGTGTCCACAACCGCGTTCTCAACGTTAAGGACGACGTCACCGCATACCTCGGCTCCCACAAGCTTACCGCAGGCGTAAGCTACGAGTATCAGTTCGCCGACAACTCCTACATCCGCGAGGGTACCGGCTACTACCGTTTCCGCAGCATCGACGACTTCCTGAACGGAGAGGCTCCTGAGACCGTGGCCATTTCCTACGGTTACGGCGGCAACGAGACTCCTTCCGCACGTATCCAGTTCTCCCAGGTTGGCGTTTACGCTCAGGACGACTGGGCAGTGACCAACAACTTCAAGGTCATCGCCGGCGTTCGCTTCGACACCATTCTCTACGATGAGAACGACATTATGACCAACAACGCCATCAAGGCGCTCGACTACAACGGCACTCACATCGACACCGGCAGGTGGCCCACCACCAACGTGCAGATTTCCCCGCGCGTCGGCTTCACCTGGGACGTGTTCGGCAACAAGACCCTCAAGGTCCGCGGCGGTACCGGTCTCTTCGCAGGCCGTCTCCCTCTGGTGTATATGACCAACATGCCTACCAACGCTGCCATGTTCATGAACGCCAAGCAGGCCATCACCACCAAGTACAGCAACGGCATCGTAGTTGACCGCAACTCCGGCCTCGACGCCTTCGCTGCAAAGAACAACGGCGGCAAGCTCATCACCGACACCAACGAGATCGTGAAGAAGCTCAACGAGCTCTATCCCAACCGCTTCCCTCTGGACATCAAGCCTGAGGACGGCCAGCTCTCCGCTACCGTCAACGCGGTCGATCCCAACTTCAAGATGCCTCAGGTCTGGAAGTCCTCCCTCGCTTTCGACTTCCAGGTTCCCGTTACCTTCCCCTGGACCATCACTGCAGAAGGTATCTTCAACAAGACCATCAACGGCACCCTCATCAAGAACTGGAACTTCACCGACAACACCGAGTGGTCCCAGTACACCGGATCCGACAACCGTCACATCTATCCTACCGCTGCCAACGCCAACTACACCAGCACTCCTGCTTACGTGCTCACCAACACCGACAAGGGTTATGGTTGGATAGCCAACGTGAACACCCACATCGAGCCTGTCAAGAACCTCAAGCTCATGTTCTCCTACACTCACACCGTGCAGAAGGAGGTTACCGGTATGCCCGGCAACGACGCCGAGTCCGTGTTCCAGGGCCTGCCTACGGTTGAAGGACCCAACTTCACCGTCCTCCAGAGCTCCCGCTTCGTGAACCCCGACCGTCTGATGGCTTCCATCTCCTACAAGGCTCCCTGGCGTACCAACATCAGCATCTTCTACGAGGGCTATGTTCCTACCGGATTGAGCTATAAGTTCAAGGGCGACTTCAACGGCGACAGCGTGCAGCAGGACCTCATCTACATCCCCAAGGACGAGAACGACATCCTCTTCGCATCCGACGCCGACAAGGCCAACTTCATGGCATTCGTCAAGCAGGACAGCTACCTTTCTTCCCACATGGGACAGTATGCAGGCGCATATGACTTACACGCTCCTATGGTACACAGGTTCGACCTCCGCATCAGCCAGGATATCCGCTTCCGTATCGGCAGCACCACCCAGACCTTCCAGCTGAACGCCGACCTGATGAACTTCACCAACCTTATGAATGACTCCTGGGGAGTGAGCCGCACTTTCGACGACAGCGCCAAGTCCGGAGAAATCCTGAGCCTCGATCACGTGAATGCCAACGGCCAGCCCGTATTCAAGTCCAACGTGGGCGAGGGCGCAACCACCTGGCGTCTGAATACAGACCGCGGCCAGTGCTGGTACGTGCAGCTCGGTATCAAGTATATGTTCAACTAATCCGCAGACAGAAATATGAAAAAGATTATACTTTCCATCCTGGCTTGTGCAGCCCTCTTTATCGGCTGTACTCCGGAGGATCCGGTGAGTGAAGGTAACCTTGCCGTCAACGTGGCACCTTCCCTGCTCAACTTCGACGGCAAGACTGCCGGCTCTGCCGACGTCGAGGTGGTAGCCACCGAGGCTTGGAATGCCGAAGTGCCCGCCGCCGCTGCCGAGTGGCTTTCCATTACCCCTTCCAGCGGCAACGCCGGAACCGTAAAAGTGAAGGTCTCCGTTCTTATCGGCGGTGATGCCGCCCGTTCCGCCGAGGTCATCTTCAAGGCCGGAGCAAGCAAGAAGATCCTTACCGTAAACCAGGAAGGCGGAGTCGTGTGGGGCACCCTCGACAATCCTTACACCTGCGCCAAGGCCTGCGAGTTCTGCGCAACCCTCGCCGACAAGGCAAAGGGCCCGAAGGAAGTTTACGTCAAGGGTATCATCTCCAAGATCGTTGAGAAGTACGGCACCACTTACGGCAACGCTACCTTCTTCATATCCGACGACGGCACCGAGAACAGCCCTCAGTTCGAGGTTTATCGCGCTTACTACTTCGACAACAAGAAGTACGACAACGTGGCCGACAAGAACATCAACGTGGGCGACCATGTTATGGTTTACGGTATGATTATGAACTACGGCGGCCAGGCCGAGACCTCCCAGAATGAGGCTTACCTCATTTCCCTCGAGGCCGGCACCAGCCCCGTGCTCGTCTGCGCCGAGCCTTCAGTTGTCGTCGGTGCTTCCGAGACCCAGGCTGTCTTCGCAATCGAGTCCCAGAACATAGCCAGCGGCTGGACAGTGTCCACCGATGCTGCCTGGATTACCGACTACACCAAGTCCGGCAACGGCAACGGCAATATCGAGGTTAAGTTCGAGGCCAACACCGGAGCTGAGCGTACCGCCACCTTCGTGGTCAAGGGCGCCGGCGCACCCGACGTGACCCTTTCCCTCACCCAGGGCGCCTACACCGAGGCCGGTACTCTCGACAAGCCTTATACCGTGGCTGAGGCTATCGCCGCCCTCAAGGCCGGCCCTGTCGCAGGCAACGTGTACGTGAAGGGTATCATTTCCAACACCACCAAGTACAACTACGGTCCTACATACAACACCGCATCCTTCTGGATCTCCGATGACGGCGTGTTCAACGACAATCTCGACCTCGATTTCGAGGCTTACGGCGTGTACTGGCTCGGCGGCGCTCTCGACGCTCCTACCGCAGCTGCTGACATCAAGGCCAACTTCGAGATCGGCGACGAGGTTCTCCTCTACGGCGCCCTCACTGCCTACACCAAGGACGGCAAGACCACCTATGAGACCGCCAACAAGAAAGCCAAGATCTACAGGCTCAACTGGGTTGAGAGCGATGCCGACGGCGTTGGCAACGTCTCCTATCCTTTCAACGTTGCAGGTGCCAAGGCATTCATCGACGCCACCCAGGCTGCCATCGCCGCTGCAAAGGCAAAGGGCGAGACTCTCGCAATCCCTAACGTAGCAGTTGGCGGCAAGGCCTCCAAGATCGTTTCCGAGTACAGCGCCAATTACAAGACCGGTATCTTCTGGCTCTCCGACGACGGCGTGTTCAACGACGACCTTAACAAGGACTTCGAGGCTTACAGCGTGTACTGGCTCGAGAACAAGGAGTGGCAAGAAGGCTACGGCCAGGTGAAAGTCGGCGACGACGTTATCGTCAAGGGCCAGCTCACCGCCTACACGAAGAACGGCAAGACCACCTATGAGACTTCTTCCAAGAAGGCTTACCTGTACTCCCTCAACGGTGTTACCGAGGTCGGAGCAGGCGGCGACACTCCTGCCAGCATCAAGGTAGACGGCGACCTCTCCGACTGGGCCTCCATCGAGGGTGTCGAGGCCGGCTCCTTCAAGGAGTTCAAGTATGCTTCCGACAGCGACAACCTCTATCTCTATTTCAAGATTAAGCGTTCCAAGATCATCGCAGCAAAGGCTGATGATCCTGCAGGTTCCGGTCAGTTCCCGTTCAACTGGAGGCGTTACATCGCCTTCGGTATCAATACCGACGCCAATGACGAGACAGGCACGGCTGTTACTTTTGCCGGAATGAACATCCCCGGATGCGAGGCAGGCTGCAATTTCTATCCCTTCAGGGGCAATGCTACCTCTGCAAGCGGAACCGACGGCGTTCAGATTGTCAACGGCGTTGAGGAGCAGGGTGGTATCAGCACGAACATTACCAGCTCCGTGCCCGACGGTGCCGAAGACAAGGTAACCGTTTTCGGCCAGGTTGATGACGAGTTCGTGTATCTTGAGGCAGAGATTGGAAGGGCCAAAATCGGCTCTCCCGCTGCAGGCAAAGCCAAGATTCAGCTTTCCCTCGCCTGGGACCTCACCGACATCATGGAGATTACTCTCAACTAGTTTCCTTATTCCTTTAATGAGGCCGGCCGAAACGCCGGCCTCTTTTTTTTGTCTTTTTCAGCATTTTAATTATCTTTGAAACTCTATAAACTGCATTTTTTGTCAAATAACACCAGATTATGAATTTCAAAAGATTGTTTGTCGCTTTGATGGCCGCCTGCCTGGCTTTCACGGCTTGCGAGCAGGACGAGGACCTGGGCATTGCGCGCATCCTTTCCAATCCTGCGGAACTGTCCTTCGCAGAGGGTGACGGCTCAGATGTTATCCATCTCACCGCCTCCCGCGACTGGATGGTTTCCTCCTATCCCGACTGGGTGGCTCTCAGCAAGGTGAAAGGCAAAGCGGCCGTTGCACCCCAGGACATCACCGTTTCGGTCAACGCCAACCCCGGCTTCAACCGCACCGGCTCCATCGTCTTCACCATCGGCCTGGCCGAGAAGCAGACCGTTACGATTGCCCAGGCCGGCGCTCAGGGAGAGGTTAAGATGGGCTCCGGCACCGTCGGGGATCCTTTCACCGTTCCCGGAGTTATCAAGTATGTCACCGACCTCGGTGCCGACGTAACCAGCTCCAACGAGGTTTTCATCAAGGGTAAGATCTCTAAGATCGCCAGCTCAGGTACCTACACGGACGGTGGCACCTATGGCAACGCTACCTTCTACATCTCCGAGGACGGCAGCGAAACCGGCCCGCAGTTCTACTGCTACCGCATCCTTTATCTCGGCAACCGCAAGTTCAAGAGCGGCGACACCGACATCAAGGTCGGCGACGACGCCATCATCTGCGGCAAGGTTGTCAACTATAAGGGCAACACCCCCGAGACCAGCCAGAACTCTGCGTTCCTCTATTCCCTCAACGGCAAGAACGAAGGCGGCGAACCCGACCCGGGTCCGACTCCCGGCACTGCCAAGGGTAGCGGCACACTGGCCGACCCTTACAACCCTGCAGGTGCAGCTGCTTTCGCGCAGAGCCTCGGATCCGACGTCCAGAGCCCCGAGCCCGTCTATATCAAGGGCAAGATCAGCAAGGTCGGCACTTCCTACGCAGCCAGCGGCACATATGGCAATGCTACCTTCAACATTGTTGACGTGGCAGACGGCACCGGCGACTTCTATGTGTTCCAGACTTACTATCTCGGCAACCGTCAGTGGAAGACCGGCGATACCGACGTGAAGGAAGGAGACGAAGTCATAGTCTGCGGCCCCGTCATCAATTACAAGGGCAACACTCCTGAAACTGTCGGTAAGGGTGCAAGTTATGTATATTCGCTCAACGGAGTAACCGATGGCGGCAACCCCGGCACTGATCCCACTCCGAGCACTCCCAGAGGCACCGGTACCCTTGAAGATCCTTACAATGCTGCAGCGGCCAACGCCTTTGCCAGCAGCCTTGAGTCCGGAGCCAAGAGCGACAGCGTGTACGTTGCCGGCAGGATTTCCTCCATCAAGTACACCTTCAGCGCCCAGTACGGTACCGCCACCTTCAACATTTCCGACGACGGCTCTACCAGCGGCAGCCAGTTCACCTGCTACAGCGTGTACTACCTGGGCAATCATCCCTGGGTCGAGGGCGACACCCAGATTGCGGTCGGCGACGACGTAATCATTCGCGGCAAGCTCACCAACTATCAGGGCAACACCCCGGAGACTTCCAGCAAGGAGGCTTATATCTTCAGCCTTACCAGCAACGGCACAGGTCCCGGCCCCGGTCCTGATCCCGGCACCGGAGACAGCGTGGTCATTGACTTTACCGCCCAGGGCTATGCCAACGCATCCGATTTCAGTTCCCTCACCGTAAACGGCGTAACCGTTACCGGTTCGATGGGCTCCAACACGAAGAACGGTCCCAAGTACTACAATACAGGCACTGCCGTGCGCTTCTATTCCGGCAATACCTTCACGGTATCTGCAGGGAAGGAGATCAAGGGCATCGTATTGGAGTACGGCTCCGGCGACGGCACCAACGACATTACCGCAACCCCCGGCACATTCTCTTCTCCTAACTGGTCCGGCTCTGCCGCTTCCGTTACATTCAGCGTGGGAGGCACCACCGGTCACCGCAGGGTAGCCAAGATTTCGGTTTCCTTCTAATTCCAGTTACAGGTGAGATTCCGATTACCTATAGCCGTCGCGCTCGCCCTGCTGCTCGTCGCTTCCTGCGACGGGCCGGGCGACACTACGGCAAACATCGTCCCCCGCTCCAATGAGGTAGGACCCGACGGCGGCAGTCTTTTCGTTGCCGTCACCGCGGCTGCAGACTGGACCATCAGCCTGGAGTTCCCTGAGGGCACCCCTTTCTGGGCTACAGCCGACCCTGCCTCCGGCACCGGCTCGCGTGCCGACGTCCGCCTGCGCTACGACGCCAACGATGGCGACGACGCCCGCAGCGTCACGATGGTGCTCAAGCCCGGCAAGGGCAAGGCCGCCAGCGTCGTGGTGTATCAGCTGGGCCGCAGTTCCGGCATCCCCGGCTACGGCGGCTATGGCAAAGACGTCACCACCTCCCGCTGGCTTGAGATTCCGGCAACGGTGGAGGGCGACGGCCGCAGCTTCTTCGCCCACGATATGTCCGGCGGAGCTTATGCAAGCGCCCAGGAGAGCGGCGTGCGCAACTGGTCCTTCTACTGGGACTTCGCCGAGCACATGGCCCTGTGGGTGGCTTACCCGCTCAACAACGGCCTCAAGGGCAGCGGCGGCCGCAGCAACGAATGGGGGCTCGACCCCCTGTTGCCTGCAGATATGCAGCCCAACCTCGTGGGAGGTTCCTACGGCGGCGGCTGGACCAGGGGTCACCAGATTCCTTCCGCAGACCGCGTAGGCAATCGTCAGGCCAACATATCCACGTTCTACGGCACCAACATGACTCCCCAGGACTACAACTTCAACAGTTATATCTGGGCGGGCCTTGAGGCCAAGGTGCGCGACTACGCATCCAAGTCCGATACGCTGTACGTGGTTACGGGGGCCCTGTTCGACGACTCCACCAATTATTCCGGATCCAGTTCCGGCTTTGCCGTGAAGATCCCTACATACTACTTCAAGGCGCTGCTTTACCGTGGTCCTTCGACGTATGCTGCCAACGGGTTTATGGCCGCAGGCTTCCTGCTGCCGCACGACACATCGATTGCCGGGGGAGACAGCGTGGACTACATTATGAGCATAGACGAGCTTGAGGGCTGGACGGGAATAGATTTCTTCCCCAACCTCAGCCTGGTAATCGGCAAGGAAGCAGCGGATGCCATAGAGGCGGCCGCCCCTTCCAGATTTTGGAAATAACACAAATAACCAGATACAGAATGAAAAGATTTATCAGTACGGTTCTGGCCTGCCTCCTGCTGGCGGTCTTCTGCGCTTCGGCGAATCCCAAGGATGCGCCCGGAAAGGCCCGTACCTCCCACATCATAGGTTTCTACAACCTGGAGAACCTTTTCGACACTTACCACGACGACGGCAAGAACGACTACGAGTATCTTCCCGACGGAGGCAACAACTGGACGGAAGAGAAGTACGCCAAGAAACTTTACAATATGGCCCACGTCATTGCGGCTATGAAGAAAGACAACGGCGTATGGCACGCAGTGCTCGGTGTTTCCGAGGTTGAGAACCGCCACGTGCTCGAAGACCTGGTTGCCGAGCCCGAGATTGCGGCTGCCAACTACCAGATAGTGCACTACGACAGCCCCGACCGCCGAGGCGTCGACTGCGCCCTGCTCTACAGGCCCGAGGTTTTCAAGGTCATCGCCACCGAGGCCGTCCCGTTCACCTTCTATCCCTCCAGGATTGACTGGAGCCAGTGGACACAGGAGGAGATGGACAACTTCAAGACCCGTGACGTTCTGATGGTCCGCGGCACCATCGACGGTGAGATGTTCGCCATTTTCGTATGTCACCTGCCTTCCCGTCTGGGCGGCAAGGGCGCCGACCTCCGTCCCCGCGGAGCCGAAATCGCCTATATGCGTGCAATGGAGCTTCAGAAGGAGTTCCCCGGCATCAAGATAGTCGTGATGGGCGATATGAACGACAATCCCCAGGATATCAGTATGACCGAGTTCCTGCGCGGCAAGGAGTTCCCCGAGGGCCTCACCGACGAGGATTTCTTCGATCCCTTCCTCAGTATGATCAAGGCCGGTTACGCCTCCCTGTACTACCGTGGCGGCAACAACATCTTCGACATCGTGATGTGCAACAAGGCCCTGGTGGATGCCGCTCCCGGCACCTTCAGCATCCAGCCCATAGTGAAGAAGAAGTACTACGGCCGCATTTTCGTGAAGCCCTTTATGACCAACCAGTCCGGCCAGTACAAGGGTACGCCTTTCCGTACTTTCTCCGGCGGCTCCTTCATCGGCGGCTATTCCGACCACTATCCCACTTACATCGTAATCGCTAAATAATATGAAAAGAATACTGTTCGCATTAGTTGCGCTCGCCGCTTGCCTCACCCTCTCCGCCCAGGAATACACCGGCGGCGTGAAGGGCATAGTGGTGGACCGTAACGGCAGGCAGCCCCTGGAGAACGCCAGGCTGACCCTGCTCAGCGGTGCGCAGGAACTGGCAGTCATTGAGACCGGCGAGGACGGTAGCTTCCTGTTCCCCAACCTCGACAACGGCAGCTACACCCTCGTCATCACGGCTCCCGAATTCCTTGAGAACCAGGTTCAGGTGACTGTGAACGACGGTTACGTGAAGAATATGTTCACGCTGTCGCTCACGAGCATCCAGAAGGTTGCCGATATCGACGACGACTCCTTCGCCGCCTTCGACCTGGATGACTCGGGATACAACGACAATCCCACCATCCTCTTCGGCTCCAACGACGTGTTCAACAGCATCGCGGGATACAATTTCTCGTCCGTACGCTTCCGCGCCCGTGGCTACATCTCCGAATCCCAGGAAGTGTATCTGGCTGGAGTCAGGCTCAACGATGCCATCACCGGCTACAGCCCTTACTCGCTCTGGAGCGGCCTCAACGAGGCTATGCGTTCCAAGGAGAGCGTCAACGGGGCCGAGGTGTCCGATTGTGGTTTCGGCGGTTACAACGGCCTCACGAATATCTTCGGCGACGCCTCCAGCGTGCGCAAGGGCCTGAGGGGTAGCGTAATGACCAACAGCACCCTGTACCGCCTCCGCCTGATGGCCTCGTACGCCACCGGTCCTATGGACAACGGCTGGTCCTTCGCGGCCAACGTGAGCGCCCGTCTCGGCGGCAACGACTGGATCGACGGAGTTTACTACCGTTCGCTGGCCTACTATTTCGGAGCCGACAAGGTGTTCAACCGCAACCACAGGCTGAGTTTCGCATTCTTCGCCGCCCCCGGCGAGAGAGGCGCGCAGAACGCTTCCACGCAGGAGGTATATGACCTGATGGGCGACAATATGTACAACTCTAACTGGGGCTACCAGAACGGCAAGGTCCGCAATGCCCGCGTGCGCAAGACCCACGAGCCCGTGACCTTCGTGAAGTACGACTATACGCCTGACGACGTGTTCAGTGCCAGCGCAACCGTTCTCTACCGTTTCGGCAAGAACGGCTACACCGCCCTCGACTGGTATGACGCCCAGGACCCCCGTCCCGACTACTACCGCAACCTGCCGAGCTACTACTACGGCAACATCGACGGTGATTATGTGGCTGACCTCAATCGCAACAACCCGGATAAATATATGACTGCGAAGAACGTATGGTCTCACGCCAATATGTATCCGGAGCTCACCCACATCAACTGGGACCGCATCTACAACATCAACCGTATGCAGGAAGGCGGCCGTTCCAAGTATGTGCAGGAGGAGCGTCACGTGGACCAGAACGACCTCAACTTCGCCGCCTCCTTCAAGTGGCGCGCGTCCGACGCGGTGAATGTCACCGGTGGTCTCAGCGGCCGTATCAACAAGACCGAGTACTACAAGCAGATAGCCGATCTCCTCGGCGGCGAGTACTTCGTCGATATCGACAACTTCGCTGAGCGCGAGTATGCCTCCCAGCCCTGGAAGATCCAGAACGATCTCGACTATTTCCTGGAGCACGGCGAGGCCCGTAAGCTCAAGGTCGGCGACAAGTACGGCTACGACTACAACGCGCAGTTCCGTAGCGTGGGCGCCTGGGCCAACGGCCACTTTGTAATCGAGAACCTCAGCGCCGACCTCTCCGGCCGCATCGGCTACGAGTCCTTCTGGCGCGAGGGCCTCATGCGCAAGGGTCTCTTCCCGGGCGTACCGACCGACAACGATATGGTTTCCAAGTGGGAGGCCGCCGGTGTCGAGTATGCCGGCCCGGGAGCGCAGAGCTCATATGGCGAGTCCGAACATCTCGGCTTCCTCACCTATGCCGCCAAGCTCGGCCTCAACTACGTGATTGGCGGAACCCAGCGCGTTTACAGCCACGTCGGTTATTTCAACGACGCTCCCAGGTTCAACCAGGTGTTCCTCTCTCCGAGGACCCGTAATGCCATTATGGACGGCATTACGCCCACCAGGACCTTCACCGCCGACGCCAACTGGCAGTATAGCGGCAACGGCATCAACCTCCGCGCTTCCGTATATTACACGCAGATAAAGGACCAGTGCAAGGTGATGAGCGCCTACGACGACATCCAGAACGCCTTCTCCAACTTCGCCATCACCGGTATCGATCAGGCACATTCCGGTTTCGAACTGGGATTCAAGGTGCCTTCCTACCTGGTGGACGACCTCTATGTGCAGGGCGTGTTCGCATATGGCAAGAACCTCTACACCTCCAAGCCCGTGATGACCCAGACCGTGGACAACAGCGCCGAAGAGGTTATGAAGGACGTGCTCCTGCCTTACTGGGACCTCACTTATTTCGAGGACGGCACCGTGCAGAGGCACCACGTGCCTTCCACCCCTGAGCTGGCTACCAGCCTCGGCCTTTCCTACAGCTTCAACTACTGGTTCATCGAGGCTGATGTCGAGTACTTCGACAATGCTTATCTGGATATGAGCCCGCTCTACCGTACCGACTATGCGGTAGCAGGTCTGGATAACAATCCTACCTGGGAAGAGATGGCATATATGACCACCCAGGAGAAGTTCGATCCGGCGTTCCTGCTCAACGCATCCGTGGGCAAGTCCTGGTTCATCAAGCGCAAGTACCAGCTCGGTTTCTCCTTCAATGCCAAGAACATCCTCAACAACAGGAACGTCAAGACCGGAGGCTACGAGCAGACCCGTATCGTAGACAACACCGTGTCCAACGAGCGTTTCTATCGTTTCGATCCCAAGTACTTCTATATGTCGGGATTCAATTATATGCTTAACATTTATTTCAGGTTCTAAGAGTATGAAAAAGATTATCATTATCCTTTCCGTGGCCTTCGTGGCCCTGTCTTCCTGCCAGAGCCTGAAAGAGGAGTGGGATCCGGTGTTCACCATCAAGAATGAGGATCCTGCCGCGTTCGTGCCTTACACCGAGGCTACGCTTCCCGGTTTTGCAGGCGAATTCACTACCATCCAGGACCTCAAGGCCCTGTACAAGGGTGGCGGAGTAGAGATTGCCGAAGCCCTGTGGATCAGGGGCCAGGTTATTTCCAGCGACGTTTCCGGAAATATCTACCGCGAACTCTACATCCAGGACGACACCGGCGGCATCGACGTCAAGATCGGCAAGTCCTCCTTGTACAGCGAGTACAAGATCGGCCAGTGGGTGTATGTCAACTGCAAGGGCCTTACACTGGGTGCATACAACGGAATGCCCCAGCTGGGTATGGCACCCGACCAGACTACCACCAACGAGTACGAGACTTCCTATATAGATGAGTGGGGTATCATCAACTCCCGTATTTTCCGCGGCGAGTTTGCCGAACCCCTTGCACCTGTGGAGGTTGACGAGAACAAACTCAAGATGGCCCTCGCGGCCGGTTATACCGGTGAACTCTGGGGCAAGTATGTTGTTATCAAGGGCCTGAAGTACGACAATCAGATCTTCGCCCTGGTTTATCCCAACCCCAACCTGCCTCACAAATCCACCAATCCCGAGAACCGCGTGTTCCTCTCCGACAAGGGAACCTGGAACATCAATACCTGGGCCCTTTCCAAGGCAAGGTACATCAACGCAGTTCAGGTCGGCCAGTTCGATACAGCCGAGGTAGGCAGCGGCAACACGCGCTACGGCCCCATCACCGGCAAGCCCAGCGAGTATCTGTCCGACGGCAAGGTGCTCGGAAGTTTCGGCCGCGACGCCGACCTTACCTATAAGGAGATTATGGTCAAGTATGCTACGGCAAACTACGTGTCGCATTACTTCACCATTGGCAAGACAAGCGTGCAGGTGCGCACGAGCGGCTTCGCCAAGTTCGCCGACGACGTGCTTCACTATGATATTACCGACGGAGGACATACCTGCGACATCACGGGCATCCTTTCGCTATACAGCGGCTCGGCCCAATTCACGCTGGTCGATGAACCGTCGGTCTCGGTAAAGATCAACTGACAAAACAGAGGGTGGCTGAGACGTCGGGAGACTGAAAGTCACCCTCTCTTTTTCGACTCTGCTTTTGAAATACAACGATTGATATGAAGAAAGTTTTATTACCGGTTTTAGCAGTACTGTTTGCTATGACAGCGTGCAACAACGAGAATGCGTTTATGCAGGAGTGGGATACTCCTTACGGAATTCCGCCGTTCCAGAAGATCAAGGTGGCGGACTATATGCCGGCCCTCAAGGCGGGTATGGAGGAGCAGAAGGCTGAGATTCAGGCCATCATCGACAATCCCGACGCTCCGACTTTTGAGAACGTGGTGGCGGCATACGATGCCAGCGGCGCCCTTCTCTCCAAGGTATGCAACGTGATGTTCAACCTCATCGAGTCTGATTACAGCCCCGAACTCAATGCCGTGGTGGAAGAGGCGACCCCTCTGGTGTCTGCCCACAGCGACGACATTATGATGAACCAGGACCTCTTCGCCAAGGTGAAGGCCGTTTACGAGGCCGACCAGAGCGGCCTGAACCGCGAGCAGCAGATGCTCCTCAAGAATCTCTACGAGGGATTCATCCGCAACGGCGTGGGCCTGGACGATGCCGGTCGCGCACGTATGCGCGAAATTAATACGGAGTTGTCGTCCCTCGCCCTGAATTTCGCCAACAACCTGCTTGCCCAGTCCAACGCATTCAAGGAGGAACTCGGCTTCCCGGTGTCGCAGTACTACGACAAGATGGGTTCTGAGCCCGACCGCGCGCAGCGCGAGAAGATATTCCGCCTGTACTCGGAGCGCGGCAACCACGACGATGCCAACGACAACAAGGCACTTGTTCTGCGCCAGATGGAGCTTCGTATTGAGAAGGCCAAACTTATGGGCTACGATTCTCCCGCAGCCTTCATCCTCGAGAGCAAGATGGCGCACGACCCTGCTACCGTTGACGCTTTCCTGCAGAAGATTATGGATGCCGCGATGCGCCGCGCCCGCGAGGAAGTGTATGATATGCAGAAGCTTATGAACGAAGACATCGCCGCTGGGCTCCTGCCTGCCGGCTCCCGCATCGAGCCTTGGGACTATATGTACTACGCCGAGCGCGTGCGCAAGGCCCGTTACGACCTGGATGAGGCCGAGGTCTCCGAGTATTTCAAGATGGAGAACGTAAGGGCCGGCGTGTTTGCCACGGCATCCAGGCTCTACGGCATCAGTTTCGAGCCCCTGGAAGGCGTGGCCCTTTATAACCCCGAGGCCGAGGCCTTCAAGGTCACCGATTCCGACGGTTCTCTCATTGGCATCATCATCACCGACTACTTCCCGCGCGACAGCAAGAGGGGAGGTGCCTGGATGACCAATTTCGTGGAGCAGTGCAAGGGCGTGCGTCCCGTGATTGTGAACGTCGGCAACTTCAACAAGCCCACGGAAGACAACCCGTCGCTCCTTACCATCGACCAGGTTGAAACTATGTTCCACGAGTTCGGACACGCCCTGCACGGCCTCCTGAGCCAGTGCGACTATCTGGGCACCAGCGGCACTTCCGTGAAACGCGACTTCGTGGAGTTCCCTTCGCAGGTGAACGAGAACTGGGCTTTCGAGCCTGAGGTGCTGGCAACTTATGCCTTCCACTACAAGACCGGCGAGGTGATTCCCGAGGCTCTCGTGAAGAAGGTGCAGGCCGCCGCGAACTTCAACCAGGGCTTCACCACCGGAGAGCTCTGCGCCGCTTCCATCCTCGATATGAAATGGCACGAGTTGGGCAGCATCGAGGGAATCGACGTGGAGTCCTTCGAGGCAAAAGTCTGTAAGGAAATGGGGCTGATCGACGAGATTATCCCTCGCTATCGCAGCACCTACTTCAACCACATATTCGGTTCCAGCGGCTACAGCGCTGGCTACTACAGCTATCTGTGGGCCGAGGTGCTCGACAAGGACGGCTTCGAGCTCTTCCGCCAGAAGGGCATCTTCGACCACGAAACTGCAATGAGCCTGCGCCGCAACGTGCTCGAGAAGGGCGGCAGCGAGGAACCTATGGTGCTCTACCGCGCCTTCCGCGGCCAGGATCCCGACACCGGAGCCCTCCTCCGCGCCCGCGGGCTTAACTAAGTCGAATTTTTGCTATCTTTGCGTCCGGAAATTCAAGCAAACTCAAAATGGCAAAGAAAGTTCTTCTTATGATTCTTGACGGTTGGGGCGAAGGACGCCACGACCACAGCAACGCGATATATACACAGGGCGCGCCGTTCATCGACAGCCTGCGCGCAAAGTATCCTATGGCCCATCTTCACGCTTGCGGTGAGTACGTAGGCCTTCCCGACGGGCAGATGGGCAACTCCGAGGTCGGACATATGAACCTCGGCGCCGGCCGCGTGGTCTATCAGGACCTCGTGAAGGTGAATATGGCCTGCCGCAGCCACGCCCTTATGCAGAACGCAGAGATCAAGGCTGCATACGATTACGTGAAGGCTTCCGGCAAGAAGCTCCACTTCTTCGGCCTCTGCTCCCACGGCGGAGTGCACTCCTCCCTGGAACATCTCTATGAGTTCCTGGCCGAGGCAAAGAAGATGGACCTGGAGCAGGTGTACGTGCATTGCTTTATGGACGGTCGCGATACCGATCCCCGCAGCGGCTACGGTTTCGTGAAGGAACTGGAGGAGAAGATGGCACAGACCACCGGCAAGGTTGCCAGCGTCTGCGGCCGTTTCTACGCTATGGACCGCGACAAGCGCTGGGCCCGCGTGAAAGAGGCCTACGATATGCTGGTCGAGGGCAAGGGCGCACAGTTTACCAGCGCCCTCGAGGCCATCAAGGCATCCTACGATGCCGAGGTGACCGACGAGTTCATCAAGCCCGTTGTGATTACCGAGGGCGGTAAGCCCGTCGCGAAGGTGGAGGAAGGCGACTGCGTTATCTTCTACAACTTCCGCAACGACCGCGCCCGCGAACTCACAGCCGTGCTCACGCAGAACGATATGCCTGAAGAAGGTATGCACACCCTGCCCCTGTACTACTGCACCCTCACTCCCTACGACGCCTCCTTCCAGGGCCTCCATATCCTGTTCCCGAAGGAAGAAGTCACCGACACCCTTGGCGAAACCATCTCCAAGGCCGGGCTCAAGCAGCTGCGCATCGCGGAGACTGAGAAGTACGCACACGTGACCTTCTTCTTCAACGGCGGCCGCGAGACCCCGTTCGAGGGCGAGGACCGCATCCTGGTGAACTCTCCCAAGGTGGCAACCTATGACCTGCGTCCCGAAATGAGCGCAGTGGAGGTTACCGACCGTCTGTGTGAGGCCATCCGCAGCGAGCGCAACGACCTGATCATCCTCAATTACGCCAACGGCGACATGGTCGGCCATACCGGCGTTTACAAGGCCATCTGCAACGCTGTAGGCTGCATCGACGGCTGCGTGGAGACCACCATCACCTGCGCCCTCAACCACGGCTACACCGTGCTGCTCACCGCAGACCACGGCAACGCCGACTACGCCGTGAACGAAGACGGTAGCCCCAACACCGCCCACTCCCTCAACCTGGTGCAGTTCATCGTGATCGGCGCCGGCGACGAGGTCAAGACGGTGAAGGACGGCGCCCTCTGCAACGTTGCTCCTACCATACTTAAGCTTATGGGCGTTCCCCAGCCCGCTGCAATGACGGCTGAACCTCTGATATAATGAAGAATCTTAAGGACGCCTGCATCGAGTGGATACGTGGGTGGTTTGCCGCCAACGGTCCCACCTGCAACGCCGTGATAGGGATGAGCGGCGGCAAAGACAGCACGGTTACAGCCGCGCTCTGCGCCGCCGCCCTCGGTCCCGACCGCGTAATCGGCATAGCTATGCCTGCCGAGGGCCAGAGCCTCAACGAGGCCGATGAAATCTGCAAATTCCTTGGCATCCGCTACCTGTGTTTCCCCATAGGGAGCATAGAGGCGGAGTGCGACGCGCTCGGCAGCCTGCTGCCCGGCGGATTTTCGCTCCAGACCATACAGAACATCCCTCCGCGCATACGTATGACTATGCTCTACGCGGCGGCCCAGTCGCTCAACGGTATGGTTGCCAACACTTGCAACCTCAGCGAAGACTATATCGGCTACGCCACGCTGTACGGCGATGCCGCCGGCTCCTTCGCCCCCCTGGGCCGGTTGGTGGTGCGCGAGGTGCTGCAGATCGGTCACGAACTCGGAGTCCCCGCCCGCTGGGTAGACAAGACGCCCGACGACGGACTGCCCGGCTCCAGCCCCGACGAGGAGAAGTTCGGCTTCACCTACGCCACGCTTGACCGCTATATCCGCGAGGGAATCTGCGAAGATGACGCAATCCGTGAGAAGATAGACAGAATGCACCGCCGCAATCTCTTCAAGACAGAGATACTGCACATCCCCACCTTCTTACCTTAATAACATATGAACGTTTACGCTGAAAGGCTGGCCTCCCTGCGTGCGCTGATGCGTTCGCGGGACTGGGACGCCGTTATACTCACCGGCTCCGATCCCCATGGCAGCGAGTATCCGGCCGAGCGCTACAAGCAGATACGCTGGCTCACCGGTTTCACGGGAGAGGCGGCCGATGTCGTTGTGACGCACGACCACGCCGGACTATGGACCGACACCCGCTACTTCATCCAGGCCAACGCCCAGCTGGCCGGCACCGGGGTTGAGCTCCACAAGACACGCGTGCCCGAGCAGGTGCTTATCCCCGAATGGCTTGCCGGCGCTCTTGCCGACAACCCCGAGCCCGTGATAGCGGTTGACGGGGCCTGCACTCCCGCCTTTATGGAGGATGAACTGATTGATGCGTTCGAGCCCGTCGGCAGCCATCCTTTCATCGTAAGCGCTCCCGATTTCATGAGCCTGCTGTGGACCGACCGTCCGGCCGTGCCCCAGACTCCCGTCTTTACGGTCGATCCCGGACAGCCGCGCGGCTCCAAGATTGAAATGCTTCGCTCCTTCTGCCGCTCTCGCGGTTGCGACGGCATACTTCTTTCCGCTCTGGATGAGATAGCCTGGACGCTCAACGTCCGTGCATCCGACATAGAATACAATCCGCTGGTCATCAGTTACCTGCTGGTTACCGATGACGCGGCCGTATGGTTCGTGCTCAAAGATCCGGTTGAGGACGCAGACACCGAACATACTTTTGCGGAACTCGGCGCGGAAGGCATTGCGCTTGAGTCTTACGACGGCCTGGAGGAGTACCTCGCCACTTCCGGCGGCCTTCGCCTCTTCGTTGATGAAGCAACCCTTAACCTCCAGCTGGCAAAGAGTCTTGCCCGGTCTGGCATTTCGCTGGTATGGGGCCGCACGCCCGTGGGGCCCGCCAAGGCGGTTAAGAACGCTGCTGAGGCCGAGGGTATGCGGGCAGCGCACGTACGCGACGGCGTTGCGATGGTGCGTTTCCTGTACTGGCTTGAAAAGTCGCTCCGCGCCGACAGGACCATCAGCGAGTGGGATGCGGCCGTCAAGCTCGGCAAACTCAGGGCCGAGGCGGCCGGATATCAGGGCGACAGTTTCGAGACCATTTCGGCCTACGGGCCCGGTGCAGCACTTCCGCACTATGTTACGCCCAAGACTGATGCTCCATTGCTTGAGCCCCGTGGGCTCTATCTCTGCGATTCCGGAGGCCAGTATCTCGACGGCACCACCGACATCACCCGCACCGTACCCCTCGGCGAATGTACCGAACTCGAGAGGGAAGACTATACCCTTGTGCTCAAGGGACATATCGACCTGGCTATGGCCGTTTTCCCCGCCGGCACGCCGGGCTGCCGCATCGACGCGCTGGCGCGAGAGCCGCTCTGGCGGGCTCGCCGCAACTTCGGCCACGGTACCGGCCACGGCGTCGGCTGGTTCCTTGGAGTTCACGAGGGCCCGCAGGATGTGCGTCAAAACCTCAATCCTACGCCGCTTGAGCCTGGTATGATAATATCCGACGAGCCCGGTATCTATCGCGAGGGTATGCACGGAGTGAGACACGAGAACCTGCTTCTCTGCGTGGCTCTGGAAGAGAACGAATTCGGCCGCTGGCTCGGTTTCGAGCCTCTCACCCTGTGCCCGTTCGACACTTCTGCGCTGAATGTTGAACTGCTCGACAAAGCGGAAATCGAGTGGCTGGACGCCTATCATGAAAAGGTCTTCCGCACGCTTTCTCCGCTGCTCGACGACGAAACGGCATCATGGTTGCAGTACAAATGCCGAAAATTGCTAACTTTGTAAACTTTTAAGAGACAATACTATGGAAAGAGAAGATCCCCTCGAGAGAATAGAACGCCGCGAGCGTGAGCGCAAACAGGGCGGCAACGCAAAGACCATAATGTACGTAATGATAGCGGTGGCTGCGCTGCTGGCCGCTGCCCTCGCATACGTACTGTACCAGAAGAACAGCCTCGTCGGCCAGCTCAACATTGAGAAGCAGGAACTTACGGAGCAGATAGTTGCCCTCCAGGGCGACTACGAGGCCCTGTCTTCCGACTACGACTCCATCAACCTGCAGCTCGACTCCTCCCGCGAGGAGGTCGCCCAGCTCGTGGAGCGCATCAAGAAGACCGAAGCCACCAACCGCGTGAAGATGCGCCAGTACGAGAAGGAACTCGGCACCCTGCGCTCCATTATGCGCGGCTACATTGTGCAGATAGATTCACTCAACCAGCTCAACCACAAACTGTCCGTGGATGCGGCCAACGCCCGTCGCGAGGCCGCCGAGCACCGTAAGCGCAGCGAGGAGCTGAGCGCCCAGGTCGAGGACCTCACCGGCAAGGTGGTCACCGGCTCCGTCATCAAGGCCCGCGGTATCAGGATGGAGGCTTACAACAACGCCAACAAGGTGGTTGACCGCAGCAAGAACGTTGCCCGCCTGCTCGTTACCCTGAGCCTGGTGGAGAACGCCCTCGCCGAGCAGGGTCCCATCCGCGTTTACGTGCGTGTGAAGGATCCCGACGGCAACCTGCTCGATGACGGCCGCAACACAACCTTCGTGCTCGATGGCCAGACGCTTGCAGCCACCGCATCCCGCGAGGTCGATTACGTGGGACAGGAGGTAGAACTGAGCATTTACGTTAACAACATCCCTTCGTACACCAAGGGCATCTACACAGTGGAGGCCTACACCACCCAGGCCAGGCTAGGAGAAGCCGAACTGATGCTGCGCTAGTGATTTACGTCCACGTGCCTTTCTGCCGCAGTTTCTGTACGTACTGCGATTTCTATTCGGAGCGCGCGTGCCCGACGGAAGAATACGTGGCAGGCGTGTGCAGGGAGGCAGAGGCTCGTAAAGACGAAATAGCGGCCGCCGCTGCGGTCGATACCCTCTACATCGGAGGCGGCACCCCGTCGGTGCTGCCTCCTGCCGTTTTGGGCCGCATAGCCGACGCCTGCGGAGGGCGCAACTGGCAGGAGTGGACGGTCGAAGTGAATCCCGACGACATTACTCCGGAGTACGCAGCCGCGCTGCGGGCGCTGGGAGTGAACCGTGTGAGTATGGGGGTGCAGTCGCTGGACGACGGTATGTTGCGCTGGATGAACCGCAGGCACGATTCCTACGGCGCCCGCGCGGCATTCCGGTGTCTCCGTGCCGCCGGGTTCGACAATATCAGCGTCGATATCATTTTCGGCGTTGGCGGAATGAGTTCCGAGATGCTTGAGGCTACCGTCCGCGAGATCCTGGATTGGCGCCCCGAGCATATTTCGGCGTACCAGTTGTCCGTCGAAGAGGGGAGTGCCCTGGGATCTATGGCCCGCGACGGCCGCTACACGGAGCTCTCCGACGAATCCTGCGCCGCGCAGTACTATCTGGTCTGCAGATTGTTATCCGCTGCCGGCTACGACCATTACGAAATCTCCAACTGGGCCCTCCCCACCCGCCGCGCCCTCCACAACTCCGCCTACTGGACACGCCATCCCTATGTAGGTCTCGGCCCGGGAGCACATTCGCTGATGCCGGGGGAGGTATCCTCTCCTGCGACTTCGCTTCGCTCATCCCTCCCACTGCGCTACGCTTGTGGGCCCCTCCCGTTCACATGGCCACGGGCGGCCATGGTCTCAGAAGAGGATACCTCCCCCTTAGCGAATGTGCGGAGTTGGAATAGTGAGGTGCTGGTTGGATGGACGGCGGAGAGGGAGGTGCTGACGGAGGAGGAGATAAGGGAGGAGAAGGTGATGCTGGGGCTGAGGACGTCGGACGGAATACCGGAACGGTATCCCGGTCTGGTGCCGTCGGATGTTCCGGGACGGTGGAGAATCCCCGAGGAAAAGTGGTTCACAGCCGACGATATCATCTCTTCGTTGCTGTGAAAGAATTGCGTAAATCTTTGTAAATCTGAAATTTTAATCGTATCTTTGCAGCCCGCAAAAATGTGTTGTGGGTAGTAAAGTATTTAGTATCAATTAATTAACAAACCAATGCCTGGATTAATTGGAAAGAAAATCGGAATGACTTCCGTTTTCGGTGCCGACGGTAAGAACATACCGTGCACCGTTATCGAGGCTGGTCCGTGCGTTGTCACGCAAATCCGTACAGTCGAGACCGACGGTTACGAAGCTGTACAGCTTGCCTATGACGAAATCAGCGAAAAGCACGCCAGCGCGCCTCTGATGGGGCATTTCAAAAAGGCCGGTACCACTCCCAAGCGCAAGCTCGTGGAATTCCCAGCAGATTTCAGCAGGGAGCTTAAGCTCGGCGACGTCCTCACCGTTGAGGACATCCAGAACGCCGGAGTTCCTTTCGTGGACGTGGTCGGTACTTCTAAAGGTAAGGGTTTCCAGGGCGTTGTGCACCGCCACGGCTTCGCAGGAGTCGGCGGCAAGACCCACGGTCAGCACAACCGTCTTCGTCACCC
>DBYB01000020.1 GCA_002309995.1 Bacteroidales bacterium UBA1197
CAGCCACTCGAGCATCTTTCCTTTTGCGCTGCAAAGTTAATAACTTTTTGTATATTTGCAATCCTATGAGCACTAAAACTTCTATATTGTCCTTCCTGGCCCTCTCAATCGTGCTCTCATGCACAGCCAACGGCCCGGAAACGGCGGAAACCACGCAACTGATTAAGCGCGAATTCAGCGCTTTTCTTGATAATAGTATTACACGTACCTCTCTCACTTCAGAAGGTAAGGTCCTCTGGGATGAATCCGGCGAGGCCGTATCGATAGTGGACGAATCCGGTAACTGCTATGAAATCAAGCAGAAATCCGTCAGCGATGACCGCAAGTCGGCGGTCTTCTCCGGCGAGGTGCCTGAGAGCGGATGTCTTTATGCACTGTACCCCGTTCAGCCGGAAGTCCAGATAGAAAACCAGTTGCTGACCCTCAGCATCCCTACCGTCCAGGACGCAGTCCCCGGCAGTTTCGCTACGGCTACTAACCTGGCGATTGCCCGTCTGGATGATAGCGGCCAACTGCGGTTCAAAAACGTTTGCGGCCTAGTCGGCTTCTGCGTGAGTTCATCTGCGGAAATTACTTCCATACGCCTTAAGGGTACCGAGACGAGCGGGGGAGCCGTTACCGGCAGTGCTCTGGTAGATTACACCGGAGACGCGCCTGATTGCGAGAGCGACATCGACCTTGGCTCGGATTACGTTGAGATTGAAGGCACTATCCAGAACCAGCAGCGATATTACGCCCTCGTCTTCCCTGGTACTTATGACAATCTTGAACTGACTTTTACCGACAGCGAAGGCCGCACCGCCACCCGTACGAGAAGCCAGGCCATAACCATCGCCCGCAACTCTGTACTGAATTTCAAGACCTTCACCATCTCCGGCGACGAGTGGACTGAGGCTGAGGAGCCCGGAGGAACCGCCACCCTTACATACGCCGAGGCATCCTCTTCCGAAATGGGTTACAACAAACCGTTCCAGCACGAAAATTCCTACGGCACGTGGACGATCTGCGCATACAAGGAGACGTCGAAATCGGCCTTCCAGCTCAACGGCGGCAAGGTTGCATACATCGGCACGCCAACGTTCCCCGGTGTCATTAAGAGCATAAAGATTCAGAACAAGTCCACCTCTACCACCGGCGAATTCATCATCTGCAAGTCATCTGGCGATTCCAATCCGCCGAGTGGAGACAACGTCACCAAGGCCCTTGCCGGCTCAGGCGAATACGTCATCGACGTTTCATCACTGGGGGCAAAGCAGTTGTTTGTAAGGTCGTCCAAGGTGTCCCATATTACGGAACTGACCGTCGTATGGGGCGGAAACGGAGGCTCTGTCGATCCCGACCCGGATCCCGATCCCGACCCCGAGCCGCCGCTTCCGATTCCGGATCCCAACGGCCTTGCGGATTACGGCTGGTTCGAACTTCCTGCCCAGACCGACAAGAACGCCGATGGCATTGACGACAACGTCCCCGACTACTATTATTCACATACTTTCCGCGAGGACGCGCCGAAGATCCGCAATTTCTCCTGCTGCTACTCGAAGGGGAATATGCAGCCAGTATGGGTCGCAGCCCCTATGCACAATTGCTACAAGGGTTCGTCCGGCCGCAACGACAGCTACAAGTCGGATCCCAACATTAAGTGCCAGCAGGCAGGGAAGGTGGATGGTTATACAAGGGGCCATATGCTCGGCTCATCCGACCGGACGGTCAGCAAGCCCACCAACCGGCAGGTGTTCTATTATTCCAATATCGGCGCCCAGATGTCAACCGGCTTCAATACCGGCGGCGGCTCCTGGAATAACCTTGAATCCCTTACTGACGGCCAGTGGTGCGCCGACACGCTGTACCAGGTAATCGGATGTATATTCAAGTCGTTTACCGACAGGTACGGCAAAACCGTGTCGCCGCGCACGGTGGACGGAGTGCATATCCCTACCGCTTACTACAAGGTGCTTCTACGCACCAGGAACGGCAAGACCGGCAAGCGCGTGGACCAATGCCAGGCGAGCGAACTCAAGTGCGCTGCGTTCATCCTGGGCCACCGTGCCAACGCCGGCCACAAGCCCACCGCGGACGATATGTACACCGTGGAGGAGCTTGAGGCGCTGACCGGACTGACCTTCTTCGTCAACGTACCAAACGCCCCCAAATCGGTGGCGGTGCCTTCCGACTGGGGGCTGTAGGTCTGGTATTCGCTAAAGAGTCTATTTGTTCAGCTCGTCAGCGCTGCTGATGAACTTGGCGAGTTCCTCGTCGGAGACCCGGTAGTTCTGCATCTCTCCCGAGAAATAGGAGTCGTAGGCAGCCATATCCACAAATCCGTGGCCGCTGAGGTTGAACAGTATGGTCTTGGCCTCTCCGGTCTCCTTGCATTTGAGAGCTTCGTTGATGGTGGCCGCGATTGCGTGGCAGGACTCAGGTGCGGGGATGATGCCCTCGGTGCGGGCGAACATCACTCCTGCGCGGAAAGCGTCGATCTGGTCGATATCCACCGCCTCCATATATCCGTCCTTCATTAGCTGTGACAGGATGACTCCGGCGCCATGGTAGCGCAGGCCGCCGGCGTGGATGGACGCAGGCTTGAAACTGTGGCCGAGCGTGAACATCGGGAGGAGGGGCGTCATTCCGGCCTCGTCGCCGAAGTCGTATTCGAACTTGCCCCTTGTGAGCTTGGGGCAGGAAGAAGGCTCGGCCGCAATAAAGCGGGTCTTCTTGCCTTCCTTGATATTGTGGCGCATGAAGGGGAAGGCGATTCCGGAGAAGTTGGAGCCGCCGCCGAAGCAGGCCACTACGATATCGGGATACTCTCCGGCCAGTTCCATCTGCTTTTCAGCCTCCAGTCCGATGACGGTCTGATGCAGGCACACATGGTTGAGTACGGAACCAAGAGCATATTTGCAGTTGGGGGTTTCCAGGGCCAGTTCGATGGCTTCCGAGATGGCGCAGCCGAGGGAGCCGCGGTCGTTGGGATTAACGGTAAGGATGTCCTTGCCGGCGCGGGTTGACATTGAAGGAGAGGGCGTTACTGCGGCGCCGAAGGCCTGCATTATGGAACGCCTGAAAGGCTTCTGCTCGTAGCTCACCTTCACCATATACACTGCGCAGTCGATGCCGAATTTCTTTGTAGCGTAACTCAGTGCGCCTCCCCACTGGCCGGCTCCGGTCTCGGTGGTAAGATTGGTGACGCCCTGCTCCTTGGCGTAATATGCCTGAGCGATTGCGGAGTTGAGTTTATGCGATCCTGCAGGGCTCACGCTCTCGTTCTTGAAATAGATGTGCGCAGGAGTTCCGAGCGCCTCCTCCAGTTCGTAAGCGCGCACGAGCGGGGTGCATCGGTAGGCGGCGTACTGCTCGCGTACCTTTTCGGGAATGGGAATCCATTCGTCGGTCTGATTGAGCTCCTGGTCGGCGCAGGCCTTGCAGAAGAGGGGATACAGGTCTTCGGGCTTGAGCGGCTGCCTGGTGGCGGGGTTAAGGAAAGGCAGGGGCTTGTTGGGCATAACTGCCTGAATGTTGAAGAACCGGGTCGGGATTTCAGACTCCGGCAGGATGAATTTTTTCTGTTTCATAACCTTCCAAATGTAATAAACACCGTTGCGAAGATAGAAAGTTTTTTGAAAAAAATGCGTAACTTAGGGGCAATTATGGATAGAAGGCTGTTTTTGAAGGGAAGTGCAGCCGGGGCCATTCTGGCACTGGCTCCCGGTAAATTATATTCAGCAGGTCCGGGCAGGGCCTCTTTCAGTGGAGATTTCAGTAAAGCCGCTCCGTTGGCGGGCCGCTACCACGTGGTAGTCTGCGGCGGCGGCCCTGCGGGGTTCATAGCCGCCATTGCGGCGGCCCGTAAAGGCGCAAAGGTCGCAATAATAGAGCGTTATGGCTTTTTCGGCGGCATGGCCACGATGGGCTATGTGGCTCCGATAAGCGAGTTCGCCTTCGCCGGCGAGCGCGTTATCGGCGGCATACCCTGGGAGTTTGTGCAGCGCCTTGAGGCTATGGGCGGAGCGTACGTTGAATGGCCCAAGGGCAACGTTGACTTCGATATCGAACTGTACAAACTGTGCGCGCAGCGTATGGTGCTGGAGGCCGGGGTGGATATCTATATGCATTCCTCCCTCATCGGCTGCGAGATGGAACACGACATAGTGCGCAGAGTGATAATTGAGAACAAGAACGGCCTCGAATCCCTGTCCGGCGGCATATTCATCGACGCAACCGGCGACGGCGACCTGGCCTGGATGGCCGGCGTGCCAATGCAGCCGAACCCCGACGGCGAACTCCAGCCCTCGTCGTTCTGCTTCGTTCTGTCCGGTGTGGATACCGACAGCGCCCTGCTGCGCCGCTATATGTATCACAGCGGCAAGAAGGGCTCGAGCCAGTGCACCCCCGTGCGCGAGAAGCTGCTGGAACTCAAGCAGAAAGGTGCTGACCTGCCGGATTTCGGCGGACCTTGGTTCAACAGCGTAATGCACAAGGGCAGCGTAGCCGTGAACATCACCCGTGGTGCTGCCGATTCCACCGACAACAGGGATTTCACCGGCAACGAGTGCCGTCTGCGCGAAGATATCTTCAAGTTTACCGACGCCCTGCGCCGCAACTTCCCGGAATTCCGGGAGTGCTATGTGGCCTCCATCGCCCCGCAGGCCGGAATCCGCGAGAGCCGCCGCATACTCGGAATGCATACCGTAACCGCCGATGAATACGTAGCCGGCGTAAAGTATCCCGACAGCGTGTCGAGGGGTGCCCATCAGATTGATATGCACGCCAGCAAGGGCTCCGGCCAGGTGCTGATCAAACTGCAGCAGGCGGCATATATGCCTTACAGCGCTATGATTGCAGGGGACTTCCCGAACATTATAGTTGCCGGCCGGTGCATCTCGGCGGATCGCAAGGCGCTGGCGTCCCTGCGCGTGCAAGCGAGCTGTATGGGAATGGGGCAGGCTGCTGGCGTTGCCGCCGCCCGTTGTCTGGAAGAGGTGCGCGCCGTGCAGGACATCGACGTTGATGCACTCGTGGATGACCTTGTAAAAATGGGAGTAATATTATAAATCGAAATATATGTCTGTTTCCAGAAAGATTTGGGCCAGGACGGCCGACGGAAAGGCGATTTACCGCTACACAATTACCAATTCATCAGGGGCTTCCGTGGTGCTTAGCAACTATGGGGCCGCCATCGTTTCCGTAATCGTCCCCGACAAGGACGGCAAGCCCGGCGACGTGGTGCTCGGCTACGGCAAGGCGGAGAATTATTTTCACGACGGCCCCTGCTTCGGCAAGTGCCCCGGCCGTTTTGCCAACCGCATAGCCAAAGGCCGTTTTATGCTTGATGGCAAGGAGTACGAACTGCCCGTCAACAACGGTCCCAACCACCTGCACGGTGGCCCCGACGGCTTCCAGAACCAGGTTTGGGAATCCCGCAAGAAACGCGGCGCCGTGGAATTCAAATACGTGTCGGAAGACGGCGAGGCCGGTTATCCTGGCAAACTTGTGGTGGTCGCTCATTACGAGTGGAGCGAGGACAACGTGCTCAGGCTCACTTTTACGGCCAGGTGCGATGCCCCCACTGTGCTGAACCTTACCAACCACGCCTACTTCAACCTCGACTGCAAGGGTAAGGTGCTGAACCATAAACTGAGGCTCAACGCATCGGAGTATCTGCCTACGGATTCCACGCTCATCCCTCTGGGTGAGTCGGAGCCGGTGGCCGGTACACCGATGGACTTCCTCAACCCCAAGCGCCTCGGGCGCGACATCCGCAAGGATTTTCCGGCCCTCAATACCGGCAAAGGCTACGACGCCTGCTGGCTCATTGATGGTTATATGCCCGGCCAGCTGCAGGAAGCGGCGGAACTCAAGGCTGCCCGCAGCGGACGCGTGCTCAAGGTCTATACCACCCAGCCCGGCGTGCAGATTTACACAGGTAACTGGCTGAACGGCTGCCCCAAGGGCAAGAAAGGCCGCATCTATCACGATTACGACGGAGTGGCCATTGAGTGCCAGCACTATCCCGACAGCCCCAATCATCCGGAATTCCCTCCGGTGGTGCTGCGCCCCGGCAAACTGTTCCACGAAGCCGTAGTTTTTGCTTTCAGCACTGAGAAGTAAGATATGTTCTCTTTCATTATCAGCATTTTCGCCCTCATCGCGGGCTATTTCATCTACGGAAAGGTGGTGGAACGCATCTTCCGCCCCGACCCTTCCAGGGTTACTCCTGCCGTCGCCCTTAACGACGGAGTGGACTATGTCCCGATGCCAACCTGGAAGGTGTATATGATTCAATTCCTGAATATTGCAGGAACCGGTCCTATCTTTGGCGCAATAATGGGCGCCAAGTTCGGCCCGTCGTGCTATCTCTGGATAGTGCTGGGCTCCATCTTCGCCGGAGCCGTGCACGACTATTTCTCCGGTATGCTCAGTATGCGCCAGAACGGCGCCACGTATCCGGAGATAGTCGGCAAGCACATCAAGGGAAGCCGCAGTATCATCGTGATTTTTACCACCGTACTTCTGCTTATGGTGGGCACGGTGTTCGTGTACAGCCCCGCCCTCATTCTGGGTGATATCGCCGGCGACGGTACGT
Organism: Bacteroidales bacterium UBA1197; assembly: GCA_002309995.1. Classification (GTDB taxonomy): domain Bacteria; phylum Bacteroidota; class Bacteroidia; order Bacteroidales; family UBA932; genus Cryptobacteroides. The sequence goes on from DBYB01000020.1 coordinate 6,581, forward strand.
CCAAGTGGGTGCTCATCTGGGTGCTCATCGTCCTTGGGTACTATATCATCGCAACGCTGCTCCCCATCGACAAACTCATCGGTCGCGTTTACCCGCTCTTCGCCTTCGCGCTGCTTTTTATGGCCGTGTCTATGATGGTTTGCCTGTTCATAAAGTGGCCTTCACTGCCGGAATTCTGGCAGGGCCTCGGCAACAGGGCCCCTTCGGTTGGCGTGAACGGCCAGAACATTTTCCCGTGCCTGTTCATCACGGTAGCATGCGGGGCCGTCAGCGGTTTCCACGCCACTCAGAGCCCTATGATGGCCAGGTGCCTGCGCAATGAGAAGATGGGCCGCCCGGTGTTTTTCGGGTCGATGATTACCGAGGGTATCGTGGCTCTCGTATGGGCTGCCGTCAGTTCCTATTTCTTCTTCGACGGAGGAATGCAGGAGTGCGGCCTCTCGAGCGCTTCCGCTCCCCAGGTGGTAACGGCAGTCTGCAAGAACTGGCTGGGCGTCCTGGGCAGCATACTTGCGATATTGGGCGTCGTCGCCGCCCCCATTACTTCAGGCGACACGGCCCTGCGCGGCGCCCGTCTGAATATAGCCGAGTTCTTCCACGTGAAGCAGGACAAGGTTGTCAACCGTCTGCTTATCAGCCTCCCGATCTTTGCCGGAGTAGGCCTCCTGCTGTGGTTTAACGTCAGCAATGAAGACGGATTCAACGTAATCTGGCGCTATTTCGGTCTGTGCAACCAGACGCTGGCCTCCATCTTCCTCTTCGCCATCACCGCATATCTGGTGCGGCGCAATCCGGCCGGATGGGAGTTCCTCATCGCCGCAGTGCCGGCGGTATTTATGTTTGCCGTGTGTATAACCTTCTTCTGCGTAGATAAGACCTGCCTCGGTTTGCCTGCCGCCTGGTCGCAGTGGCTTGGCCTGGGTTCGGCAGTCATCGGAGCCGCCGGGCTTTCGATATGGGTGGCCTCGCAGAAACGTAAAGCCAAAATCTAAATGGATATCAAGAGATTCGACGTCCCTCTGAGGACATCAACGGCACGCATCCGCGAGATTGCCGCCGCTGCCGATACCGAATTCACCATGCTCTTCACCCGTGAAACCCGGCTCGATTGGGTTCGCTTCGGCCTGGAGAGGCTGCTGCAGATAGCGCAGGATTCCGGTGCGGCGATGATTTACGCCGACCACTTCAATGGCAGCGACCCCGCGCCCGTCATCGACTATCAGTTCGGCTCGCTCCGCGACGACTTCGACTTCGGCGGCGTGCAGGTGTACCGCACATCCGTGCTCCGCAAGGCGGTGCAGGCTATGGACGAGGAGTATGAGTTTGCAGGGCTCTACGACCTGCGTCTCAGGGTGTCCGAACTGGGCCCCCTGGTGCACGCCAACGAGTTGCTGTACTATGAGATAGAGACCGACAACCGGGCTACCGGCGAGAAGCTCTTCGACTACGTTGACCCGCGTAACCGTGCGGTGCAGATTGAGATGGAAAAGGCCTGCACGGCCTACCTCAAGCGCATCGGGGGCTGGCTGCCTCCGGAGTTCAAGGAGGTGGACCTGACGGCAGGGGAGTTCCCGGTCGAAGCGAGCGTCGTCATCCCTTGCCGCAACCGCGTGAGCACCATAGGCGACGCAATCCGTTCCGCACTCTCGCAGGAGACCGATTTCCCGTACAATGTTATAGTGGTCGATGACAACAGCGACGACGGCACGGCGGAGATTATCAAGTCGTTTACCGGCGACCCCAAGCTGATTTACATCGCCCAGGACAAGACATACCACGCTATCGGCGGCAACTGGAATGCGGCGCTGCATCACCCGCAGTGCGGCCGCTTCGCCCTGCAGCTCGATTCCGACGACGTTTATTCCGATTCGCACACCGTGCAGAAGTTCGTTGACGCCTTCCGCGAGCAGGGGTGCGCAATGGTGGTAGGTACCTACCGCATCACCGATTTCGACCTGAACGAACTGCCTCCGGGAATCATCGACCACCGCGAGTGGACGCCCGACAACGGCCGCAACAACGCTCTGCGCGTCAACGGCCTGGGCGCTCCGAGAGGCTTCTGGACTCCGCTCCTCCGCGAACTCAATTTCCCTACGACCAAGTACGGCGAGGATTATGCCGTGGGCCTGAGGGTGAGCCGCGAGTACCGCATCGGCCGTATCTACGACGTGATGTACAACTGCCGCCGCTGGGGAGGCAACTCCGACGCCGTGCTCGATGTCGAGGCCAACAACCGCAACAACCTCTACAAGGACCGCATCCGTACCTGGGAACTGCAGGCAAGGATAAACCGCAAGTAGCATATGCGCACGGTCAAGGATACGATAACGCTGGACGATGCCAGGAGGATTACGGGCCCCCTGGCATTCAACCTTATGCTCAAGCCGGCGGGCTCGCTTTGCAACCTTGACTGCGCATACTGTTATTACCTCGACAAGTCTGAAATCTACGGTGGCGTGGAGCCCCGGATGACGGTTGAGGAGCTGGAAAAATACGTGCGCTGTTACATCGCAGCGTGCGAGATGAATGAGGTTACCTTCAACTGGCACGGCGGGGAACCGCTGGTGCTAGGTCTGGAGTTCTACCGCAAGGCCATTGAGTTCCAGCAGAAATACAAAGGAGACAAGACCATCAAGAACACCCTCCAGACCAACGCCACGCTGGTTACGGACGAGTGGGCCCGATTCTTTGCGGAGAACGGCTTCCTGCTGGGAGTTTCGGTGGACGGACCTCCCGAGGTTCACGACCGCTACCGCCGCGACCGTGGCGGCGCGCCTACGCTGGAGCGGGTGATTGCGGGCCTGCGCAAGCTCCTCGCTGCTGGCGTCGAGTACAATATTATGGCCACAATAAACAGCGCCTCGGAGGGCAGGGGACTGGAGGTCTATCAGTTCCTGAAGGGCCTGGGGAGCGCTTTCATACAGTTCTCGCCGGTGGTGGAGCACGTGGTGCACCCGATGCGCGACGGCAAACCGGACAAGCACGCACGACCGCATATCGTGGACCCTAATACCGAGGGCGCGGTTTTGGCTCCCTGGTCTGTGAGTGCCGTGGGCTTCGGCCGTTTCATCTGTGACATTTTCGATTACTGGGTAAGGCACGACGTGGGCCGTGTGTTCGTGAATTTCTTCGACTGCACCCTGGCCAACTGGTGCGGAGTGCAGCCCGGCACCTGCAGCTTCGCCGAGACCTGCGGCGGCAACGCCGTGGTGGAGCACAACGGCGACGTGTACAGCTGCGACCATTTCGTCTATTCCAAGTATCTGATAGGCAATATCTACCGCGATTCGCTCGCGGCTATGATGAGCTCCCCGGAACAGACGCGATTCGGCATTGAGAAGCGTAATTCGCTGCCTCGGAAGTGCTTGCGCTGCGAGTCCTGGAGCCTGTGCCACGGCGGTTGCCCCAAGCACCGCTTCAACTCCACCGAGACCGGCCAGCCCGGCCTCAACGCCCTTTGCGAGGGCTACCGTATGTTCTTTACGCACAGCGCCCCGGCTATGCGGAAGATGAAGGATCTGTTGATGGAGGGCAAGGCGCCCGCCCTTATAATGATGCAGCAATGAGCGAACTCGGCAGCGACATACAGTTCCTGCCAGGCGTGGGACCCAAGCGAGCCGCCCTCCTCAAGAAGGAGCTGGAGGTTAATACGCTTGACGATCTCATCCATTTCTATCCGTTCCGGTATATAGACCGCAGCAGCATCACCCCCATCGTTTCCGTCACCCCCGACCTTGCGTACGTGCAGGTCCAGGGGCAGGTCGTCAGCCGCAACCTCATCAATATTAAGCATCTAAGCATCATCGTGGACGATGGTACCGGGCGTATGGAGATGGTGTTTTTCAAGGGCGTGAAGTGGAATTTCGACCGCCTCGCCCCTGGAACCACCTGGCTTTTCTTCGGCAAGCCGCAGTCGTTCAACGGACGCATAAACATAGTGCATCCCGAAGTTGACGCCCCGCAGCAGGATACCACCGCCAAAGGTACGCTTACCGGAGTCTATCCGAGTACGGAGAAGCTCAAGGCCGGCGGAGTCACAGGCAAGACGATGTGCAAGCTGCAGCGGGCCGCCCTAGCCCTGTGCCTGCCTGAGATTCAGGAGAGCCTGCCCGATTACATCCTTCAGAAATATAGCCTGCCGCCGCTCAAATGGGCTCTGCAGAACATTCATTTCCCGTCTGATACGGGAGCCCTTGCCGCCGCCAGCCGCAGGCTCAAGTTCGAGGAACTCTTCTACCTGCAGCTCAGCCTGCTCAAGCAGAAGTACGTTCGCAGCAGGGCCTCCTCCGGCCTTGTGATGCAGCACGTGGGCCCGGCTTTTCACGCTTGCTACAACGCTCTCCCTTATTCGCTTACCGGCGCGCAGCAGAGGGTGATAAAAGAGATACGCGCCGACCTTTCTGGCGGCTCGCAGATGAATCGCCTCCTGCAGGGCGACGTGGGCTCCGGCAAGACGATGGTGGCCGTGCTGAGCTGCCTCATCGCTATCGGAAACGGCTATCAGGCGTGCATTATGGCGCCCACGGAAGTGCTTGCGCAGCAGCATTTTGCGAATATCCAGAAGTATCTCGCCCCGACTGGCGTGAAATGCGCTCTCCTTACCGGCAGTACTACCAAGAAGGAACGCAGGCCCCTGCTCGAGGGCCTTGCGGACGGCAGCGTGCAGCTGGTGGTTGGAACCCACGCCCTCATAGAAGAACCGGTGAAGTACAAGGCCCTCGGCCTCGCCGTCATCGACGAGCAGCACCGCTTTGGCGTCGGCCAGCGTGCCGCCCTCTGGCAAAAAGGTCCCTTGATGCGGTACGAGCAGGGTACGGGTGCGTGGGTGCCGGTGAGCGTCAGCGAACGTCCGGCCATCCCCCCTGGGGGGGTGCAGGGGGGGAGATTGTCTTACCAGAATGTGCCACCTCATATTCTGGTTATGACAGCTACACCAATTCCTCGTACATTGGCAATGACCTTCTACGGCGATCTCGACCTTTCGGTAATTGACGAGATGCCTCCCGGACGCAAACCCGTGCAGACTATGCTGATAGGGCAGAACCGCCTGCCGGCAATGTACCGCTTTATGAAGGAGGAGATTGCCAAAGGGCGCCAGGTCTTCGTGGTCTATCCTATGATTTTCATCAACGAAAAGATGGAAGACATAAGCAACGTTGAGGCGGGATACGAAGAGATAGTCAAGGCCTTCCCGCTCGAGGACGGGTACAAGGTGGCCATAGTGCACGGGCAGCAGAACAACGAGCAGAAGCTGTTCAATATGAAGGCCTTCGTTGAGGGCCGGGCGCAGATACTCGTATCCACTACGGTTATCGAAGTGGGCGTCGATGTGCCTAACGCCAGCGTGATGGTAATACGGAGCGCCCAGCGCTTCGGCCTGAGCCAGCTGCACCAGTTGCGTGGCCGGGTAGGGCGTGGCGCTGAAAAGTCGTACTGCATACTGGTCCGTGACCCAAAGACTGGCAAAGACGCAATGGAGCGCCTCGAACTGATGTGCGCTACGGAAGACGGCTTCGAAATAGCCGAGAAAGATATGAAGATGCGCGGCCCCGGCGACCTGGAAGGCACCCAGCAGAGCGGGATGCCGATAGAACTCCATATAGCATCGCTGATTAAGGACGGCGCTATGCTCGAGGAGGCGCGCTCCTGCGCCGGCAAGGTGCTCGACGCCGATCCCGGCCTCGCCCATCCCAGGAATGCAATGCTGCTGAGGGAATTGCGCAAAGGCAAGTATGACCTGAAAGATTATAGTCAGATTTCTTAAAAATTATTATATTGCAAAAATTTTCAGATTATTGATTATGGTTACAATTATCGTTATTGCCGTTCTGGCCCTCATCGTCCTTTGGATCATCAGTGTTCAGCGCAAACTCGTCAACGCTGAAGAGCTTACCAAGAATGCAATGAGCCAGATCGGAGTCCAGCAGTCCAGCCGCTGGGATGCACTCACCGCACTGGTCGAACTCCTGAAGTCCTATAACGAGCACGAGTACAACACTCTCAAGGATGTTATCGCATCCCGCTCCAAGATTGACTCCAACAGTACAGCAGCCCAGGCCCAGGCTCAGGAAGACGCATACAACGCAGCCATGAAGCAGTTCAACGTGTGCGTGGAGCAGTATCCCCAGCTCAAGGCCGACTCCATGTACCAGAAGACTATGGATTCCGTCAATACCTATGAGAACCAGGTGCGTCTGAGCCGTATGACATACAACGACTCCGTTACCCGCTACAACCGCCTCATCCGTCAGATTCCCGACAGCATCGTGGCCGCCCTCTTCCACTTCGGCGAGAAACAGTATCTTCAGGAAGACGCAACCAAGAAGGATATGCCTTCCCTCAAGATCTGACGGAGACCTTTCTGATGAAACGTATATTTATTGCATTGGTGGCGGCTCTGTCCGCCATTTCTGCGTTAGCATACGAGCCTTCAGTCCGGGACGTTAAGATAAGCGTCACGCTGGACACCCTCGGCACGGCCCATATCGAAGAGGTTTGGGATGTGGTGGTGGCCAAGGGTACTGAGTGGTACCTGGTGCGCGACCACCTTGGCGACATAAGCATACGCAATCTCGCCGTCGAGGACGAGAACGGAGTGTCCTTCAGGAATGAGGGCAGTTGGGACGTGGACCGCAGCATAGCCGAAAAGGCTTTCCGCTGCGGCCTCCACAGCATAGGCGGAGGATACGAGATCTGCTGGGGCGTAGGCTCTTACGGCCCCCACGTCTTCACCGTCAGTTACGATATGACCAATGCCGTCAAGTCGCTCAACGACCACGATATGCTGCACATCCAGTTCGTGTCGCCCGGTTTGTCTTCTCCTCCCAGGCACGTCAGCCTTGACCTTCACGCCCCTGTGGCCCTGGATAAGGAGAACAGCAACATCTGGGGCTTCGGCTACGACGGCCACACCGGATGGCTGGACGACGGCGGAATGTATGCCGAGTCGGACGGCTCTTTCGTGTACGACAGTTCGCTCATACTGCTCATCCGCTTCGACAAGGGAATATTCCACTCTGAAAGCGTGCGGGACTGCGATTTCCAGGAGGTGCTGGACCAGGCGCTGGAAGGCTCCCACTTCGCAGACGAGGATGATGAGGCGGACGGTACGGATTTCCTCGCCACTATCGCAACCATACTGGTGATGTGGTTCGCATTCATCCGCCCCTTCAAGAAAGTGCTGTTTGCTATGCTCGGAATCAAGAACGATCCCCAGCGCCGCAAGCAGATATTCGGCACGAAGGATCTGCCCAAGAACCCTCAGTGGAGTCGCGACATACCGTTTGGCGGCAATATCCTCGAGACTTATTACATCGCCTCACATGTGAAGGGCGGCGACGACGACAAATTCACCATCGTTCCCGCTATGATACTCCGTATGGTCGAGCGCGGCGTGCTTGAACTCAGGCAGGACCTCGACGGCAACAAGGAATTCCATTTCAACAACGCTGCCGGTACGGACTGGATGTTGCCCGTTGAGAAAAGCCTCTTCGACCTCCTCCAGGAAGCGTCCGGCAAGGACGGAATCCTGCAGGAGAAGGAATTTGCCAAATGGTCCAATAAGCATGGCAGCAGGGTAGATATCTGGGTCAGTTCCATGCGCGATGCCGTAAAGGATGATTTCGTAAAGGATGGCCTTGTGCAGGAGTCCAGGTTCGGCGGCGTTTATTTCAATACCTTGAAGCTGAATGAGGCAGGCCAGGCCAAGGCAATGCAGGCCCTCGGCTTCCGCCAGTTCCTGCTCGACTTCACCATCATCAATGAGAGGACGGTCCCCGAGGTGGGTCTCTGGGGGCAGTACCTCATCGTGGCGGCGCTCTTCGGCATAGCCGACAAGGTGGCTGCCGATATGAAGCGTCTCGCTCCCGATATCAAGTTCGGCGAGATGAATATGACGCCCGCATCGTTTACCGACTTTATGCTCTATACGGACCTGTTCCGTTCAGCAATGCGCAATTCCTACACGAGCTACCACGCAAGCCAGAATTCCGGTTCTTACGGTTCCGGTTCACGAGGCGGATTCGGCGGAGGATCGTCCTTCGGCGGAGGCGGCGGCTTCAGCGGCGGCGGTTTCGGCGGCGGAAGCAGATAATCAATTGTAATATGAGAAGATACATAATCGGCCTCTGTGCCATACTGACAATTATGAGTTGTGCCAGGAAGGAAGAAAGCGGATACGTCGGCCCTTCCGATATCAAGATTGAAGACGGCGTTATGACCCCCGAGGCGCTGCTCTCCCTCGGCCGCCTCGGCGACCCCCGGATCAGCCCCGACGGCAAGACCATACTCTACAGCGTGTCGTGGAACGACATCGCCGCCAACCGCAGCTGCCGCAACCTGTGGCTCTGCGATGCCGACGGTTCCAACCACCGCCAGCTTACCCGCTATGCGGCTGGCGTCAGCAACGCCCGCTGGAGCGCGGACGGCAAATCTGTGTTCTTCCTGCAGAAAGGTCAGATCTGGAAGGCGCCACTGAACGGTTCCAAGCTTGGCAAGAAAGTGCAGCTGAGTGATGTCCCTGCGGGAATCTCTGAATTCAAACTTTCTCCCGACCAGAAGTCGGTGATATACATTTCAACGATTAAGAACCCCAAGGTGGAGCAGCCGGCAGATTCCGATCCGGCTCTGGACAAGGCGCAGGCCTACGCCACCGAGGACCTGATGTATCGCCATTGGGACCACTGGGTAACGGAAACGCCCCGCAGTTACGTGGCGTCCCTGGAGCACGGAATGATTACTCCGGGCAAGTCCACCGATATCCTTGGTGACGAGCCCTTCGAACTGCCGACCGAGCCCTTCGGAGGCGCGGAGCAGCTGGACTGGAGCCCCGACGGCCGCTACATCGCTTATTCCTGCCGCAAACTCGTCGGCAAGCAGTATGCGTTCAGCACCAATACGGGCATCTACGTGTACGATATCGTTTCAGGCGCCACTATCCCTGTGAAGACCGACGGCGGCTACGATACAGACCCCGTCTGGAGCCCCGGCGGCGAGTGGCTGGGCNNGGGGAGTGGCTGGCCTGGATATCGATGCGGCGCGACGGTTATGAGGCCGACGCCCAGCGTATCCTCATCTGCGACGTGCTCAAGTCCGCCGACGGCATCTCGTTCGGCGCTCCCAGGCAGCTGGCTGCCATACTCGACCGCGACGCCTCCGGCCCGGCCTGGTTCGGAAACGAGTTGTATTTCAACGCGTTGGTTGACGGAATCCAGGCTATCTTCAAAGTCACTCCTGAGGATGACCTTTATCGCCTGACTATGGCGGACTGGCCGTACGATTTCTTCACTCCTTTCGCAATAGACGAGGTTGACGGCCGTAAGCGCCTGCTCACCACCTGCTATTCGCTCCACCAGCCTCTTGAGATGGCAGAAGTGTTCCCCGACGAGTTTGAGTGGGATGCCGTGAGCCGTATCAACGAGCCCATCTTCAGCCAGCTGGACGACGTTACTACTGAGAGCGTGCTTGTGCCTACCGTTGACGGCAAGCAGATGCAGTGCTGGGT
>DBYB01000033.1:0-847 GCA_002309995.1 Bacteroidales bacterium UBA1197
TATCGCAAACTTAGTTTCGAATAAATTTTCCTCGCTTCCTCCGTATATCCCTGTTCGGCATATATTTGGGCCAGCGTTTCGGTGCAGAAATCGAAGCTCTCTTCCGGCAGTTCGCCTGGCAGGTCGGTGCGCTCGGAATTGGTAAATCCGGAGAACACGTTGTCGTCGGAACGGCGCACCTCCTTGTACTGAGTGGCGGAGAAATAATCGCCTCCAACCACGACTATCCGCCTTGCAGGCTCCTGAGGCGCTTCCTCCTTCGGCGTTGCCTTTTCCTTGGCGGCAGAGATTGCGCTGCTGTCGGAGTAGTCGGGCTTGCTGCCGGAGCGGAGGAGGTCCGCAAGGATGCGGCGGGAGCCCACGTACAGTGCAGCCTGCGAGAGTTGCTGCTCGCTGAGGGTGCCGGCGGCCGCCATACGGCTGCACAGCTCGGCGCGCGCCCCGGCGTACCAGGGGTAGATGCTTATCACCCCCATAAGTTCCTCCATATTCAGGCGTTTGATGTCTATGCTTCCTACCATTGGGCAACGGATGCGTTGAAGATGTCCTCTACGAGTTTTTCTATGATTTCCTGGCACAGGGAGCTCTCCACTGCGTCCAGGGTGTTGGTCGAGTCGTATTCCGAAAAGGCAGAGAAGCTCTTGTCGAAGTCCTCTTCCGGGTGCTTCTTGTCTGTAAACGTGATTTTTACCGTTACGGTGAGCTTGTTGCGGGCCGCGACTTCGTCGGCAGTAACGGCCGCGGCGGAGATGTCGTAGCCGGTAATCTCGCCGCTGATTTCCATATCGCCGTCGTGCTCCACCTGCTCAAGGCGCGTCATTCGGCGGAACTGGTTGCGTATGGCTTC
>DBYB01000033.1:908-4475 GCA_002309995.1 Bacteroidales bacterium UBA1197
ACGTCCGGCTGAATGGAAGTGCCGGAGAACGAATAACTTACGCTGCAGGAACTCACCACCATGGCGACTGCAAGGAGTATAACGGAGTGCAGTTTCATTGCTTCTTCTTTTCTGCGAGTTTGCGGTNNNTCCCTGGCGGCCGGCTTGACCTTGCCGCCGTGCCTGGCGAGCGCCCGTTCTATCATATCGTCGCCCATCTGGCGCATACTGAGCTCCTGCGGTTCATGCTCTTCGGCGCCGGGCAGCTGCTCGTCGGGCTCCTCGGCAGCGTGCGTGGGCAGGTAGCCTGCCTGCGGGGCAGGGGCGTTGCTGCTGCCGGCCGCATCGAGACGCCGCTTGAGTTCATCCACCTCCTGCTTGAGGTCCAGTATTGCCTTCACAATCATCTTCTTGTCTTCGTCGCCGAGGGGGCTCGCGGACCCCTGGGCGGATTGTGCAGGCATCGCCGGCAGCAGGGAGTCCTGCTCATCTGGCAGATAGCGCGAAAGGGTTGCGGTGCCGAGTTCCACCTTGTCGTCCGACCCGCGCGCCGGCTTGCTCTCGATGGCGGTGATGGTCTCGGCCACGTTCTTGAGCTGGCGGATGTTACCGGGCCAGCGGTATGCAGACAGCATCGAGATGGCTCCCAGGTCGAGCGTAGCCCTGCAGCAGCCGTACTTCTGTGCGAAGTCGGAGGAGAACTTGCGGAACAGCAGGTAGATGTCGCTCTTGCGCTCACGCAGCGGCGGCATCTTGATTTCTATGGAGTTGATTCGGTAGTACAGGTCCTGACGGAACTTCCCGGTGGCAACGGCGTAGGAGAGGTTGACGTTGGTGGCGCAGATGATGCGCACGTCGGTCTTCTCTACCTTCGATGAGCCTACTTTCATAAATTCTCCGTTCTGCAGCACGCGGAGGAGCATTGCCTGCGTCTCCTTGGGCAGTTCGCCTATCTCGTCCAGGAAGAGGGTGCCGCCGTTGGCCTCCTCGAAGTAGCCCTTGCGCTCGCCGACGGCCCCGGTGAAGGCTCCCTTCTCGTGCCCGAAGAGCTCGGCGTTGATGGTGCCTTCGGGGATGGCTCCGCAGTTGACGGCAAGGTATTTGCCTGTCTTGCGGCGGCTGTACTGATGTATGATGCGCGGGATATTCTCCTTGCCCGTACCGCTCTCACCCTCAATGAGAACCGTGAGGTCTGAGGGGGCTATGGCGATGGCGGTTTCCAGCGCCCGGTTGAGTGCCGGGTCGTTACCTATGATGTCGTATCTGTTTTTCAGTAACTGAAGCTCTTGTGCGTCCATATCCGTGCAAAGTTATGAAAAAATACTATATTTGCGTTATGAAACGAATACTTACTTTTGCGGCGCTTGCCACTCTGGTTTTGCTGTCCGCGTCCTGTGCAAAATCCAGGCTCGAGCAGATGCAGCTCGCCAAAGACGTAGTTATAAACTGCAATCCCGAGGTACTTGAGATCAAGGGCGGCCAGATTCCCGCCACCATCACGGTTACCTGCCCCAAGGATTACTTCCATCCCAAGGCTACGATGGACGTAACTCCCGTGCTGGTGTACGAAGGAGGCGAAATAGCCGCTCCCGTACTCCACTATCAGGGCGAGAAGGTAAAGGATAACTACAAGGTTATCTCCGCCGCCGGCGCCACCGTTACCGAAAGGCTCAAGTTCGATTACGTGCCCGGTTGCGAGAAGGCCAGGCTCGAACTCCGCAGCGTGGTGAATTACAAAGACAAGCAGTATCCCATTGAGCCCATCAAGGTGGCCGACGGCTGCATTGCCACCTATCAGCTGGCCGACCTCGGCGGCGAGTACAAGTACAAGCCGGACGGCTACCAGGCCGTTATCGAGCGCAGCACCGAGGGCCGCATTATGTACGACGTCAACTCCGACAAGGTGAAGAAGAGCGAGTTCGAATCCTATTCCATCGAGGGTTACAAGTACAATCTCGACAAGCTCCAGAAAGATGAGCGCACTACCGTAAAGGGCACCCAGATTGTTGCTTACGCATCTCCCGAGGGAGGCAAGGACTACAACGCCAAGCTGTCCGACAAGCGCGCCGGTTCTGCCCAGAAGGCGTGGGACAAGATCAGCAAGGATGCAGGCGACATCGAGGTTACCGGCATCGAGGTGAAGAGTATGGGTCAGGACTGGGATGGTTTCCAGGAGGCCGTTTCGAAGTCCGACATCCCCGACAAGGACCTCATTCTCCGCGTTCTCTCTATGTACAGCGACCCTGCAGTCCGCGAAAGCGAAATCCGCAACATGGCCCAGATCTACTCTGAAATCAACAAGACCGTGTTCCCCGAACTCCGCCGCGCCCGCTTCGTCACCAGCTCCGAGTTCCGCAACTACGACAACGAAGAGCTCCTCAAGCTCTCCGAGAGCGGAATCGACAGCTTCGACCTGCCTTCCGTGCTCCGTCTTGCAAAGATTTCCTCCACTCCCGAGAGCAAGGAGACCCTCTACAAGTTCGCCATCAACAAGTTCGACTCCGACGTGGCCCGCTACAACCTCGCCATGCTCTATCTCGACCAGGACAAGAACTCCCTCGCAGGAGCTTATCTCGGCAAGATCAAGAACCCCGATGCCGACGTTCTCAACGCCACCGGCGTGGTCGCCATGCGCTATGAGGATTATGCCGAGGCTGCCAAGTGCTTCGAGAAGTCCGGCAACGCCCAGGCAAAGGAGAACCTCGTGATTCTCGATATCATTAAGGGTGACTATGCTGCCGCAGCCAAGGCCGCCAAGGGTATGAAGGGCCAGAATGCAGCCGTTGCATTCCTGCTCAACAACGAGCTTGACGCCGCTTCCGCAGCCGTTACCTGCAAGTGCGGCAAGGCCGATTACCTCCGCGCCGTGATAGCCGCCCGCAAGGGCAACACGGAAGAAGCCGGCAAGTATCTGGCCAGCGCCATCTCCAAGAAACCCGAGCTCAAGGAGCGTGCTGACAAGGATATTGAGCTGGCGGCGCTTGCGAAATAAAGATTTTTTTGTATCTTTGCAGCCCCTTTTGAATAAGAAGGGGCTATTATTTTATTTATTAACAAACACTTATGCCAACAATTCAACAATTGGTCCGCAAAGGACGCGAGACTGTCGAAGTAAAGAGCAAGTCCCGCGCGTTGGATGCTTGCCCTCAGAAGCGTGGCGTATGCCTTAGGGTTTACACAACCACCCCTAAGAAACCTAACTCAGCAATGCGTAAGGTTGCCCGTGTACGTCTCACGAACACCAAAGAGGTCAATGCCTACATTCCCGGCGAGGGTCACAACCTCCAGGAGCACTCCATCGTGCTCGTTCGCGGAGGCCGTGTGAAGGATCTTCCCGGTGTACGTTACCACATCCTTCGTGGCGCTTTGGATACCGCTGGCGTAGAGGGCAGGACCCAGTCCCGCTCCCTCTATGGTGCCAAGAGGCCCAAGAAGTAGTCCGCGAGGTGTTTAAAAAACAGTTACAAAAATGAGAAAGTCAAAGCCTAAGAAGAGGATTCTACTTCCAGATCCCAAGTTCCACGACACGATGGTTACCCGTTTCGTGAACAACCTGATGTTGCAGGGGAAGAAGAGTATCGCGTATTC
>DBYB01000033.1:4534-7161 GCA_002309995.1 Bacteroidales bacterium UBA1197
GAAGGCTCTCGAGAACGTGACCCCTCAGATCGAGGTTAAGAGTCGCCGTATCGGTGGTGCCAACTTCCAGGTGCCTACGGAGTTGCGTCCTGAAAGGAAGATCTCGCTTTCGATGAAGAATATGATCGCCTTCGCCCGTAAGCGTTCCGGCCGCTCCATGGCAGAGAAACTTTGTGCAGAAATCATTGCTGCTTACAACAATGAAGGCGGCGCCTTCAAGCGCAAGGAGGATATGCACAGGATGGCAGAGGCCAACAAGGCATTTGCCCACTTCCGCTTTTAGCCTGAACACCTGATGGCCAAGAGAGATCTTAAATACACGAGGAACATCGGCATTATGGCCCACATTGATGCGGGCAAGACCACTACGTCCGAGCGTATCCTCTACTACACCGGCAAGACCCACAAGATCGGCGAGGTCCACGAGGGCGCTGCCACGATGGACTGGATGGTCCAGGAGCAGGAGAGGGGTATCACCATCACCTCCGCTGCCACCACGGCCTTCTGGCACTTCGGCGGCCAGACCTATCAGATCAACCTGATCGACACTCCCGGTCACGTGGACTTCACCGTGGAAGTAGAGCGCTCGCTGCGCGTACTGGACGGCACGATCGCTACATTCTGTGCGGTCGGGCGCGTGCAGCCGCAGAGCGAGACGGTGTGGCGCCAGGCCGACAAGTACGGCGTGCCCAAGTTGGCTTACGTCAACAAGATGGACCGCGTCGGAGCAGACTTCCTCGCCTGTGTTGAAGAAATCAAGACAAAGCTCGGCGCCACCGCCGTTCCCATCTGCCTCCCCATCGGAGCGGAAGAGAACTTCAAGGGTATTGTCGATCTTATCGCACGCAAGGCTATCTTCTACAACAACAACGAAGAACTCGTCAACTACACGTACGGCGACATTCCGGCAGAAATGCAGGATGAGGTCGATACGTGGCGTGCCGCGTTGGTTGAAAAGGCGGCAGAGCTCGACGACGCCCTTATGGAGAAGTTCTTCGAGGATCCCGACTCCATTACCGAGGAGGAACTCGTAGCCGCCCTGCGCAAAGGCACCATCTCTATGCAGATAGTGCCCGCTTGCTGCGGCTCGTCCTTCAAGAACAAGGGAGTCCAGTTCCTCCTGGATGCGGTAATGCGTTACCTGCCTTCTCCGCTGGACGTTGGCGAGACCCACGCCACCAACATGGCAAACGACAGTGACGTTATGCTCCCTCCTACCCCTACAGCTCCGTTCTGCGGTCTTGTGTTCAAGATTGCAACGGATCCGTTCGTCGGACGGCTTGCATACATACGCGCCTACTCCGGACACCTGGATGCGGGTACCTATGTAATGAATGCCCGTTCCGGCAAGAAGGAGAGGGTCGCACGTCTGTACCAGATGCACTCCAACCACCAGAATCCCATAGATTTCGTGGAGGCGGGAGACATCTGCGCTGCAGTAGGATTCAAGGATCTCCACACGGGCGACACCGTGTGCGCAGAGAACCACCGCTATACGCTTGAGTCAATGGAGTTCCCCGATCCCGTCATCGGTATCGCCGTGGAGCCCAAAACGCAGCAGGACCTCGACAAGCTCGGGGTTGCGCTCGCGAAGCTTGCGGAGGAGGATCCTACGTTCACCGTCAAGTCGGACACCGAGACCGGCCAGACCGTCATCAGCGGTATGGGCGAGCTCCATCTCGATATCATCGTTGACCGTCTGCGCCGCGAATTCGGCGTGGAGATCAACCAGGGCGCCCCTCACGTCAACTACAAGGAGGCCGTTACCGCGAGCATTCAGCATCGCGAGGTCTTCAAGAAGCAGACGGGCGGCCGCGGCAAGTTCGCAGATATCATCGTGGAGATCGGCCCCGCCGACGAGGGTGTGAGCGGCCTCCAGTTCGACAACCAGGTGAAGGGGGGCAACGTGCCCAAGGAGTTCGTTCCGAGTGTTCAGAAGGGCTTCGAATCCGCAATGGCCAACGGCGTACTTGCGGGTTACGAGGTGCAGTCTCTCAAGGTCACCCTGCTGGATGGTTCATATCATCCGGTGGATTCTGATCAGTTGTCATTCGAGCTTGCAGCCCGTATGGCCTTCCGTCACGCTTGCCGCAAGTGCAAGCCCGTCCTCCTCGAGCCCATTATGGACCTCGAGGTAGTGACGCCGGAAGAGTATATGGGCGAAATCGTAGGCGACCTGAACCGCCGTCGCGGCCAGATTACCTCGATGGATTCATCTGCAAGCGGTGCCCGCATCATCAAGGCCTTCGTCCCGCTCTCCGAGCAGTTCGGTTATGTGACCGTGCTCCGTACGCTGTCTTCCGGACGCGCAACGAGCACCATGTCCTTCAACCACTACGCGGAGGTGCCGGGGCCCATGGCCAAAGATATTGTGGAGAAGAGCGGCTACAGGTTTGTCTCGGATGACGAATAAAAATGATTGTTAAAAATTAAGAATTTTATATGAATCAGAAAATTAGAATTAAACTCAAGTCTTTCGATCATATGCTGGTAGACAAGTCTGCCGCCAAGATCGTCGACACGGTGAAAGCTACTGGCGCGAAGGTGAACGGACCTATCCCTCTCCCTACCAACAAGAAGATCTTCACCGTCAACCGCTCGACCTTCGTGAACAAGAAGGCCCGCGA